>PLZN01000464.1 GCA_003152195.1 Acidobacteriaceae bacterium
CGGATGCCGAGGCGCTGCATGATCCATTCATCCGAAGTGTCTACCAGCCGCTCCAGATCGGCGTTGTTAAGGATGCGAGGCGGCACATAGGTTCCCAGAGCGCTGATCTTGGCGCGCCGTGATGTCCGCGGACGCAATACGATGCTCAATGGTCTTCTCCGTTTACTCGACTGCGTGGTAGGAAATCTGGTCTAGCAACAGCGTGAACATGGCAAGTGCGCGGCAAGGCATTCGCGAAGTGGGGATAGACGATCCAGGATTGGGTCTCCCCGGCCGGCGCCGCGGTNNTTCCGGACCTGGCGGGGTTGGCGGGGTTGCGTCGCGTAGGACCCGGCACTTCCTGATAATAGCACCGGGATCGGGCCCGGATCACCCCGGTCTGAGTGCACCACGAGCGGTTGGCGAAGGACCGGCACAGATGCGACCGCAAGGCTGAGTTTCCAGAGACTCTGTGAAATGCCACCGATCCGGAACTGTTCGCCGCGAGGGTCTGGAAGCGGATCCAAGCTCAGATTGCAGCGTCTATAGGGACGGAGGATGATCACGGTTTGTCATGGATAAAAGCCCCAACTTCCCCGCAGCGCTTTCACATTTGCTGTCAAGGCAGTTTTGGGCTTTACGCTCGCTCATCAAGCTGGGAAAGGTACTGTTGTTGCTGGTGGCTACCGCAATCCCAGCGCTTGCGGCCGACCGGATTTCGGTGGAGCAGTTGGAGCAAACGCTGGCCGCGGCCCGCGGCCAACGAGATTCGGAGATTGCACAGCAGCTCTCTAAGCTGGAATTGACCGAACGGCTGAGTTTGGCCGGGCTTGCACGCGCAGAGTCGGAGGCGCCAGGCCCTCAGTCCAGGAGGTCTTTAGTGGTGCTGTCCGATGTGTCGGCATTTCTCGATCCTCCCGCCGCCGAGATTCCTGACCTAGCGAAGCCAGACCCCGCAGCCCAGCGCACGATGATCGCGTTAACCGTCGACTATGTAAAGAAGACGATTCACCAACTGCCGAATCTCTTCGCAAGGCGAGTTACGAGCAGCTTTCAAGGCGATCTGTGGTTAAAGAAGCCGTTGCATCCGGCCGGCAAATATAGCGCTGTCGTACTTTACCGCGACGGCGACGAAAGCCTGCAATCCAGTGGGTCCAAATCCGGAGCGCCGGGGTTGACCACATCGGGAGAATTTGGACCCATCCTGGGTACGGCTCTGCTGGATGCTGCGCAAGGCAATTTGATTTGGAGTCACTGGGAGCAAGGAGCGGCAGGACCAGAGGCGGTATACCGCTACTCAGTCAACGCTGAAAAGTCCCATTATGAAGTAGAGAATCAATTCTCCGGCTACGAGGGAGAGATCGCGATCGACCCGTCCAATGGAGCGGTCCTTCGCCTGGTCCTGAGAGCATACCCGGAGCCGACCAACCCGTTTCTTACCGCGAGGATCGTGGTCGAATACGGTCCCGTGGAGATTGGGGGCAAGACATACATCTGCCCCCTGAAGGGCATCGCTCTCTCGCAGGGATTAGAGTTGATCTGGCTGAATGTCGTCCACTTCCAGCAATATCATTTGTTTCGCGGGAGCGCGCGTATCCTGCCCGGGTTCCGCAAAGTTCCCTGAAACGGTGCGGCTTCCCGATAGTTACTCCTGGATCATGAGCCGGAAGTTGAGTGTTAGTTGACGATCGCAGGACGTTCCGTGAAGAAGGCCTCTAGTAACCATTGGCTATCAGATATTCCAACGTAAGTTCGAACTGGGGTTGGAGCGAGCGCTGCTCCATGAACTTGATCAGCACATCGGCTTCGATGTTGAGGGCCTGGCCCGGCTTCACAGTGTGCAGATTCGTTCGCGCGAAGGTGTGGGGGATGACGGCAACGTGGACCAGGTCACCTTCCGCCGTACCCGGCTCCCAGCGAGCGATGGTCAGGCTGATTCCCTCGATCGCAATCGAGCCCTTCTCCACCATGTAGCGGCTTACGTGGGCGGGAACAGCAACCCTGAGCCACCAATCGGTGATCCCGGGGTCCGCGTCCGCATCAACTGGCTCGAGGCTTAATAGCGTGGCCGTGCCGTCGACATGGCCCTGCACGACGTGCCCGCCAAGCGGCGCGCCCGCCGGCGTCGGCAACTCCAGGTTCACCGTCGCCCCAGGGTTAAGCAGGGAAAGGGAAGTCCGCGCCACGGTCTCCGCGGCGAGGTCGGCATGGAAGCGCGGCGGATTTGACTCCGGCTCGATATCCAAGGCGGTCAGGCATACTCCGCTGACGGCAATGCTGTCTCCGGTGCGCAGCGCAATGCCAGGCGCGGTGATCGCAATCCGCATCGAACCCTCGCGCCGCTCTACGGCGAGGATGGTGCCCGTGGTTTCTATCAGCCCGGTAAACATAGCAGTGACCTAAATTAGTTTATCCATACCAGGTATGTCTTTCCACGGATCGCGCAGGTACGCTTCCAACGCGAAATCCTTGCCAAATGTTTTCAGTGAGTACTGTTGGATCCGTGGCAGCTCGTTGATGGCGCCAAGCATCGGGACCGCTGCGTCCCCGAGAAATGTGGGCGCGTAAAACAGCATGAGTTTATCCACCAGACCCTGGTTGAGTGCGGCGGTATGAACTTGCGCGCCGCCTTCGATCAACAGGCTGGTGATAGACATTCGGCCGAGCGACTCCAATACCTGGGGAAGGGCAACGCGTTCTCCTGGCCGGTCTTGCCCGATCTGCTGCAGGCGAATCCCGCGTTTCTCGAGCGCCTGCTGGGCCGCGACGCTGGCATGGGTGAAAAATATGAGGACGTCCTCGTGAGCGGTCTCGACCAGCTGAGAGCCCAGGGGCGTACGCAGCGCAGAATCCAGCACAATCCGCAACAATGGCCGGCGCCGTGGCAGGCCGCTCCGATCCGTCAGCAAAGGATTATCGGCGAGAATAGTTCCCACTCCGGCGACCAGCGCATCCGCGGCGTGGCGCATCCGGTGCACTTCGGCGCGAGCTTCCTCGCCGGTGATCCAATAGGGAGCACCGGCAAGGCGTTCAGCCGCCGCGATGCGGCCATCGAGCGTGGCGGCAACCTTCATGGTGACGAAAGGAAGCCCAGCCGTGACAAATCTTGCGAAGCCATCGTTGAGCCTGCGGGCCGGCTCCGCAAGCACACCAGCGCGGACTTCAACGCCACCCGCGCGGAGCTTGGCGATGCCCACGCCGTGGACCGCCGGGTTGGGGTCGACCGTTGCCACCACGACCCGTTCCACTCCCGCGGCTAACAATGCATCCGCGCAGGGCCCGGTTCGTCCGTGGTGGCTGCAGGGCTCGAGAGTCACATAGGCTGTCGCTCCCCGCGCCTGGCTTCCTGCCTGTTTGAGAGCAACGATCTCGGCATGGTCTCGAAGGTCGAACGCATGGAAGCCTTCGCCCACCAAACGATCGCCCTGGACGAGCACGCAGCCGACCGCTGGGTTTGGAGAGGCGAGGCCGACGGACTGCTCGGCCTGCCGCAAGGCAAGCTCCATCCAATGCCGATCAAGCTGATCAATCTGGCTAAGCGGGTCGTACCCCATCTTGGTCTGCTCCGCAGCGGCTCTAGTGGAATTTCCTTGATTCTGCGTTGCGGTCCGTACTCCGAAACACTGTCCTGACCACGGATCTTGGGTGCCCCATATCTCGCTCGTTTTTGGCGAGATGTGGGATTCCACGGCGTTCCATTTGGCAGCCTTCGCCATACCGAATTCTTAAACGACCCAAATCAAGGTCTGCGTCTCCCACATCTCGCCAAAAACGGGCGAGATATGGGGCACCCTTTGATTGGTGGCACGACGAAGTCCTCCGGAAATCTGCTTTAGTTGCCCAGCATGGAATCCACGAAAGCCTTGCTGTCAAACGGCAAAAGGTCTTCCAACTTCTCCCCCACGCCAACGTACCGGACGGGAAGCTTGAGCTCGCGAGCAATGGCGACCGCAATGCCACCTTTGGCTGTGCCGTCGAGCTTGGTGAGCACGATGCCCGTGACGCCCGCGGATTCGGTGAAGAGCCGCGCCTGCTGCAATCCATTCTGCCCCGTGGTCGCATCCATCACCAGCAGGACCTCATGCGGGGCACTGGGTATGATCCGTTGCGCTGTCCTCCGCATTTTGTCCAACTCAGCCATCAAGTTGTCTTTGGTGTGCAATCGGCCGGCTGTGTCCACGATCAGGACATCGATGGCGCGTGCCTGGGCCGCTCGCATGCCATCGAAGAGAACGGCGGAGGGGTCCCCACCCGGCCGCGTCTTGATCATCTCGACGCCCGTGCGCTGGCCCCAGACTTCAAGCTGTTCGATGGCCGCGGCGCGGAAGGTGTCGGCAGCACAAAGCAAAACGGTCTTGCCCTGGCGACGGAAATAAAATGCCAATTTCCCTGAGGTGGTCGTCTTGCCCGTGCCGTTGACGCCCACCAACATGATGACTGCAGGCGGCGCTGTGTACCGGGGCTTGAAGAAGTCCTGTTCCTCCCGGGCGTCAAGAATGGACTGGATCTCCGCCTTGAGTAGCTGCTTCAGCTCGGCGCCATTATGAACCTCATGCCGTTTTACCCGCGCGCGGAGGGCGGCGATGACCTCCGTGGACGTGGCGACGCCGAGATCCGAGGCCAGGAGAGTCATTTCCAGTTCCTCGAGAGTGGCCTCGTCGACTTCGTGCGTCAGGGCGACAATGCCTTCGAGCCGGTCGGCCAGGGTCTCTCGCGTGCGCGAGACCGCCTCCTTCATGCGACCGAATATGTTTTTTTTCTCGGGTTCTTCCAGGCTGCCGAACAGGGTCTGAATCATCTACCAGGCACTCGATACCGCATGACCTGAGTGTACAAGAGCGGTTTCACAGTTACCCCGGCCTCGCATAGATCGTGAGGTGTGGTTTTCTTTGAGAGAAAACCACGAAAATGTCTTTCCCTTCGTTGTAAACCTACTGTGAAAACCGCTCAAGGGCAGAGGGATCAGCATGCTCTATTCGTCACGGCCGGGCCGCGCCATCAATTCGCGGATCGCGTCCTGGGGCGCCTTGCCATGCTCCAGGATTGCGGACATCTGCTCGGTGATGGGCATCTCNNTGCAGGTGAGCACCAGGTCGCCCAGCCCGGAAAGCCCGGCCAGCGTTTCCCTGCGGGCCCCACATGCCACGGCAAGGCGTGTGATCTCTGCTATGCCACGGGTGATGATGGCTGCGGCGCTATTGTGCCCCAGTCCCAGCCCGGACGCGATTCCCGCGGCGATCGCGATGACATTCTTGAGCGCGCCACCCATCTCTACTCCGATCACATCATCGTTGGTGTAGAGCCGCAGTCCGGGTGCGCTGAGCTCCTCCTGGAGCTGGTTGGCAAGCCGGCTTTCCGCGCAGGCGATGGTGATCGCGGTGGGGGCGCCGGTTGCCACCTCCTGCGCGAACGACGGCCCGCTCAGCACACCGCATGGCGGCAGTGATCGGTGGCTGTCGAGAACCTGCTCGATGACTTGCGTCATGCGGAGAAACGTCTGGTCTTCAATACCTTTGGTGGCGCTTACCAGCAGTTGCCGCGGCTGCAGAAAGGGCGCCATCGTCTGGTAGATCTCCCGCACATGCTGCGACGGTATGGCGCTGATCACAATATCCGCGCCCACCACCGCCGCGGCCAGATCCGTGGTTGGAGTGACCTGTGGAGGGATGGGAAATCCGGGAAGATACGCTACATTCTCCCGCTGCTTCCGGATTGTCTCCGCCACCCCCGCCGAATGTGACCACAAAGCGATGGAGTGGTCGCCCCGGCGAGCCAGGCTCAAGGCGAGCGCGGTTCCCCAGGAACCGCTGCCCACGATGGCAATGCGGCTCATGCCGCCGTCTTCCTTGATGCGCCAAAGCGATGTTCGGTGCCGTGCAGCAGGCGCAGGATATTTTCCCGATGCTTCACGATGACCACCCAGCAGGAGGCGAAGACAATCGAGCGAAATGCGTAGCTATAGTTCGCCGGTGACAGCCACAGCGTAAGGAAGGGAAGCACCACCGCCGCCAGGATCGAAGCCAGGGAGACATACCGGGTCAGGTACACCACGGCGAGCCATATTCCGAGCGCGGACAGCGCCGCCAGGGGACATAGCGCGAGGAAGACGCCAAAGGCAGTGGCCACCCCTTTGCCACCCTTGAAGCGCAGCCAGGCGGGAAACATATGGCCCAGAATTGCGAACAGTCCGGCGAGGAGGGCGGCATTCTGCAGTACCGCGGGGCCAGCGTTCCGAGTCAGGAATTCTGCCACTGCAACTGCGGCATAGCCCTTGCTCCCGTCGAGAACAAAAGTGAGGATGCCCAGTCCCTTCGCGCCCGACCGCAGCACATTGGTGGCGCCAATGTTGCCGCTGCCTTTCGCGCGGATATCCTCCTTGCGCACCAGCAGCACCAGCAGGAACCCGAATGGAATGGAACCCAGCAGATAGGCCACGCTAACGACGATCAAATACAAAGACAGAGGCATGGTTCCATCCGGTTTTGAGTGTAGCAGCGCCTCGCGCCGGCGTGGAGCAACTATGCGCAGCAGCGATCCGCCAGCCGTCTGATAAATTAGGGCCGTCATGCGATCGCAGTCTGGGGAGTGCCGATGTTCAACAGTTTTATGGTGAAGTACCTTTGCGGCGCTGCAGGGATCGCCGTGCTTGCGCTCGCGGCTCAGGCCAGCGATGACCTGATAGTCAAGACGGATCGCGGCAAGGTCCAGGGGAAGATGAGCGCAGACGGGCAGGCGCGGGACTTTCTCGGTATCCCCTTTGCGGCGCCTCCCATCGGCCCGCTACGCTGGAAGCCCCCGCAACCCGCAGCCAAATGGCATGGTGTGCGGCAGGCCACAAGCTTCGGCTCCCGCTGTATGCAACAGGAACATTACGCCGACATGGTGTTCCGTGATCCGGGCGAGAGCGAGGATTGCCTCACACTCAACGTTTGGACACCCGCCGGCAAACCCAAGGGCAAACTGCCGGTGATGGTGTGGATTTTTGGCGGCGGGTTTGTGGGCGGGGGCACTTCGGAGCCGCGTCAGGACGGCGAACATCTCTCCCGCAAAGGCGTGCTGGTTGTCTCCATGAATTATCGGCTGGGCATTTTTGGATTCCTCGCCACGCGCGAGCTGGCCGCCGAAGATCCCCACCACTCGGCCGGCAACTACGGGTTGCTGGACCAGTTGGCCTGTCTGCGGTGGGTGCAGCGCAACATAGCCAACTTTGGTGGCGACCCCGGCAATGTGACCATCTTCGGCGAATCCGCAGGTTCTTTTGCCGTCAGCGCACAAATGGCATCGCCACTGGCGAAAGGTTTGTTCGCGCATGCCATCGGAGAAAGCGGCGGAGCGTTTGCCAGCAAGGAACTGAGTTTTCCCCCGTTGCAGGAGGCCGAGAAGGCGAATGAGAATTATGTTCAGCGCACGATCGGAGACAGCAGTCTCGCTACGCTGCGAGCTAAGAGCACCGAAGAGATCATGGAGATGGCCACCCGTAAAGGTCTCGGCAAATCTCCCTTTGCGCCGGATACAGACGGCTACTTTCTGCCCCAAAGCGTCCCGGCTATCTTTGCCGCGGGCAATCAGGCCCACGTGCCTCTGCTTGCCGGTTGGAACCAGGATGAAGCAAGCAGCGGAGTCTTGAAGAAGCCGGAACAACAGACGATGGAAGGTCTGCGGGCAACGGCGGTCAAGGAATTTGGCCCGCAGGCCGAAGACTTCCTCAGGGTGTACCACGCCAACGATGACGCTGAGGCGCTGCGCGCCGCGGAAGACTTTGCCGGCGACCGCTTCCTGGTCTATTCCACCTGGGCCTGGCTGGAAGCGCAGGTAAAGACCGGTGGCGCCACGGTCTACCGATATTTATTCGCTCTTCCCTCGCCGGGAGACCCTTTCCATCCGATCTCTGCAGGAGCCTTCCACTCCGATGAAATTGAGTACGTCTTCGGCAACCTGGACTCACGCAAGGGAGCTCCGTGGAGGCCGGAGGACTACCAGCTTTCCGAGCTGATGCAGACATTTTGGACGAACTTCGCCAAGACCGGCGATCCAAACGGTGCGGGAGTGCCACACTGGCCCGCCTACGACGCGGCAGGCAACTGGCAGGTAATGCGCTTGAGCCCGGATCCTGGAGCCGCTCCGGACCAGCATGGCGACAGGTATCTGTTCCTCCAGCAGGCCTGGGGGCAATGAGCGGCCGGAAGGTTTCTTTTCTACACGACTCACGCTTATTTTTATCGGCCAGTGTGCTGGCCATCTCGCACCTCCTCCGTAGAATGAATTGACACATGCCCAATCTGCATCGTCTCACCGGCACTGGCCACGCCGGAGCCTTACCGAAGGAAACCCTGCCGGTAGTCTGTATGCTTACGGCCGATGAGGACTTTCAGGGAGAAATTGAGGCGGAGCTGGCGCCGTGGTACCGAGTGCGCCACCGTAACCACTACGGAGATGCCGCGATCTGGGTCCGTGAAGAGCGGGCTCAGGCCGTGCTGGCCGATATCGATACCCAGGGCGATGAGGCTCATGCCGGCGTTCGGGTGCTGCGCGAGCTGCGCATCCTGGAACGTGGCCTGGTTCTGATCTCGCTGAGCCGATCACGTGCCCGGGCAGTCGAGAAGCAGGCAGTCGACGCGGGAAGCGATGCCCACTTCCATAGTCCGATCGATCCTTCTGAGCTGCGCCTGGTTCTGAAGACCACGCTGGAAGACCGCATCGAGGAGATGGAGCGCAGCAAGTTCCAGGACCTGGTGGGAGCAAGCGAGGCGATGCGGCGGGTCTACGACGCGATCTCACAGGTTGCCGACAGCCGCATCAACGTGATCGTACGCGGAGAGAGCGGCACCGGCAAAGAATTGGTGGCGCGCGCCATCGTTGCCCTCAGCAGCAGACGGAAAAAGCCTTTCATCAGCCTGAACTGCGCTGCCTTGCCCGAGAACCTGATCGAGTCGGAGCTCTTCGGCCACGAACGGGGCGCCTTTACCGGCGCCAGTGATACGAAACCAGGGCAGATTGAGCTGGCCGACACCGGCACCCTTTTTCTGGATGAGATTGCGACCTTGACCCTTCCACTGCAGACCAAGCTGCTGCGCGTGCTCGAAGACCGGCAGGTGCAGCGGCTGGCGGCCGGCAAAGCCGCAAGATCGACTTCCGGCTCATCTGTGCCACCAACGAGCCGTTGGAAGAATTGGCGCGCTCCGGCAAATTCCGCGAAGACCTCTACTACCGCATTCATGTGGTGCCGATCCACTTGCCGCCGCTACGCGAGCGTGCCGGGGATATCGCGCTGCTTGCGGACTACTTTTTGCGTGTCCACCTCTTGGCCAACGGACTGGAGCAGAAGCGCCTAACGCCCGACGCGCTGGCGGCGCTGGAAGAGCACACCTGGCCGGGCACCCTCTTCGCGCGCGATCGCGCTGCTGCCGCGCGCGGCCTGGTGCGCAACCAGCGCCGGGCCCAGCCCGGAATGCTGCAGCTCCGCGGAGAAGACCTGGGCTTGCGCGGAAGCGACCTGCTCCGCCGCCTCTTCGCGGGCGCTGGCCTCATTCAGACTCTGCAGCCTGGCCATCACCTGCCCGCTGCTCACCGCGTCGCCCTCTTTCACATACACGGCGAGGACCTTTCCCGGAACGCCGGCATGCACCTGGTGGGTGTCCCGGGGCTCGACGACGAAGTAGGCATTCAGGCGCTCGCGCATGATGGGCAGAAAGAAAAGGGCGAGTAAGGCGGCCGCAAGCACAGCGCGCAGAGGCGTGAGTCGGAAAGCCCCCTCGCCTGCCTTGGTCCGGAAGAAGCCCAGAACGAAGTTTTGCAGCCCGCGCAGCCTGGAGCGAAAGATGAAGAATGCCAACACCGCCGCCGGGACCAGCGCGAGCTCGGCGAACCAGTGGTAGAAGACGTTNNCCGCCGCCGGGAGACTACTGGTACGTCGACGGAGAGGCGAAAAATATGGCGTTGAATCCAGCCGATGAGAAATGACGTGGAACGCTCCTTGAGATCGGGGACGCGCACCCATTCCGCGAAAAAGTAATAGCCGTCCAGTTTGATGAGGGGATTGAGATTGATGACGACCACGGCAATCCCGGTGAGGAGAATGAGCTTGTAACAGAAGTCGTTGATCCATTCACCCGGCTGTGTATTGGTCCAAACGATGACGGCGATGCTGCTTAGCATCATCTCGATCCATATTCCGGCGATGATCGTGGCCATGCGCTGCAGGCGGCTGGCAGAGATCCAGGATTCTGTGACGTCCACATAAAATGCCGGCGTCATATAAAGAAACATCAGACCCATACTGTGGACTTCCCCCCCGTAGTGCTTGCAGGTGAGCCCATGGGAACTCTCATGAATAAAACCGATAAACAGAAGCATCCACCAGAACTGCACCAGGTCGGAAAAGCTCTTCTTGCTGAAGTCGTGGTAGACGCGTTCATGGCGATATTTTTTTCCTGCGGATTTTTGTACCAGAAGCCGCCCTCGTCCATGTTTTCGGCGAAGGTCCGCACCGCGTCGGCGGAAATCGCGATGCCTGTTTCGGCCTCGAACGCCGCAGCAATCTCTTCGTAGGTACGCACTCCGTCAAAGAGGCGAGCGAGCTGCCATTGCGTCGGCTTCATGCGTAACAGGTTGGCAGTACTTCGTTGATACACTGCGACGATCGGTTCGCCGTCGGTTACATCTTCCCGAATGATGAGATCGGGATCAACCCGCGGTGGGTTCTTGCGCGAGAGCCTGGCGCGGGGAATCTCGGGCAGCGCTGCATCCAGTGCCTCGCTCAGGTTCATCGCGCGCTCAGCTTCACCTGCATCGACATGCCCGGCTTCAACAAGGGTGACGGCCTATCGAGGCTGCCAATCACCTCGATACTACCGCTCGCCGGGTCGACGACCGGGCTGACGCGGAACACGGTTGCCGGTTGTTTGAGATGCGGATAGTCCGCGGTGATGAGTTCAAGTTTTGCCCCGCGAGGGGAGAAGGCCATGGCAGATTCAGGCACGGTGAAGAGGATGCGGAGAGGCGCCTGGGCCGTGATCCAGAACAGGGCGTCGCCCTTCTTGACCTCCTGGGCCTGATGTGCCGAACGGCGTCCTACCACGCCGTCGAACGGGGCCGTGATGCGCGATTGGCCTAGTTCGAAATCTGCCGCGTGCAACTCCGACTCGGAGGCAAGTCCATCGGCTTTGTAGCGCGCCACCTGGGCAACAGTTTCCGTCAGCTTGTAGCGCACATGCTCCCAATCCTCTTCGCTCAGGATCTTCTCGGAGCGCATGGCGCCGGCGCGACGCAGATCGGCCTCGTTGCTTTTTTGGGCATCGCATCCGTAATGCAATGCACGACAATTCGCCTGGAATGCTCTCCGGCGAAGTTGAGGCCGATGAGACCTTCATCGGCGGTAAAGCTCGCAACATGCACGTTGCTAAGCGGCAACGCAGGATCACTGGGACTGGCACCAAGGACAAGGTTGCCGTTATGGGCATCCTTCAACGTGGCGGCAAGGTTCGCACCACCGTGGTTGCCAACCGGAAGAGAACAGCACTGCAAGCGGAAGTTAAGAGGCACGTTGAAGCTGGCGCGGCTCTCTATACGGATGCTCTGCTTTCCTACGACGGGTTGGCGGGTGACTATGCCCATCAAGTTGTTGACCATGCTGTCGAGTATGTGAACGGGCGCATTCATACCAATGGCCTGGAAAACTTCTGGTCGCTTTTGAAGCGCGGTATCAGCGGAACTTACGTGGTGTCGAGCCGTTCCATCTGTTCCGCTACCTCGATGAGCAATCGTTTCGGTATAACAACTGCAAGAACGTAGGCGATCAGGCCCGGTTTGAAATGGCAATGCGTAACGTTGCCGACAAGCGCCTCACCTATAAAGAACTGATCGGCGTCGGAGCCGCTACGTCACACTGATAGACGGCAAGGACGAGGCATGCATAAACGCTAGTCCTTGCTGGCCTTCTTTCGTTTGCGCTTGGGCTTCGGTTTCTCTTTCGCGCTTTCCTTCGATGCCTGAAAGAGTTTTGTCATCCCCTTATCAAATGCCTCTCTCGCCTTCGGGCCTTCGTGATATTCGGGTTTCACTTTCCCTCCAGTCCCGACGCTATCTTCTGTAATGCTTCAATGACATTGCTCACGTCTTCGTCGGTCTCCACACGCTTGGAATATTCGTCCAGCGCGCTAACGTCCACTTTCATAGACCCCAGTTTGTGCATTAAACCGCTGACCTTCGACGAGAACGTGCCCTCGTAACTATGCCGTATCTGGTCGGACCACTTCTTTATCGAGACTGACATTTGGGCCGCGTATGCATCAGCGTTTTCGGCTGTTAAATCTGGCACCATTGCGGGGACCTCTGGGCGCAGGGGCAACGATTTGTGGAACTCTTTTAGCTTCCAAATAACTTCAAAAATATCATCCCTAGATGGAGTTGTAGGGTCCGCACAACTTACGCCGGATGCGAAGGCGAATGAGCTACCTCGGATAAATCTCTCTTCTATTATCTTCGCCGCCAGAGCCAGGCATTTGATGATCTCGCGCACGCCGCCTGCATTACGAACCGGCGAGCTATCCAGAGCGTCTCCAATGCTGGAAAAATTTAATTTCTCGCCAAGTAGGCCCCTCTCTCCCAGGCGGCCTTTTATGGCCGCAATGCGAGTGCCAAATGTCGAAGTAAACTGCGCCTTGATTTCTGGATCGTCCGGTGGCAATCCAAGTCCCGCGAAGCCGTCGTCTACATGGGGAGTGTCCAATGGCTTCCCATTCCCTATCAAGAATCCGCAGAGATCGCCAGCGAGGCTTAGCACTTGCTCCCTCAGTTCCTGCGCGGTTGGCGGTCCCAAATGCTTTGTTGGCTCTTGTGCATGGTTATTGTCAGCCTGTTCCTTTAAGAAAGTGTCTTCCGGCAGAACCATCAGATCGCTCTCTCGCCTCTCAATCTTCACCACGGCTGGACTACTGTAGGAATAAGAGACTTGTAGCCGTTTTGCTTTTCCGATAGCCGGATCGCCGAAAAGATCGTTGTTTATTATTACCGCAAGCGTATCGCTGGTGAGCAGCCCCCTTAGAACCTCCGTGACATCAACACCTTTTCCTTTGTAAGGCCCATATACCGCTGAGAGAATTTTGAGTTTCTGGGTCTGGACCTTCGGAGTTCTCTTGCGACTAAACCAGAACGCCGTACACGTAATGGCAAATAGCGCAACAATACCCCACCAATCCACTGAACGATGGCCTACGTACTGCCACATCGCTGTAGCTAGGGACGGCAAGAGAGACCACGTGGCACTAGCCACAAGATTGTTGAGAAAGGCTTTACCCTGACTGCCGCTTTCGGGCATGAATCATTCTACGCAAGC
>PLZN01000272.1 GCA_003152195.1 Acidobacteriaceae bacterium
CCTGCGGCGTGTATTTTGGCACGACTGGCGGGCAGGTCTACGCATCGGCTGACGCCGGCGATAGCTGGGCAGCCATCGCGCGGGATCTCCCAGCCGTCCTGTCGGTCGAAGTCCAGACCCTGCCATGATCCGNNCAGCGCTCGGTCCTCGACGCGCTCGAGGCCTGCTACCCGATGCTACGCGGAACGATCCGCGATCATGTCACGCAACAGCGCCGGGCGTTCCTAAGGTTCTTTGCCTGCGCCGAGGATCTGTCCCATGAACTGCCGGACGCTCCGCTGCCCGATGCAGTGGTGACGGGGGCCGAGCCTTTTCTGGTCGTGGCAGCGGTGGCCGGCGGTTAGCCTGCACTCAAAGCGGATGTGGCTTTCTCAGGATGGAGAAAAGAAACCGCAGGTCCCTCCACTACGGTCGGGATGACAAATCTTACCTTGGTCCAGGACCTTATGGTTCGTCTTGCCGATAGGATGAACTATAGACACTTTGTCATTCGCCTTTGTCTCCAGACCGGAACTACCAGGATTTCCTGTTGCGCTGCACCATCCGTGGCCGCGTGTGCGGTCCCGGCTCCCGAGGAAAACTACTGATTCAAGAGTGGGATTTCCTTTGCCGGAGAGGCTCGCGGAAGGGACCGAAGAAAGGCATAGATGTCCGCGAGTTGAGCATCGGAGATGGCCTTGGAAGTGTAGGGCGGCATTTGGCCGGTCGGTTGCCGGGCGTATGCGGCGAAGCCCGAAAACGGGATCTGGGGGGGCCCCAGACGAGCACCACCGGTTTGGGCGGAGCCCTGTCCCTCCAGGCCGTGGCATTCGTAACAACCGAAGGATGTGTAGAAACGTTTGCCGTTGTCAGAGTTTGCGGAAGAAGGAAGCTCCAGTTTTGGCTGCGAAGCTATGGATTGAAGAAATGCGTAGACGTCCGATAACTCAGCGTCGGAGACTTGCTTTGCGCCAAATGGTGGCATTTGACCCTTGGGATCGCGAACGGACCCGACGAACTCACGCAGCGAGAGATGCGTGGCGGCGATTTTCGGAGGACCGTTTCCAGTCTGAGGCATGCCTTCCCCGGCGCTTCCGTGGCAGCGAGAGCAGCCCAGCTTCTCGAAGACTTTCTTGCCGTTTTGTGCACCACTCGGAGTTTGTGCGTTTGCGGTCGCAAAGGGTGCGAGGATGGTGACGACGGCGAGAATGACAAGAAACGATGCCTTCATGTTGCTCTCATTAACGCGGTTGAGTGAGGACATCGACGAGCGCAGGTTCGCCGCGCTTAACGACCTGAATCGCACGCGCGATCGCGGGACCAAGATCCTTGGGATCCGAGATGGGACCGTCCCCATAGACCCCCATACTTTGGGCAAGTTTTGCGTAGTTGATCGGGGGATCGGAAATTGTCGTGCCTATGGTGGCGCGATCGATACCGCGGCTGTGACGATTGGCCATGATTTGCACCTGCATGAGTTCCTGATGGTAGCCGCGATTGTTGTGCATGATGGTGAGGAGCGGAATGCGATGGTGCGCGGCAGTCCAAAGAACGCCGGGCCCGTACATGAGGTCGCCGTCGCATTGGATATTGACACTGATGCGGCCGTGCTTGCGATTTGCCAAGGCAGCGCCGGCTGCGGCGGGCGCCCCATAGCCGATGCCGTACCCACCCGCGCCCCCGATGAAGTGGTAATAGTTCTCGAAAGCCCAGAGCCGTACAGGCCAGCGGCTCATCAAGGCGACGTTGGAGACCAGCGACCAATCTTCCTCTTTGATCTGCGCCCACAGTTCAGCGGCTAGACGCGCGGTGCTGATGGGGCAGGCGTCCCAAGCGTACGCTGCGGCGTCGCGCGCGCGTTGGAGGGCCTTGTCGTGCGCGGCGGCGAGCCTGACCCGGCGGTCGGCCAGGGCACTCTTGCGGCTGGCGTTGAGCTGGCGCTTGACTGCTTCGGTGAGCGACGGAAGCGTGGCTTCGGCGTCTGCCGCGATATCGACATCGACCTCGGGATAACGTTGAAAATTCTGATAATTGCTTTTGAAGAAGAGACTGGCGGCGCTGATGGTGATCGATTTGGCATCGGGCCGGGCGACCAGGCGAGAGGTGCGTTCCATCTGATCGCGAAAGGAATGGACGGCGCCCCAGAAATCATTGACCTCGAGACCGAGGATGACGTCGGCGCCGGCGATAAGCTCGCCGGCACGCTCGGTTTGATTGAGCGGGTGGCGCGTGGGAAAGTTCATCCGGTCCATCTGGTCGATGACGGGGATCTGCAGAGCTTCCGCGAGTTCCATCAGATAAATCATGCCGGCGGGGGTGCGCGCGGCGCGGCCGGCGATGAGGACAGGGTTTTCCGCCGCGACCAGGAGACGAGCCGCTTCCGCGACGGAACCGGAATCACCTTGCGGGGGCCCGGTTGAGCTTAGTTTTGGAATTTGCAATGCCGCGTCGTTCGGCGTGGGATTTTCCTGCAGCTCGCCGTCGACGATGAGCAAAACCGGCATCATGGGCGGCGTCATCGCGATCTTATAGGCGCGCACGGTGGACTCGGCAAAGTGGGGCAAGGAGATGGGTAGATCGTCCCACTTGACGTAGTCGCGAAGGGGCGCAGCAGCGTCCTGAACGCTATGCGCCCATTCGACCGCGGAGATGCGCTTGGTGGCGTCGATGATATTGCCGCCAATGATGACGATCGGGACGCGATCGCAGTAGGCGTTGTACACAGCCATCCCCGCGTGCTGCAGGCCGACCGTGCCGTGAGCCATGACGAGGAGGGGCTTGCCTTCAATTTTGGCGTAGCCATGTGCCATGGCAACGGAGGATTCCTCGTGACAGCAGGTAATGAACTCGGGGCGGCGATTCCCGCCGTAGTTGATGATCGATTCGTGCAGGCCGCGAAAGCTGGAGCCGGGATTGGCGCATACGTACTCGATGTCGAGAGATTTGATTACGTCGACCATGAAGTCGGAGCCGGTACGCTCAGCGGTGAGGATCTCGACGGCAGGCGGGGGGCGGTGTTCCACATCAGGCGAGGCGGGAATTGCGGGGGTATCTCGCTCCAGAGTTGCCGGCTTGGCAGTGGCGGCAGGGGCGGCAGCGAGCACGGCGGCGCCGGCGGCGGCATTTTTCAGGAAATCGCGACGACTAACGGGATTCTTCCGGCGTGGACCCATCGGCGAGCAACCCTCCTGAATTTGAGTCCTGTTGTATCACACAAGACCGTTAGAATGTCATCGCCATCGCAACGAGGGAGTACATGCAGCCTGCGGCGCTGATAGACTGCTGGCACTGCACTTAGCTTCAAATCCAGTCTGTGCTGCCGGGGACGATGACGATCGCAGAGGGAACACAGTTTGGGCCGCACAAAGTCCTCGAGAAGATCGGCTCGGGTGGCATGGGCGAGGTCTACCGTGCCCTGGACACGCGGCTGGAGCGCGAGGTCGCGCTGAAGCTGGTCTCCGAGAGTTTTCTCGGGGCAGCGACGGAAGGCAGCCCCTCACCTGCGGGCGCCACCCCCCACTCGCGCGCACACCTGACACACGAGCGGTTCTTGCGGGAGGCGCGGTCGGCGGCGACGCTAAGCCATCCGAATATCTGCGCCATCTTCGACGCCGGTGAGCAGGACGGACGGCCCTATCTGGTCATGGAGCTGCTGCACGGCGAAACGCTGAAGCAGTATCTGGCAAAGATAGGTCCGCAACGGGCGTTGGATCCCGACGACGTGATTGCCTTCAGCAAGCAGGCGGCATCCGCGCTGGCGGCGGCGCACAGCAAGGGCATCATTCACCGGGACATCAAGCCGGCGAATCTGTTTGTCAACGAACTGGGACGTGGCCGGAAACAGATCAAGATTCTGGATTTTGGACTGGCGAAGAAGCAGGGCGATGCGGCCGCCGCCGACTCACGATCTTTTGGCACCGCGGGGAGTGGCAGCGCGGACGCGACGGAGACGGGGGCAGGGGCGACGCTGGAGCTGACCAGTCCCGGCAGCACAGTGGGGACGGTGGCGTATATGTCTCCGGAGCAGGCGAAGGGCTTGTCGCTGGATGCGCGCACGGACCTGTTCAGCCTGGGTTCGGTCATCTATGAAATGGCGACCGGGCGCAAGCCGTTTGCGGGCGAGAGCACGGCGGAGGTATTTGTCGCCCTCCTGCGGGAAGACCCGCCGCCGGTGAGCACGGTGAACCCGGCAGCCCCCAAGGAACTGGATGGCATTGTCGCAAGACTGCTGGCCAAAGAGAGAGAGCAACGGTACCAGAGCGCAGAGGATCTGCTGGAGGACTTGGAGACCCTGGACGGGCACGCTTCCCGTGGAACCAGCGGTCGAGTAGCCGCGGCCGTGAGCGGAGCCAGAGCGGCGGTGCCGGCCGAGGAGCATGCTGCGGCCCAGGGCATGAACTCGGCAGCAAAGGCACGCCACATGGGAGGCAAACCGCTGCTAGCCATGGTAGCGGTGCTGCTGCTCGTGATGGCGGGGGGTCTGGCGTGGTGGAAGCAAAAGTCACATGGAGCACCGGCACCAGGCGGCACGGTTGAAAGCGGCAACGCCGCAGGGGCGACACCTGCACCCAAATCGGCGAAGGACTCGATCATCCTGGCGGATTTTGTGAACCAAACCCACGATCCGGTATTTGACACCACGCTGAACCAGGCCCTGCAGATTGATCTGGAGCAGTCTCCCGTGATCAACATCGTGAGCCAGGAGCACCTGAGGCAAAGCGTGAAATATCTGGGCAAGCCGGAGGGTACGCCGATAACGCCGGAGATTGCCCGGCAAATCGGCGAGCGCGAGGGCATGAAAGCCATTCTGACAGGGACAATTGCGAACCTGGGCAAGGAGTATGTGATTACACTGGCAGCGCAGAACACTACCACTGGAGACCAGATCGCCAGCGAGCAGGCAACGGCGTCGGGTAAGGAGCAGGTGCTGGGCGCGCTGGGCGTGGCGGCCGCAGCGATGCGGGCCAAGTTGGGAGAGGACCTGGCGAGCATCAAGAAGCTGGACACACCGTTTGGTCAGGCTACGACGCCATCGCTGGAGGCCTTCCGGGCATATGCACTGGGTGATGAGGCGCACTCGATGGGGCAGAACATTCCCGAAGCGGAGGGCCACTACCTGCGCGCCCTGGAGCTGGACCCCAACTTTGCCATGGCTTATGCGCGGCTGGGAGTCATTTATCTCAACTCAGGCCAGTATGCAAAGTCGAACCAATTCTTTACCAAGGCCTTTGCGTTGTCTAAACGCGTGAGTGAGCGTGAGCGGCTCTACATAGCCGGCCACTACTACGGGAACGTAACCGGGAACATGCCCAAGGAGATTGAGTCGTTGCAGGACTCCATCTTGACCTACCCGGGGCAAGTGGACAGCTATGTCAACATCAACGCAGCCTATGCGTATGTAGGGCAACTTGAGAAGGCTCTGCCGTTTGGGCAGAAGGCCGTAGAGCTGCAACCCGAGGAGGCAGTCAGCTCAGAAAACGTGGTGGCCGATTATGTTGCGCTGGGCCGGATGACAGAGGCCCGGCGGGAGATGGAGCGAGTGCGACGGCTGGGCCTGGATGCGAGCACAGACGTCGCGCAAATCCATCTCTATGCATATTTCCTGATGGGAGAGCCGCAGGAAGTACAGCGGATTGTGACGCAAATGGCAGGACGCCCGGACGAGTTCCTCGTAACCCAAGCCCTTGCGCTTACCCAGCAGTTCTCCGGGCGGTACCGGCAGTCCGCTGCGACCTTCGAGCAGGCCTTTGAGCAGGCGGGACGCGCCAAGGCTCCGGATGTGCAGGCAGGTATTCTTCTGCAAGACGCGGCGGGGCGCGGGCTGGCGGGCTTGTGTGACGGTAACGAAGCGGCGGTGCAACGGGCGCTGGCGCTGGACAAGAGCAAGCAGACGCAGGAATACGCGCTGCTGGCAGCCGCGGTATGTGGAAACGCCAAGCTGGCGCTCCCGATGGCGCAGGAATTGGGCGCAAAGTTTCCGGAGGACACGTTCGTTCAAAATATCTACGTGCCGCTGACCCAGGCCTTTGTGGCTCTGGCAGCGGACCAGCCACGAGAGGCGGTGGAGCATGCCGAGGTTGCCAAGCCGTATGACGCGGTCTATCCCGGGTCTTATGCGCAGGGGTTGGCGTATCTGAAACTGCACGATCCTGGCCATGCGGCGAGCGCTTTTCAGGCAGCGTTGCAATCCCGAGGAGGCTGTTTCGTTGTGGCCGTGGCGGGGGTACCTCCCAGCTACGCACAAGCGCAGCTAGGGCTGGCGCGATCTTATGCGATGGCCGGCGACAAAGCCAACGCAAAGAAGGCATACGAGGCGTTTTTGCTGACCTGGAAGGACGCGGACCCGGATCTGCCCATGCTGGTGGCCGGAAAGAAGGAATACGCGGCGCTGTAGAAGGCGATCACGGTATCCCGCCCCTCAAACTAGGCTATGTCCACCGTAAACGAGCACTATGAGCGGCTGCTTTGGAAGCATTACACATGGATGTTCGCGGCCTCCTTTGAGGAGAGAGTGGACCAGGAAAAGTCACTCCTCTCCCACGCACTGGAAGCCCTGAAAAACAAGCCCGAGAGGGCGCTTGCGGTTGACTTGGGGAGCGGGCCCGGATTCCAGACAGTTGCTCTCGCGCAGTTGAGCTTTTCTCCGGTGATCGCCATTGACTCCAGTTCAGAACTTCTCGATGAGCTGCGATCTCACATAGACAGCTTTTCAGTTCAGATCGAGAAAGCGGATCTGCGCGATCTGCCAACCATCGTGGCAGCCGGAGACGCCTCTGTCATCGTTTGCATGGGGGATACGCTGACCCATCTTGCAAGCAAAGCTGATGTCAGCGCTCTGTTTCAAGATGTGTTCGATGCACTCCACGCTGGCGGAGTGTTCGTTATCACCTACCGCGACCTAACGAAGGACCTGGAAGGGCTCGACCGCTTTATTCCTGTTCAGAGCGATGACAATACGATCATGACCTGCTTTCTCGAATACGAAAGCGCGGAATCAGTCGTCGTCCATGATCTGGTATACACACGCGACGGTGCGGCCTGGTCACTAAGCAAGAGCAGCTATCGCAAGCTACGTTTGGGCGTTGATTGGTTGGTTCAGGAGCTTAACGCAGTTGGCCTCGTCGTTGTGTCGGAAGGCACGGCCGGAAGGCTGATGCGAGTCGTCGCCGCAAAACCATAATCCAAATCTCTCACCAGGGTTGGGAGGAGAAGTGGACGACCTAGCGTTGGTCGCCGATGCGTATTGAGATTCGCAGCTTCCCACCCTTCGCAGAAACCGCGAAGGACACCCCGGATTTCCTAGTGCGCGGCCCCCGGCCATGGTCGCGTGTGCGGCTTTCAGAGAAGAAAGAAGTTCTCGATTAAGCCGCCGTTGATGTTTGGCACGGCAGGAAGCACCACGAAAAGGCGGGTGCCCCATGATTCGTTGGCTTTCCGCTGAGAGACATCTAACCCTCCGGTCATCCCAGAGAATCGTGGTGAACTTATGAGAACAACTGGCGGCAACACAAAACCCACTGATCGCGCGGATGTGCAGGCTGCGGGCAAGGAGCCGCCAGTACTCCTACTTAAGGATCAAAAAGCGTGGGAGCGCTGGCTGTCGCGGAATCATGACAAGTCGACTGGTGTGTGGCTGCGGCTGGCGAAGAAGGGATCGGACATTCAGTCGTTGACCCATGCCGAGGCGCACGACGACTTCGGCGATGACCTCTTGCGCCTGGTGTTCATATCCTGTCATCCGGTGCTCTCAACCGAGGCGCAGGTCGCGCTCACGCTCCGCCTGCTCGGAGGGCTGACGACGGGGGAGATCGCGCGTGCGTTCGTCGTCCCGGAGCGCACCATAGCCCAACGAATTGTCCGCGCCAAACGCACCCTCACGGAGGCGCATGTCCCTTTCGAAGTACCCCGCGGCGCCGAACTCGCAGCACGTCTGTCTTCGGTTCTGGAGGTTATCTACCTCATCTTCAACGAGGGGTACTCGGCGACCTCCGGCGACGACTGGATAAGGCCCGCGCTCTGCGAGGATGCGCTTCGCCTTGGGCGAATCCTGGCCGAGTGCGTTCCGAAGGAACCGGAAGTGCACGGCCTGGTCGCGCTGATGGAGATTCAAGCGTCGCGATCAAGGGCGCGCGTAGGGCCAACAGGCGAGCCCATCCTGCTGTTAGACCAAAACCGCGCGCAGTGGGATCAACTCCTCATCGGTCGCGGCCTCGCCGCGCTCGAGCGGGCCGGGCAGCTGGGCGGCGCCCTTGGCCCGTACGCGATGCAGGCCGCGATCGCCGCGTGTCACGCGCGGGCCCTTACCCCTGACGACACGGATTGGCCGCGCATCGTCGCGCTCTATGGAACACTCGCGCAGCTCGCACCCTCCCCTATCGTTGAACTGAATCGTGCGGCCGCGGTGGCGATGGCGTTCGGTCCACAAGCCGGTCTCGATATGGTCGATTCATTAACCTCCGAACCGTCGCTGAAGACCTACCACCTTTTGCCGAGCGTGCGTGGCGACCTGCTCATCAAGCTCGGCCGCTTTAGGGAGGCCCGTGCGGAATTCGAGACCGCGGCGGCGCTGACGCGTAATTCGCGCGAGCGCAACCTATTTCGGGAGCGGGCTCAAGCGTGCGCAGCAAACTTAGGGCTGTCCGAAACACGGTGACGGATCTTTCAATAGGGAGCTTGTTTCCAGAATCGCATTCGGTGAATTATGATGTGGTGCCACAAGGGGGATTTCGTTCCCCGGGGGAACTTTGGGAACCAATCCGTTCATTGGTGTCGTGTATCACTGGCTGGGGGGACTGGCCTCCGCCACTTGCTACCTGCCCTTCCGCGGGATCAAGCGCTGGTCCTGGGAGACATACTGGCTGGTCCAGGGTACCTTCAGTTGGATTTTCGCTCCTCTGATTTTGGCTACGCTGCTGGTGCCTCATTTGTTTTCGATCCTGCATGCGGCGCCTTCCTCCAGCATCTTCTTTGCCTACTTCTGGGGATGTTTGTGGGGGATTGGCGGGCTGACCTGCGGGCTCTCCATCCGATATCTGGGCTTTGCCCTCGGTTATCCCATCGTTCTCGGGCTATGTACGGTTTTTGGAACGCTGATGCCTCCAATCTTCAGCGGGGAGATGGGCTCGATCGCCCACCAGTGGTCGGGCCAGGTGATTCTTATAGGGATCGGCGTCTGCGTGATCGGCATCATCTTCAGCGCGATGGCTGGCCTGGCTAAGCAGAAGGAGTTGAGCGACCAGGAGAAGAAAGCTTCGGTCAAAGAGTTCCGGTACGGGAGAGGGATCGCCGTATCCATTTTATCCGGCGTGATGAGTGCCTGCTTCGCCTACGGCTTGGCAGCCGGCAAACCAATTGCAGATATTACTCGGGCGGACCTTCTGAGTAACCGTGGGGTCCCCCTATGGCAAAATCTGTCGGTTTTGGTAGTCGTGCTGTGGGGCGGCTTCACTACCAATCTTCTGTGGTGCGTCGTGCTGCTGGTACGGAATCGGTCGGCCAAGCAGTTCTCGGGAACCCCTGGACCCGATACCGATCCGCCGGAAGATCGAGCACATGTTGAATTAACGCGTGGCCGGCTGGCGGGCAGGCTGCTCTTTAACAACTATTCGCTCGCGGCGCTGGCCGGCGTCGTCTGGTATTTCCAGTTTTTCTTCTACAGCATGGGTGAAACGGAGATGGGCCAATATGCCTTCTCGAGCTGGACGCTGCACATGGCCAGCATCATCATCTTCGCGACTATCCTGGGCTTTGCGCTCAAGGAGTGGCGAGGCACCAGCGTGCGTGCCCGCAGCATGGTTGGAGCCGGACTGGCCTTTCTGGTGGCTTCGACGTTCGTCGTGGGGTACGGAAATTACATCAAGGCAAACGAAGCCAATCCAGCTCTGCATACTGCGCAGAGGTAAGGCAGAGTCGCCGCGAGAGCAGCTGGTGCCCCATGTTCGCACCAGAAGGTGTGAAGAGACCGCTCTTGCTCCTGACAGGGCCAGGGTGGCGGAGCAGGGTGAAGAAAGACTTAGTAGAGCCGGATTTGGGTGCCCAGCTTCGCACCAGCGTGCGTGTGACGAGGACAGGGCGAAGCCCAACCATTTCCTTTTGCCCGAGCGATGCGGGGAGAGCCTAATCCACCATTAACATGATCTCGGTTGACTTGATGACTGCTGTGACCTCATCCCCTACTTTGATGCCCAGGTCCTCCACGCTTTGCCGAGTGATAACACTCTCGATGAGATTTTCACCCACGCGAACCGCTACCTTCGCCGTCACGACTCCAAGAACGATGTCTTCTACTTTCCCTCGCAATTGATTACGCGCCGATATCTTCATGGTCATGATTCTATGGAGATTGCAGGATTGAGTGCAATGTGAGCTGATGGAGAGCGCGTATGCCGGCCAAATACGAGATCGCCGCCGCCTGTTGGTCAAAGGATACAGAGGAAGCGCGCGCGCTGCTAACGAACTATGGTCGGTATCCGGCCGCTTCCCCTTCGGGTTCCGCCGGCATATGCATTGCGGGTTACGAGACCGAGCTTCGAGACTTGCCGGGCAAATATCTCGAGAAGGAGGCAGACCTGCTGCTGGCACGCGTTCAAGACGAGGCAGCAGGCTGTGTCGCGATCGCGGAGAGAGTGCTGGCGGATGGAACGCGTGCCGGCGAGATGAAGCGACTGTGGGTCGAGCCGCGTTTTCGTGGGCTCGGTCTGGGACGCGGGTTGGTTGTTGGTGCTATCGAGTGGGCGCGGTCGCACGAGTACGGTGCGGTGGTGCTCGATACGGTGAATGAGGCCATGCCCGAAGCGGGCGAACTTTATCGATCGTTGGGATTTGAGGAGACGGGGAGGTTTAACAACAATCCGGTCCCTGGGGTACAGTTCTACAAATTGATGTTGTTGTGAACCCGATTCGTCTATCGGCGTTGAAAGTCGGGCGACCCGAATAACAATCCCGCGGTAAGCGCTGCATCGCGATCCGCGGCCTGATGCGCCTGCGAGATAGCCACTGGCTTGGCAGTCCCCTGCTGCAGCGGTTGCGGAGGAACACCCGCGAGTTGCTGCGAGATCAAATCCCGGGTCTTCTCTGAGACCTGCCTGTGTAGCAGTAAATTCTCTATGTGCCGCTCCTGCTCCTCGGGAGGCAACGGCACAGCGCCAAGCTGGGTCAACCAGTCCACAGTGACCCCTTTGCCCAGCCGATTGCTCGCCAACGCCAGGGAGAAGTTCTTATAGCCTCGACAAGTTGTTGCCGTGAACGGGTATAAGATTCGCCAAGGGAGTAGCCGGCTAATGATCTCCAATTCAACGACTTGGGCACGCCGCCAACTGTCAAAGCGCCTTATCGAACAAATGATTGTTGCTGCGGGTCTCCTTTTCATTACCCACGGCCTTTTTGGACAACTCACGGCTGCCGAGAAGAATCCCTGGCTCGGCGACGCGCCGGCGACTGCGCCCCCTTTGGCGTCTGACCTGTCGCCCGAATTGACCCGAAAGAACGTCAGCCATGCCATACAGAAAGTTGCCGATTGGCAGCTATCCCGAGCGGAAGCGGGATTCAATCGGGATTGGACCTTCGCGGCGCTGTACACCGGGTTTATGGCAGTCCCCAAAGCGGCCAATGGCAAAAAATATCAGGACGCCATGTTGCGAATGGCAACGAAGTTTAACTGGCAGCTTGGCCCGCGCCTCGCACATGCAGATGACCAGGCTATCGGGCAGACCTACCTGCAGCTCTACTTCCGCGATCACGATCCGGCAATGATCGCGCCCACGCGAGAGCGTATGGGCGCGGTGATGGCGCTGCCTGACGACCCGGAGAAGCCTCTGTGGTGGTGGTGCGATGCGTTGTT
>PLZN01000207.1:0-1078 GCA_003152195.1 Acidobacteriaceae bacterium
ATAAGGGAAAAGGCTCTATTTGGCTAGAGCGGGCTCGAGCGTGGCGCTGGAAACGCTTGCGCGCTTGTCCGGATAGTAGGCATTCGAGATGTACTCCTGGAGCATGCGATGGGTGTTGAAGAAGGAGCCGTTGAGGGCGATGGTGGAACGCATGATGGCGCGCCACTGATCGGGATGGCCATGGTAAAGCGGAAGGATAGTTGACTCCAGCCGCTCATAAAGACTTGCCACCTCAACCTCCTGGCGGTCGCTGTCGGGTATGGCCCAACCCGTAACTCCTTCGATCCAACCTTCGACCCACCAGCCATCGAGCACGCNNCCTTCATTCCGCTGGTGCCGGATGCCTCGAATGGACGGCGGGGCGTGTTCAGCCAGAGATCGACACCCGAAGTGAGCATCGCCGCGAGCTTCCATTCGTAATTTTCCAGATAGACGATTTTGAGCATGTCAGACTTCAGCTTGGCCGCAACTTCAAAAATCTCCCGGATAAGGCTTTGGCCTGGTTGGTCATGAGGATGCGCCTTGCCACTGTAGATAATCTGCAACCCGCGAAATTTTTCGGCGCAGCGGACCAGGCGCTCGGGATCGGTCAACAGCAGGTCGGCTCGTTTGTAGGTGGCGACACGGCGAGCAAAGCCAATGGTAAAGACATTGCTCCACAACCTAACCCCGGTCCTCTCTGCAACCACCTTGATGAGTGCGCGCTTGGACTGAGCATGCGCCTCCTCGATGGCAAGCAGGGGAGTGTCGATCACGTAGCGAAACTGAAAATTGTCTTTGCGCCAGCGCGGAATGGTGCGGTCGAACATTTGTTGAAATGCGGGGGCGGTCCAGGTGGCCGCGTGCACCCCGTTGGTGATGGCATCGATGGAATAGGCAGGGAACATCTCGCGGGAGATCTTGCCATGCTGCATCGCCACGCCGTTCACAAAGCGCGAAGACGCCAGTGCCACATAGGTCATGTTGAGCATTCCGTCGTGACAACCGCCCATGCGGTCCAGCAGGTTTGCGACTTCCGGGCCGAGAATCCTGTGCGTCTGCTCCATCGAGAAGCGGTCATGTCCGGCCGGCACGGGGG
>PLZN01000207.1:1085-40594 GCA_003152195.1 Acidobacteriaceae bacterium
CGCGTGGCCCTCGTTCATGTGGTACACGTTTACTTCGTAGTTGAGCGCGTCGAGAATGCGCACACCGCCGATTCCCAACACGGCCTCCTGGCGCAGCCGGTAATCCGTGTCTCCCCCATAGAGATAGTCCGTAAGAACTCGATCGCGCGGGTCGTTTTGCGGCAGGTCCGTATCCAGCAGGTAGATCGGGATCGTGTGCCCTGTGACCCCTTCGAGATCGTAGCGCCACGCACGGACCACTACTGGCCGGCCTTCAATCGTCACCTCGACTACGGCGTCTTCGAGCACCAGGAAATCTTCCAGCGGCCAAGGCTGGTCTTTCGCGCTCTGAATTCCCTTGGCATCAAGGTGTTGGTGAAAATATCCCTTGCGATGGAGCAGCGTGACGGCGGAGAGCCGCAGGCCCAGGTCGGCCGCAGACCGCATGGTGTCCCCCGCAAGCACACCCAATCCCCCGCTATACGTGGGCATCTCCGGCGCGATGGCGATTTCCATCGAGAAGTAGGCGACTATGCCTTCTCGCTCTGAGAGGTCTGTCGAAGAAAAATCACCTTGCCGGTTCGAAAAATGCATCCTTGCTTATCTCCCCCGTACCCGGATTCCTGTTCCGCGGCACCAACACTGGCAGCGTGTGCGGTCCCGGCCAGCCGGGACCACATGAAGTTCGCTAATCCCACCAAGCCCCGACAGGAAATCCGGGGGTTGCCGGCACCCGCCGGCGGGTCCGGTCACGTTAAACCATGCACGCAAATTGGGCGCATGCCTTCCCTGACTTGTTGCCAGGCCAACCCGGCCAATTTCTTGTTTGACCGCAGTATTCCCTATTCTAACCATCGACCACCGGGCTTCTCGCATCAATCGAACTGCTACTTCCGTAGACTGCTCTGATGCTTCCGTGGGAGCAGGCGCGGCTCATTTCATGTTCAGTCTATGACGAGAGCGCTTGGTTCGCGGTCATCCTCCCCTCGCAGCGCCATCATGGTTTGCGGTAGGATGCGCCAGCACGCCGGCAGTCACCCGGCACAGTCTGCTCCAGATTTCTTCCAGCCAATCCAGATGCTCCGGCTTCATGAGTACGGAACGCAGACAGGTAACGCTGCTCTGTTGCTCCTGGCCTGCCCACGAGCCAGGAGGAAAAAACCTGCTGGGTAGTTGCGCCAGGGCGAGATGAAGATCCTCACCGGCCGCGGCGGCGAAGATCTCTTGCGCCAAGCGGGACGATGCCGCGACGCTCCCGGCACGAACCGCCCACACCACGATGTCGAGTTCGGGCGCGAAGGGGGAAAGGAATCGGCTATCTGAGCAAATCTTCTGGTGCAAAAGCATCGCCGCCTCACGACTGCAACGGAGCCCGCGTGCGAATTCCCCACCTTGGATGAGCGGCAGCAATTGCTGCGTTGCCCACAAGGCGACAGCCGAAGCGCCTGCACGCGAGCACTCCAGGCTAATCTCGCCGAGGTGCAGATCTGCCGAGGTGAAATAGGTATAGGGGGAGTCATGCTTATAATACCGCCCCACAGCCGGTTCGCGAAAGAGAATGCAGCCACAGCCATACGGTTGCAGCCCATGCTTGTGTGGGTCGACCACGATGGAGTCGGCTTGCCCTATACAGGCGAAGGCACGCGCCGCCTCGTCGCCGAGGGCCGAGGACAGGGTGAAGTATCCTCCGTAGGCCGCATCGACGTGAATGCGGAATTGATGGGCGCCGCGCAGCGCGAGCACCTTATGCAGAGGATCGACGGCGCCTGTAGCGGTGGTGCCCAGCGTCACCACCACCGCGCCAACGTCTCCCTCTTGTAGCGTGGCCTCCAGGGCTGCCACGTCCATGCGACCCGCACGGTCGGCAGACACAGTGGTGAAGGGCAGGCCGAGGACCGCGCTGATTCTGCCGTGGGTATAGTGCGCCTGTTCGGAGGCGACGATGCGCTTGCCGGGAGCAAGCTGGCCTGCGACCCAAAGCGCCTCGAGATTGGCAAAGGTTCCACCGCTGGTCAGATGTCCTAAAAAATCCGTCCAGCCAAACATTTTGGCGATCTCGCGCACGGCTTCCACCTCCATGCGGGAGCTGGCGCGGCCGCCATCGAGCGCATGGTTGTTGGGATTGATTCCCATGGCGAGCGCATAAGCGGCGCGGGCCAAGGGATGGGGTGGCTTGAGCATCTGCCCGGCATAAAGAGGATGAAAGTAGGGGTAGTTGTCCGCCATTCTCTCCGCCACCTGGCTCAGCACGGCGGCCATGGCGTCGATTGCCGGCTCTTGGCCGGCACGAGCCGGCGGCAGATTCCGGAAGGATGCTTCGAGCTGTGGCAGGGCACCCGCAAGAAGCTGCAGTGCGATATCTTCAGGCATACCTCTGGCATTCTACCCGTGCTCCACCAGAGGGGTGCCCCTCGCACCAGCTTACCTGGGACGAAAAGATGGGCGATAGGAACGAGGGGAATCGGGGCAATTCCTCAGAGAGGTCAGTCCGATGAGTCCTCCTGAGAAAGCAATGGAAACAAACCATCATCTCCCAGGTACCGGATTTCCTGTCGAGGTTGGTGGCGTTGTCGACCTGCATGCGGCTTTCCTT
The DNA here is from genome assembly GCA_003152195.1 of Acidobacteriaceae bacterium. Lineage (GTDB taxonomy): Bacteria > Acidobacteriota > Terriglobia > Terriglobales > Acidobacteriaceae > PALSA-350. The sequence goes on from PLZN01000207.1 coordinate 3,658, forward strand.
AACGAAAGCCGCACACGCGGTTTTGTCTGATGCTGCGTAACAGGAAATCCGGGTACGCTGGCGCGAGGGGCACCCGTCAGTCCTGCTGATACCCGCGCACGCTTGCAAATGGCCACGCCCATTGTGGTTTCACGCTTTCGCGGGGTCCTGCAGCCGGCCCCTGCCCAGTGCTTCGAGCGCGTCACAGGCAGCCTTCAATCCATCCTCGCCGCGCAACCGCTCGCCGATATTGGCAGCCCGCTGCCGCATGGCGGTTTCCTCGAGCAGCATCGTGATTTTGCGGGCAGCAGCTTCCGCCGTATAACGCCGGCGCCGTATCACGCGGGCGACGCCCAGCCGGCGTACCCGGCGTGCATTGTCCGGCTGATCGTGGCTGTAGGGCATCACCAGCATGGGTTTGCCGGAGCTCAGCGCTTGGGCGATGGTGCCCACACCGCCCTGATGGATAATCACCGAGGCTCGGGGAAAAAGTCTGGAGTAGGGCGCATAATTGGCGACGCATACATTCTCCGGCACGTGGCCAGGGACATTGCGGGGATCGCTCCCCACCAGGAGCACGGCACGCTGCCCGATCAACTCGGCAGCCAGCGCGCTTTGCTGGTAAAAGTCGCCGGCGTCGAGAACGGCCGCCGAGCCCAGGGTAAAGACCAGGGGCGGCGGCCCCTGCCCCAGGAAACGCTCGACCTCCGAGGGCAAATCACGCTGGCCTGCGTCGCCGTCATAAAAAACGAAGCCGGTCACCCTGGTGGAAGGCGGCCAGTCCGGCTGGGGCTCGCCCAGCAAGGGCGAAAACATGGCCAGGACAAGATACGGAGAGTGCTTCGCTTCGAAGATGGGATCAGCGCCCCGGCCCAGGCCCAGCTCAGAACGAAGCTGATAGATCGGCTCCGGCCAGCTCCGCGTTACCCAACGCGCGAACCGGGCAATCACCCGGCCCATGCCGGGCAAGGCCGGTTGCAAGCGGGCCAGCATAGGATAAGGCGGCAGGACAGGCGCATCATAGCGGGAAAAAAAGGAGAGCGGCGCGAGGACGTGCGAGGCCCACGGAATCCCCGTGACCTCGGCCACGATCGGGGCCTGGTAAACGAGCTCTCCGGCGAGCAGCAGATCCGCACCACCCCTGGCCTCGACCACCGCGAGCAGCTCCTGGTAGCTCTGGCGAATGGCGGGAAAGAGTATCTCGCGGAGTGTGCGTTCCGTCCCCTTGCGGATGTCCATCAACATGGCTACCAGCTGGTTGTCTTCCGGATTGAGGATCGGTCCGACCGGTGCAAATTCCAGGCCCAGCGAGACGATCTTGGAACGAAAGAGTTCAGGGACAGCCAGAACCGGGAGGTGGCCGCGCTGCCGCAACTCGAGCGCCAGGGCTATGAGCGGATGGATATCGCCAAGGGTGCCGAAGCTGGAGAGAACGATGCGCATGTGCTGCTTCTGCAGGAGCGGTTAAAAAGCACTTTCGAAAGCATGGAAGCGCCGTTCCAGCTCGAACTGCTGGCGCGCCTTTTCGCTGGCGCCGAGCAGCGATGCGCATGCTCCCGAAGCCTGGTCGCGGCCCAGCTGCGTACGGCACGCGGCGCGTGCGTGGGCATAGCTTTCCCATGCGCCTGTCTGCTCCCAAAGACTGTTTCCGGGCAGGAAGCTGTGTTCGAGCCCGGTCCGCACCATCTGCTTAAAGTCGCTGTAGGTGAGCGGGTAAGTAGTAGCGGCGCGGACATATTCGTGAGTGAGGTCGATGCGGGAAACCCCTTCATCATCGGTAGAGAGCGCCACCGGCACATGATATTGGCGGTACATGGGCAAGGGATGGTCTGCGCCCTTGATATTCAGGATGACGTCGTTGCTGGTGAGGTTGATCTCGGCCATGATGCGCTGGGTGGCCATCAGCTTGAGCAGATCGTAGGGATGGTCCTCTTGCATCACATCAACACCGTGGCCGATGCGTTCGGCATGTGCCTCTTCAATGGCGGAGCGAATATGAAAGCGCAGTCCATCCGGCGGCACCATTCCGGGAGCCAGTTCGCCGGCATGCAGCGTGATGTGCACCTTGGGGTGGAGGGCGTGGAGCGCACCGACCATCTGCATCTGCTGACGGTAGTTGACCATGGCGACGCGCCCGTCCTCCGGCTGCACCATATTGATGCCCACGACTAGCGGGTCGGCGGAGGCGAGCTCGAAGCCGCAGACCAGTTGGACAAAGACCACTTGCGGGGGCAAGGCGCGCAGGACCTGGTACTGGAAGCGGACCTGGATATTACAGGCTGGGGTTGCTCCGCTTGCGCCGCAATGTTCCAACTCGCGGCGGCGGCGCTCGCCCTCATCGAACTCCGCACGCTGGTCGGGCAGGTACTTGGATAGACCAGCGTCCAGCAACTGCTGGCGCAGGTGGGCGAAGTCCGTGTGCATGTCGATCGGCCCCAAATTCTCCGCCAGCGCCGCCGCGGCCGGCCGGAAGTTGGGCGTATCCATGATTTCAAGGTACTGTTCGTTTTGCAGCGCAGCCCGGCTGACCAACTCATCGACCCACTTGCCAACAAGCTTCGGATCTTCTACGGCTTGAAAGTGATCGAAGGTTGCGAAAAAGTGATCGTGCCCCGAGTCCCCGGTGGTGGGAACAAAGGTTCGCATGGAAAATATGTCAATCAGCTGGTCATAGAGCTTCTGGTTAGTGAGAGCGTTGGCTGCCCGCTCGCCTTCTTCGCCGCAAACCGGCTGCGGGGGCAGACTGCGGGTCATGGCCATTGTCTTGTAGAGGACGAGGGTCCTGGAGTTGACGCAGAGATTGTCGTCCGCAGCTTGGGCGATGAAGCTTTCGGCGTACACGGCGCCCGCCAGGTGAGTGTGCAGATCGGCGCCCTTGGGCATGTCATAAAAGAAGGCGTGAAGGGCCAGCGGCCCTTGCTGGCGGGCATGCTCGAAGGCCCTAGCCGCGCGGGCTTCGCCATTTTGGGCGACGGCTTGCGGCTGCGCGATGGCGGCCGGCATGAGGCAGACGAGCAGCGCGGCGGAGACGACGTGCAGGGAACGGAGGCAGCGGATTGAAGCGCGAGGAGGGAGCATAGGGCGTATCAAATGTGGACTGCGAGCGTTCAGTGTACGACACGATGTGGTGCTGCTGAAGTGTCGCCCGGCGCTGAGGATTCGCGGGCGGGAAAGTTTGGCGCACGGCGAGGTGATTGCTATACTGACGCTTGTTGCTTTATGCCTAGTTGCTGACTTGGCCGGACCCTCCGCCTGGAGCTGCAGACTCAGACAAAACGCAAGCGGAAGCAGCGCCCTTGGATTCCCCGAGGCCAGATAGCTCAGTGGTAGAGCGCGGCCCTGAAAAGGCCGGCGTCGGCGGTTCGATCCCGTCTCTGGCCACCACTTTGGCGTGTATTTTAGTCGAATAGAACCGGGTGTGCCGGCATCTCCTCTGGCGTGCGAAAGTTGCTTAGTCCAACACCTACCAGACGATACCGCTGCTGCGGGCCGAGGTCTACCCGCTCTCTCAAGGAGAGAGCAATGCTCGTCAGTTCCTCACACGAAGAGGGAGGCGTCCTGGGCGTATGACTCCGGGTGAGAATAGTGAATTCGCTGGTCTTCAGTTTGAGTACCACCGTGCACGCGATACGCGGCTCCTTACGCGACGCGGCCCAGACCTTCTCGGCAAGACCGCGTATCATTGGCTCAATTTCCCGCAACGGAACGTCGTGCTCGAAGGTATCCTCGGCTGAAATGGATTGGGTCGGCCTATTGGGAATAACCGCGCTATGGTCGATTCCGAGGGCAAGTTCGTAGAGACGGACACCATAGCGTCCGAAGCGGCTTTCGAGTGTGGGCACGTCCAGATTGCGCAAATCTCCTACAGTCTTTATTCCTAACTCTCTAAGCCTCTCTTCTGTCACCTTGCCCACTCCAGGGATACGTCCCACGGGAAGCGGGTGCAGAAACGTAGCTATGTCTTCGGGCTGGATGACAAATAGGCCATCCGGCTTTCGCCAGTCGGAGGCGATTTTTGCCAGGAATTTGTTTGGAGCAACGCCGGCCGAAGCGGTGAGATGCAACTCCTCGCGGATTTGCTCACGAATAGCCCGCGCCACGCGAGTCGCCGTGGGCAAGCCGGATTTGTTTTCCGTCACGTCGAGGTAGGCCTCGTCGAGCGATAGCGGCTCGATCAGGTCCGTGTGTCTCTTGAATATTTCTCGTGTGTTGTGCGAGACGGCCCGATAGCGGGGGAAATCCGGGGGGATGAAGATCGCGTTGGGGCATAGGCGTTCGGCACGAATCGCGGGCATTGCCGAGCGCACTCCGAAACTTCTAGCCTCATATGAGGCGGCGCAGACAACAGAGCGGTTGCCCCGCCACGCGACAACAACAGGCTTGCCGCGCAGGTGAGGATTATCCCGTTGCTCGACCGAAGCATAGAATGCGTCCATGTCGATATGAACGATTTTGCGCACGTCCATTTGGCATAATCTTACCCCTGCGCCGGCCCAGCGATTTCATCATTAGAATTCGCTGGTTTCTGCCATTCTGCCGCGTGCCGCGGATCTAGTTCAGCCAGACCGATGCGATGAGCTCAGCGATGACAAGACGAAAGAACTCTCAGGCGCACCCCATTGAGTGTGCACCTGAAAACCGGGTTTGGGCGCGGGCAGTTTCGATGCTCTCACCCGAGTTGTTACATAACTCACTATTTGAGCGGGCGCTCACTTCGAGCCTGACTAAGTGGTGAAAGTGATGTGCATCGCCCCCAGGGTTAACGGCCGCCCTCACAAGTGAAGCTCGCGGCGGCATTGACTTCGCCGCCCAGATATCTTGGCCAGCTCGGCCATACGCACATCGGCCTTGTCCGGGCAGCTCCCTTATTTTGGTCAGAGACGACGAGCCTCGCTGGAGCGATGCCCTTGTCGACCCAGGCGTCCAGGACACCCACCGTGTCAACGCCTGCGTCGAAGACACCCTGGCCATGACCGTAGCCGGGAATAAGGTAGAGGCGCGCAAACCCATCCGTGCGGAGTTGTCCCATGGCCTTCACGATGCGCTGATAGAGAAAGACCGAGGCGTCGGTCGGGATGGTGGAGTCGGCTGTGCCGTGTATCATCAGCAGCTTCCCGCCGCGGCGTTCGAAGGCGCTGAGATCCGCCAGCCCGCCGTCATCCTCCGCCGACTGCTGGAGGATGCCGGGAATCCACTTTCCTCCGGGACCGCCGGTCTTTGTGTCGAAGGTGAGGGTGTCGAAATGAACGTCTTTGGTGAGGAAGAATCGCAGCACGCCATCGCCGGCCAGGTAGTAAAACGAGTTCAGCAGGGGTATTGGAGGATGGGACGGATGGCGGAGTAACCCCGTAGTCCCGACGAGCGAGGCACCGCGCAGCACGTTGTATCCCGGCTCCGAACGGATACCGTTCTCGACCGCGAAGTCCGAGACCTGGGGCGTGGCGAAGGCGGTCACCGTTCGTTCCTGGCCGTCCGACAGACATCGTTTGTGGTCTTTGCCATCGGGGCAGCGCAGTGTGGCCGCGTCGAAGCGGCAATCGGCCGGGTCGCTGACGATCCCATCCTTCAGGCCATCCTGCGCGTCGCAGGCGTTGAGCACCGCGTCGCGCAACAGCTTCGTCTTGCCCGGCGGAAGCCATCCTGACTTGCCATCCGGGCCTTTGGTGTACATCGCCTGCGAGATGCGGATGTATTGCAAATCGCTTTCGATCTGGTTCCAGGCAGCGTAAGCCGCGATGACACCGCCGTAGTCTTCGGGCCAGCGGTCGACGACATTCATGGCCTCGCGGCCGCCGGTGGAACCGCCGACGAAATACATCCGCGTCGGTCCCGCGCCGTATCGCGCCTTCATCAATGCCATGGCTACGTCATGCGCCTTTTTCAGACTGCCCGATGCGAAGTTCTTTCGCTGTTCATCGTTGAGGGCAAACTTTGCGCTCAAGACGTTGACGGCATCGGGCAAGAACAGGTAGTGATGATGATGGCCAGAGTCGCTGCCAAAGGTCGCATAGCCGCGCTCGAGGGGAGCCGGTTGGCGCTTGTCGCCGACGACGGTGGCCCGTAGCCCGTCTGACTGATATAGGTATCCATCGAAGGCGCCGCCGCCAACATCCATCCACATGTCATTCAAAGCCCTCAGCATGGATAGACGCCAAATGCCGTAGCGCAGAAATATTTATTTCATACCAGGATGGCCGGCAGGCCTGACAAGGCATACATCTGTCAGCGGGAATATCCTGTAATCCGGCTTCTTTGAGTCAGCCTGGACACTCGAATGACCCAGAAACCTTGGGATGGGGGGGGACAACATTGGGTGCAAGAGAATTATCAAGCTTTGGCGAAACGACGAAGCGCAAAACTGGGCATCCAAGAAAAAATGGCCGGCGCCGCGAGCGGCCAAGCTCATCGTGAGTAAGACAACCTATTGGATTCGACGGTCCAAGCGGCATATGATTCTTGCTGCCACAGCAATAACAATCACTTACTTGCTGTATGCTGCGACGCCTCCGCCCGACGTACGCCACCGCCTGAGCATGGGCACTGCATATGCCGGTCTGATCTTTCTTGCCGTTTCTCTATGGCTTGGCCCGTGGAATGTCTTGCGAAGACATTTCAATCCCGTGAGTTTTGACCTACGCCGCGATATCGGCATCTGGACCGGTGTGTTAGCCATCCTGCATACGGCGGTCGGCCTGACGGTGCATCTTCGAGGACGAATGTGGATGTATTTTTTCCAGCGGCTTCATCCACTGAAACTACAAAATACGTTATTCGGCTTTGCTAACTTTGTTGGGCTTGGGGCCGCAATTTTATTGCTGATGCTTTTGGCGATTTCCAATGACATTTCTGTGCGGGCACTGGGGCTTCGCCGCTGGAAGTCCCTCCAGCAGTGGACGTATGCGGTTTTTGGTCTCACCGCAACTCACGCGATCGGTTATCAGTTGATAGAGAAGCGGCGATTCACTTGGGTGGTCTTGTTTGCAGTCCCCACAATAGCGGTCTTGGTTGGCCAAGGCTTCGGCTTTTTTCAGGTCAGGGCCCGGCGCAGCCAGAGTGCGGCTGATTAAGCGCTATGAGCAGCTCCAGGGACGCGCGGTGCGCGCGAAGCGCAGAGGCTGCGGCAAATTCACAGCAAATATGACGCCCCCTCGATCGGGACCTATCCAGCTTTCTCAGGCTGGCCGCAGCCGATCGCGAGGCGAGCGCTACTTGACGGGAACGTCTTGCGGAAGCGAGAGGTTGCGGTCTTTGAGCCATTCGAGGGTGATGCTTTGGCTGACCTTTTTCGCTGCCTGTTCATCGAGGTCAGGCATGAAGATTTCGAGGCCTGCCTGTGCGGTCATGCGGGTATAGCCGTTCACGAGCTGAGCCTGGTAGTTAACGAGGTCGAGGTCGAACCACTGGTCCTGTGAGGCGTCGATCAAGGTGAGGTCGACGTTGTGCATGGTGAGCTTGCCGAAGTCGAGCGTGCCTCCGTTGAGCCGTAGAAAGTTGTGCCACTGTGCCAGGCGGGTCTGGTCATTGGGCGCGTTGCCGTAGATGACTTCGATGTCTGGCGGGCTGACGCCCACGGAGGTGAGTTGACCGTGGATGTGCGGCGGGGGGAGCAGCTTCTGTGTGTCGAAGATGATGTCGTTATCTGCTATCTGAACGCCGGGGACACTACTCGCCTGAACCAGTTCGGACAGTTTTACATGAAAGCCGCCGAGGAGCCCTTTCAACGGGATCTTCAGCACATCGAGTTTTGTGACGTGGAATCGCACAAGACCGTCGGGGGTAGGGGAGAGCGTGCCGACGAGCTCAACGGGAAGGGGAACGATCTTGTGCACCGTACCGCGCAGCTTGAGTTGGTCGCCTTCGGGCTGAAGCGAGATGTTCTTGAGAGGTGCGTTGGGCGGAGAGCTTGTGTTCAGGTAGTTGCCGATATCCCCGATGTTGGCGTGGATAACGCCTTTCTGGATTTGAAGGACAAAGGACTCGGGGTCGTCAAAGGACGGATCGACCTGCCGGCGGGTGCGAAGCATCTCCCCGCGAATCCAGCGAATGTAAATGCGGAAGTTAGGGCCTTTGCGCAGGAGCAGATTGTGCGCGTAGACCAGGGTGGGGAGCGGGTCGTCAGTTGAAGAGGCGCCGGCTGCGCTGACGGGAGCCGAAGAGGATGGCGCGGGAGCGGACGGCTTCGACCGCGAGTGCCAAAGGAGCCAGCAAAGGCTGAGAACGGCAACCGCGGAAGTGGTAGCGAGAAGGGCAGCTCGGGGGTGGGTCACTGCCCCATTTTAGTAGTACGGAGAACCGCTCGCATCGGGGGAAGCACCCAGCAGCTGTCGTGTTTTCTTCAGGAAAATCCTAATCGCCTATCTGAGGGCACTTCGACTCTGGCTACGAACTCATATCAGATAGATTGTTCAAGGGGGTTTAATCCTCCAGCTGGATGCTCTTAGATGACGAAAATCGCTCTTGTCGGTTGCGGTCTTGTCGGTGGCTCCTGGGCTCTGGTGTTTGCCCGTGCCGGGTTCGACGTGACGCTTTACGATCCTTCCCCGGCCTCTCTCGACGCGGCGCTGGATTTCGCACGCAGCTCATCCTCTACCCTTGCCGAACTGGATCTGCTGAACGGCCAGAGTCCCTCCGAGGTAATCAGCCGCCTGAAGCCGGTGCGAAACCTTGCCGAGGCCGTGCACCATGCCGATTATATTCAGGAGAGCGCTCCGGAGCGGCTAGCCATCAAGCAGGCGCTCTACAAGGAACTGGCACCGCTGGCGAAGATGGACGCGGTGATCGCAAGTTCCACCTCAGCCCTCCCGGCATCTTCCTTCACCGCCGAGATGGAAGGACGCGAGCGCTGCCTGGTCGTTCATCCCATTAACCCGCCGCACCTGATCCCGTTGGTGGAGATCATCCCGGCTCCCTGGACCGCGCCTACCGTTGTGGAACGCACCGACGCGCTGATGAAGCAAGTGGGACAGGTGCCGATCCGTCTCAACCGTGAGATTGCCGGCTTCGTGGCAAACCGGCTCCAGAGCGCCATCCTGAGCGAGGCCTTCCGCCTTGTGGAGGACGGCATTTGCTCAGCGAACGATGTCGATACCGCCGTTGCCGACGGTCTCGGCCTGCGCTGGTTCTTCATGGGCCCGTTCGAGACCATGGACCTGAACGCGCAGGGCGTGGCCGATTACTGCGCGAAATTCGGTTCCACGTATTACGGCCTCGCGAAGGAGCAGGCCGACCCACGGGAGTGGAGCGGCCCGCTCATCGCCACGGTGGAGAAACAGCGGCGCGAGAAGACTCCAGCGGGCAACCTGGATGCCCGCAAGGCATGGCGCGACCGCTGCCTGGCAGTCTTGCTAAAGGCAAAGAGCGACGTTCTTAGGGGGAATGCCTGATCCCGCATGTTGCTCTTGCTCATTCTCTCGCCTCTGGCTGAGCGAGGGCTGGCCAAGAAAAGCACTCCGGCGGTACTCCAATTTCATTGAGGTGACTGAGAAGGCAGCTGCTCAATTGGTTCCAATCTTCACCACTGGACTCCAGGATAAAGACTGGGCAGGCGATCGACGCGGTACTGCAGCGTGAGCGCTGTCTGTGCTTGCCACACAATCTGCGGAGCGGAGCCGCCGAGATTGAGTTCCTGGATCAGCGAGCCTCCCTGCACGGCGCAAAAATCCGCCTGCGCGTCGCCATTGGGAAGCTGTTGAATGTTACCTCCGAAAAAGCTGTAGAGGCTGGGCGGCAAGGTGTAGCGGGAAAGCAGCGTTGCCGTCCTCCCCGTCTCGTCGATCTGGTAGATGGGAGCCGAGGAGTAGCAGGCAGGCGCTCCGTTCGTCCCGCATAGCACCCCATCGGACGACTGGCGATCGTCGCCGTTGTCCATCACTCCCAGACGGAAAACTCCGGAGGTGTTCTGGCTGAAGAAGTTGGGCCCATGCTGCGCGTAGAACCAATCGGTGGGATCCTCTCCCCCAACCAGCTTGAAGTCGCCGCCGCTCCCCAAACGCCAAAGGATCCTGCCGGAGCCTTGACCGTCGGCATAGTCGATCTTGATGATCCAATTCTGGTGGCGCATGGAGAGCAGAAGATCGTGGTCGTCAGCTGAGTAAAGAATGGAGTTGCTGTGCGTCCAGTCGGGGAAGAGGTAGGGATGCCGGTTGACATCAAGATGATCGAAGCCATTCCAGACCCAGACCGCTTGATTGTTGCTGTCGACATCGACCAGGATGTCCCCCAGGACCCGGGTGGCGCCGGGATATCCCGGCAGGGCATTGAAGGATTGAGAAGCGGTCGCCAATAGAATCCAATGGCCATTGGGCAGCGCCAAAACGTCGTGGTGCAAGTTACCCAGTTGTATGTTATAGCCCTTTTCTATCAGCGTATTGGCCAGATCATCATGGGTTATCTGACGAATGGTGTTTCCGGCGAGATCTACTTCGCGGACTGCGTCAACCGTCTTCGGCGGAACGGCCGGGCCCTTCAACGCGATGGACGACGCATAGGAGATTAAAACCAGGAAGTGGCCGTTGGGCAGCAGCTGCGCCGGCTGGATGGCATCGACCTTGGTGCCATCCGTGTAGATGTAGGTCCAAATGACATTTCCCTGCAGATCGGTGGCGAAGCTCTGCGCGGCTTCGTGGGGAACGACGGTATCGAATAGCTCGATTCCCGCCGATGGAGTCTGTCCACCGGAAGCAGCGGCGGTAACGACGGCGGTCCGGGGTGGAGTTCCGGTGGTGAATGTATGATCGGTCTCGGTGAGGAGGGCACCGTCGGTGAGCGTGACCTGCGCTCGCATGTGATAAAGCGATTGGGCACGCATGCCGGCGACATAGACACTGACATCGCCGCCGTTTGGGGAGGGGGTGGGTTGCGCCCAGGTATTGAGCCCGTATTTGGTATCGGCGCCAAAATCGACGCGCACAGCGCCCGGCGCAGGCAGATAGATCGAGTACTCCGCCACTTGCGCGTTGCCGGTTGGTGTGACCATGCCGGGGACAATGATCGAAGCCACCGCGGTTGCGTAGTTGGCGCCTGGCGACGCAGCCAGCGCGGCCGTAACCGTGACGTTCGCGCTCAAAGCTAACTGGGCCGGCGCCGAGTAGTTTCCGTTGGCGTCGACTCTGCCCACGAACCCATCGCCGCCCCGAATTCCGTTAACCATCCAGTACATCGCGCCGCCGCCCTGTACGGCGGCCTGGAAGTGATGCGCCCCGCCCGGTGCAAGCGCCACGTACTGCGGGCTGATGGTGACGGAGCCGCTCTCCGCGGCGGAGGGCGGTGGTTCGCTTGGAGGCGGGACCCTCATGGTGTTTCCGTTTTCAAGGCCGCAACCAGTCAAGAGCGCGATGGCCGTGGCGCCCAAGCAAAACCATCGCATACAAGCATTCTGGCCAACCCGTCCCATATTCCGTTGCCAAGGATATTCGCGCGAACCGGCAAAAGCAAACGGCCAGAGATCCGCTGCCCTCACCGAACCCGGGCGGCGGCAGAGCGCAACGGCACGTGCGGCGAAACCAGGCCGCTTTCGTCTGGAGAAGACGTTACACCTATGATTTCTTGCGATATAGGTGATGTCAATGATGGAAAGTGGGCGTCAACTGGACCTCTGTCCATTGCCTAGGACCAGACCAGCTCGTTCCCCATCGAAGGCGTCCTCCCACTTCGCTACGACGATCGTAGCTACGCAGCTCCCGATAATATTGACGACAGCGCGGGCGACGTTAGTCAACCGTTCCACTCCGAGCAGCAGAACGAGACCCGCAACCGGAATCTGATGCATCGACGCCAATGTAGCGGCCAGGGTTACGAAACCTGCGCCGGCCACTCCCGCCGATCCCTTCGAGGTAAGCATCAGGACAAGCAGGATCACAATCTGATCTCGTAGACTGAGATGAGTATTGGTTGCCTGAGCGATGAAGATGGCGCCCATGCCAAGGTAGATTGCGGTTCCATCCGCGTTGAAGGCGTAGCCGGCAGGCATCACCATGCCAACGACCGGCTCCGCGCAGCCGAGTTGCTCCAGTTTAAGGATCAAAGGAGCCAGCACAGCCTCAGATGAAGAAGTACCGATGGTGATCAGAATCTCTTCGCGGATGTAGCGGAGCAGTTGCAGGAGACTGAATCCAGAGAAGTGCGCAATGCCTCCGAGGACAACCGCCACAAAGATGGCGGATACCGCCCAGACCTCCGCGGTAAATCTCAAGAGCGGTATCAGGCTGGCCACTCCGTACTGGCCGATGGTGTAGGCCATGGCTCCAAAAGCGCCGATCGGCGCCAGATACATGATGAACTTCACCACGCCGAACATGGCGTGCAAGAACAGATCCAGCATCTCCACCAGCGGACGCGCCCGGTCACGAAACTGGGAAAGCGCCAGTCCAAACAAAATCCCGAACAGAATGATCTGCAAGATGTTTCCGCTGACGAAGGCCTCACCAGCGCTGGCCGGAATGATGTTCAGGACGAATGCCACGAACCCAAGATGCTGGGCGCTTGTCGTGTGGCTGGAAATTGCAATGGAGTCCAGGGTTGCCGCATTGATGTTCATTCCTTTGCCGGGTTGCAGTAGATCCACGGCAAGCAAGCCAAGCAACAGAGAAATTGTTGAAACCACTTCGAAGTAGAGGAGAGCCTTCGCGCCGACGCGGCCCACCTCCTTCAGATCGCCCATCTTTGCGATGCCAACAACAACGGTGCCAAAGATGATCGGCGCAAGCGTCATGCGGATCAGCTTGACGAAGCCATCGCCCAAGGGCTTGAGCGCCGCAGCGCTGTGGGGGAAGAAGACGCCGACGCCAATGCCGAGCAGAATTCCTATCAATACCTGAAGCCAAAGTGGGCCCAGAATGGAGCGCCGGCTTGTAGTGGCGACAGTTTCCGCAGGTCTTACAACCATGGTGATTACTCCGCCAGCTGACGCATGACACGAATGAGGTCGGACTTGCCCTCGAAGCCGATGCCCGGCAGTTCCGGCATGACGATGTAACCATTCTCCACGTGTACTCCATCGGGGAAGCCACCATAGGGCTGGAAGAGGTCAGGGTAACTTTCATTTCCTCCCAGACCGAGACCTGCTGCGATGTTCAGAGACATCTGGTGACCGCCATGAGGGATACAGCGGCGCGGAGACCAGCCGGCCACTTTGAGTACCTCCAGAGTGCGGAGATACTCGCACAGTCCATACGACAACGCGCAGTCGAATTGTAACCAATCGCGGTCAGGACGCATGCCGCCATAGCGCAGCAGATTGCGCGCATCCTGATGGCTGAACAGGTTTTCGCCGGTTGCCATGGGACCGGGATAGAACTCCGCCAACGCTGCCTGAAGCGCGTAGTCGAGCGGATCGCCTGCTTCCTCGTACCAGAAGAGCGGATACCGGCGCAGCATCTTCGCATAGGCGAGTGCAGTCTCCAGATCGAAACGGCCATTTGCATCGACTGCCAGCTGGGCCTGACTACCAATTTCGTCCAGGACGGCCTCGACGCGGCGGCGATCTTCGGCGATGTCGGCTCCGCCGATCTTCATCTTCACCACGGTGTATCCGCGGTCGAGATAGCTTCTCATCTCAGCACGCAGCGCATCGAGATTTTTCCCCTGATAATAGTATCCGCCGGCGGCGTAGACAAAGACACGAGGGTCAGCCTGCGCACCATAACGTTCTGCAAGCAGGCGAAACAGCGGCTTGCCTGCGATCTTCGCTACCGCATCCCACACTGCCATATCGATGGTCCCGACTGCCACGGAGCGTTCGCCGTGACCGCCCGGCTTCTCATTGCGCATCAACGTTCGCCAGATTCGATCGGGGTCCAGGTTGTCGCCTGCATCGTTCAGGAGGGTCCCGGGCTCAGCCTCCAACAGGCGAGGAGCGAAGCGTTCTCGAATGAGACCTCCCTGCCCATAGCGGCCGTTGGAGTTGAATCCATATCCAACTACGGTTCTTCCGTTGCTTACTACATCTGTGACGACGGCGACCAGCGAGCAGGTCATCTTCGAAAAATCAATATAGGCGTTGGCCATGGGCGATGCGATGGGTGCAGTTACTTCACGAATGTCAACGATACGCATGACGAGCCTCATCGAATGGTGTCTACACAACATCCAGCAGTCGCTGAACGACCGAATAGTTGTCAGCCAAATTGTCTATTGGTCAAGTTGGCGACGCCTGGCTTCCAATCTCCTGACCAACTCTTCTTCGGTGGGTAGCGCCAGTTGGTATTCGCGGGCGAGGACCTGGTTCCCGAGATTACCGAGAGCGTAGTGTGCAACAGCGGTATCGTGTTCGGAGCAGAGGATCAAACCGATAGGAGGATTTTCATCCGGATTTGTCCAATGCCCACGGGCATAATTAAGGTAGAGATTCATCTGTCCTGCATCGGCGTGAGTGAACTTGCCGAGCTTCAACTCGACAACGGTGAGGCTTCGCAGTCTTCGATGGAAGAAGAGCAGGTCGACTCGATACCATTCAGTCCCTACTCTCAGCCGCTTCTGGCGGGCAATGAAGGCGAAGTCGTTACCCAGTTCCAAAAGAAATTGTTCCGATTCCCTTATAAGAGCCTCTTCCAGCTCTGCTTCGGAGTATTCATCTTTCAGTCCCAGGAATTCCAGTACGAAGGGATCTTTCATCTGAAACTCGGGAGCCGTTTCTACGGAGCTGTTTTTGAGGCCGGCAGCGTGCGATCGTTGATAGGAGAGAGTGGAAATCTGACGATCGAGTTGACGGATCGACCAGCCTCCTCGGAGAGCCTCCTGTTCGTAGTGTCGTCTTGCATTCGGATCCAAGACAGATAGCAGCCGAACATAGTGGGACCACGACAGGGGAAAGATTGGCGCGGTTTCTAATTTCGCAGACACTGTCTGCGAAATCTTCGGGGGAGTTGCTACTCCGGAATCCGCAGACAACGTCTGCGAATTCTGCCACTGTAGATAAAACTGCCGCATCTGCTCCAGGTTTCTTTCGGAAAAGCCACGGCCACCCTGGGATCGCAAGTCGCCGGATAGCCGCTTCAGCAATTCCGAACCATAGGCTGCTCGTTCTTTGCCACCCTGCTCATACTCCACCAAGCGCCACCCGATTAACCAGTATGTTGTTGTTAATACTGTATTTATAGATTTTGCAGCAGACTTACGCCCGTGTTCGAGCAGTTCTGAGATGCTTGATACCAGCACCTGATATCCAGTGGATATTTCCGTGCCCGGAACCATTCCCGCTCGTGTGTAATCACGACTCATCGCTAACCTCTATTCGTCCTTGGCCAGTGGAACTCGCCCGAGCACCTTCAGAGTAACCGCTCCCACGGAGGGAGAAATAGGTCGACCATTCAGGCAGCTCAACACTCGATCACATTCAACGCGAGGCCGGCCAGCGAAGTCTCCTTGTAGCGCGCCTGCATATCAAGGCCCGTCTGATACATCGTGTTGATGACCTGATCGAGTGAAACCTTATGACCGTCCGGCTCATTCATGGCCATGCGGCAGGCGTTGACAGCCTTAACTGCTCCCACTGCATTGCGTTCGATACATGGCACTTGTACAAGACCCCCAATTGGGTCACAGGTCATGCCAAGATGGTGTTCCATTCCGATCTCAGCGGCGTGTTCGATTCGGCTATTGATTTCTTCTGCTGTGAGCGATGTCTCCTGCGGCGCGTTGATGGCCGAAACCAGCCCGCCTGCGGCCATAGAACACGCCACACCAACTTCGCCCTGGCAGCCGACTTCCGCTCCAGAGATGGAGGCGTTTTCTTTGTAGAGAATGCCAATCGCCGCTGCCGTCAGGAAGTATCGAAGAATACCTTCTTCGTTTGCTCCGTCGACAAACTCCAGATAGTAGTGCGCAACCGCGGGCACCACCCCGGCGGCCCCATTCGTGGGAGCGGTCACAACACGCCCCCCTGCCGCGTTTTCTTCGTTGACGGCCATGGCATACACGGTAATCCAATCGAGCGGAGAGAGCGGGTCCTTTGAAGCGCCTGCGCGCAGCCGCGCCGCAAGCCGCGAAGCGCGGCGGCGCACCTTAAGACTACCGGGCAGGATGCCCTCGGATGCGATTCCGCGCTGCGTGCACTCCCGCATGACCTGCCAGATATGCAGAATACGGCGACGAACCTCTTCCTCGGCCGGGAACGGATATCCACGATCGCCGCATCTGCCAATCTCTACCAATGCACACTCGTTGGCCAGCATGAGTTGCGAGACGGTGATGTTATTGGCTGCTGCTCTCTGCAGAAGTTCCTCTGCATTGTGAAAAGGATATGGAACTCCTGTTGTTCCATTGTCGGCAGAGGCTTGAGAGGCTTGAGAGGCTTGCGCGGCGACACGCT
This sequence comes from Acidobacteriaceae bacterium, assembly GCA_003152195.1. Classification (GTDB taxonomy): domain Bacteria; phylum Acidobacteriota; class Terriglobia; order Terriglobales; family Acidobacteriaceae; genus PALSA-350. Next base: position 19,943 of record PLZN01000207.1, read on the forward strand.
CAGCTTCAGAGACGATAAAGCCTCCGCCAATGGAAAAGAAGATCTGCTCCAACAGCAAGACTCCATCGCCGCCGAATGCGGAAAAGCGCATGCCGTTGGGGTGCGAAGGAATATCGACGACGGGATACATCTGATCACGATGAAAAACCAGGTGCTTAGTCTCGTCGAAAGCGACGGCGTGATGACCTGGCAACTCCAATCTCCCCGCGGCACGAATCGCCGATAGTCTCGCTTCAATCCCCGCCGGATCGATCCCTTCCGGTGTCTGCCCTGCGAGTCCAAGCAGAATGGCGCGGTCTGTGCCGTGGCCATGGCCGGTCAGCGCCAGCGAGCCATAAAGATCAACCTGGATGGATGCTGTCTGTGAAACCAGTTCGGTAGATGCCAGTTCATTGACGAAACGAAGCGCGGCGCGCATCGGCCCCATGGTGTGTGAGCTCGACGGCCCGATGCCGATCTTGAACAGTTCAAAGAGACTATGCTTCACCGCATTGCCCTCGTTCCCGGTACATCGACATTGGCGCAGTTTTGCTACGGGGATAACAACAGGAGAAATGCTCCAAGCACCTGCTTGTATTCTAATCAGGATTTCAATTGTGAAGTGGCGCCGCCGAGATACGTTGGAGCCGTTACGATGCGAATATTTCTGAAGAGCTCCAGGGCGAGAAGGTCGTTATCTCCGATAACGATCCTGCCATTGAAACTTTCTTATCAGAACCGCGGGGATCTCCATCACGATCTGATCGCAGATAGCCAACTGATCACTTAGGAAGGCGGTCCAACGCGGCCAGAGGCGTGCCGCCGAAGTGGAGGGCGGAAATCCAAACTCCTGAGTCGACGACAACAATCACACTTTGGTCTTCCGAGCGCCCGAAAGCTCAGAGCGGATCTCGTCTACGAGCCGTTCGACGTCATCCTCCGTGTAGGGTTGCCGATTGCGGTCGCGCACTTTGCCGCGCACCGAGTCGAGTTTTCTGTGAATGCGCTCAAGCCGGTAGCTGCGAAAAGCCTCGCGGAAAAGCTCACTGATGTTACGGCTTTCCTGTTGCGCAAGTTTGTCCACTTGCAGGGCAAGATCTTCAGGGAAACTGATGGTGAATACTCGCGAGGCACGTGATCTGGACATGCTCATGATGGCAGTATGACATGGTACGATAACGTCGTACAGCCTGAATGATTTGTAATGATAGATATATTTCTCGCGCCGAAGCGGAGCAGGTGACGTTTTTCAGCGCTCGGATCGGGTCTGTTTTGGTGCCGCCGAATCCATTTCAGAATCAGAGGGTTCTCCCTCGAAGGTTGCGGTGGGTTGCCGGCAAAGGAGTGAAAGCGAATTGCCCTTTTTTTTGTCGCACCGCGCCCGGTGTTCTCCTCTGTGCTTATGCCTGTTGTGGCTTGGACTCGCGTTGCCGGCGACTGCCGCCCTGCCACAGGAACCGTCATCCACCATCGTCCTGGACGTGGACGCAACCACGATTTCCAGGAAGATCCTGTCCGCCCGTGAGTCTTTTCCCGTGGCTTCGCCGCTGGCTCACACTGTGGATCTGGTATACCCCAAATGGATTCCCGGAAACCATGCGCCAACTGGCCCCATTGCCGATCTGGTGAACCTACGGTTTACCGCCGACGGCAAGGTGCTTGCCTGGGTTCGCGATCCCGTGGATATGTTCCGCTTCCATATCCCTGTTCCTGCCGAAACGCATCTCCTGGTAGCCGATTTCAGCCTGGTGGGGGCCTATGTGCCGGGAAACGATTTTGCCCCGGGCAACACATCGACTCCTGTTCAAGGCGACGTGAACTGGGATCAAGTCGTCCTGTATCCCGCGGACACAGCCGCCGACGGTGTAACCATCGCCGCCTCAATCCGGCTTCCTGACGGATGGTCTTACGCCACGGCGTTGCCGCATCCGAGACAGGAAGGTGGCGCGATCCACTTCGATCCTATTTCACTCACCACGCTCATCGATTCTCCCCTGATGTGTGGGTCCATCATGCGCGAGTTCGACATTACGCCGAAAGGTGTCTCGCAGCGGCATCTGTTGGATCTGTTCGCGCAATCGCCCGAAGGCCTCAGTGTGTCGCCAGAGCGAATCGTCGCTTTCCGTAACCTCGTCGGCGAAGCCGGGGCTTTATTCCGCTCACATCACTATGCGAGCTACCACTTTCTGGTGGAGGCGCAAGGGGAGGCAAACGACGGACTGGAGCATCACCAGTCCAGCGACGACCAGGTGCCGGAGCTCGGCATGGTCAGCGCTTCCTTCGCAGCGGAAGGAGGGACTTTGATGGCCCACGAGATGATCCACTCCTGGAATGGAAAGTTCAGACGGCCCGCGGGTCTGGCAACGCCGGACTATCAGCAGCCGATGGTGGGCGAGTTGCTATGGGTATATGAGGGGCTTACCAGTTACTGGGCAGAGGTTCTGGCCACGCGTGCCGGCCTTGAAACCGAGGCTCAGCTCGAAGATCGGCTGGCACTCGACCAGGCAGAACTGGACCGGCGCACAGGACGCAACTGGCGAAACTTGCAGGATGTCTCGACTTCCGCGCAGCTGCTCTATAGCGCTTCCCAGCAGTGGACGATCCTCCGCCGTTCCACTGACTATTACCGGGAAGGACCTCTGATCTGGTTACAAGTCGACAGCATTCTCAGGGAAAGAAGCAAGGGAGCGCGCAGCCTGGATACCTTTGCCGCCGAATTCTTTGGACCGCCCGATGGAGTCATTGCGGTAAAGCCATACACGTACGACGACCTGGTCGCCGCTCTGGATCACATCGCTCCCTTTGACTGGAACACTCTGCTGAAGGACAATCTGCTGGCGACGCGTCCCACTCCAGTCTCACCTGGCCTGGAAGCGGCCGGTTGGACCGTGGTCTACACAGACGAACCGAATCAGGCCGCTGTCGATGCGGAGAGTACCTCCCAGCAGACGGATCTATCAACCTCGATCGGTCTGCTCATCGATCCTGACGGAACCATCGTCGATATCGTTCCGGATTCGGCAGCGGGACGCGCCGGGCTGGCTCCTGCATTGAAATTAATGGGCGTAAACCATCGCGTCTACTCGCCTGACTTACTCCGCCAGGCCATTGTGAATGCAGAAACACAGCAGCAGCCGATCGATCTTCTCACCCTTGCGGACGGCTATTATGCCGAGTTTTCCGTGGATTATCACAATGGTCTGCGCTCGCCGCACCTCAAGAGAATCGCGGGGAAACCGGACCTGCTAACGACGATTTTGCAACCACGGAGGAACCAGTAGAGCATGCAGGGAGTCCGCCCAGGCCTGTACCTCCCATCAACTGCCTTTTTCCAATGGGTCCGGATGCTAGAATTCCTGAGGCTTGATCCTCCGCTTGCTGGATTGGGGAAAAAAGAGGAATGGTCGATTCACCACGCGGTTCGCGGGCATCGAGACGTAAGACCTCAACCATTTACGATGTGGCGCGCGAAGCACGGGTCTCCGTCTTTACCGTGTCTGCCGTCATCAACAACAAGAGTCATGTCGGCGCCCCGCTCAAAAAGCGCGTGGATGCCGCGATTCTCAAGCTCAAATACCGCCCGAATTCGCTCGCCCAAAGCCTGGCCAACGAACGTACCCGTACGTTAGGTGTGATCGTTCCCGACATCTCCAACCCGTTCTTTCCCATGCTGGTTCGCGGCGCCGAGGATACGGCGCAGAAGCACGGCTACAGTATTCTTCTCTGTAACAGCGATGGACTTCTTGAAAAGGAAGAGCTCTACCTGGACCTGCTGGTGTCCAAGCGAGTGGACGGCATTCTGCTTACTAAGTCACCGGGTGACCTGAGTCCTCAAATCATTAGCCTGCTGTCCGACATGAACGTTCCCACCGTGCTCATGATGCGTACCTACCCCGGTCTCACCGGCGACGCGGTGATTACCGACGATCTCCAGGGTAGCTTTGAAGCCGTGTCGCACCTGGCCAGGATAGGACATCAAAGCATCGCCATGGTGGGCGGCCCGCTCAGCGTAAGCAATGGGAGAACACGGCTTCAGGGCTTCAAGAAGGCGCTCAAAGCCGGCGGTTTACGCTTCGACCCAAGACTCGTGTTTGAGGGAGACTACCGCATAGATTCAGGACATCGTGCCGGTCTCTCCCTATTACCTCACCGCCCCGATGCTGTTTTCGTGGCGAATTTTTTGATGACCGTTGGCTTTCTACAGGCAGCCCAGGAAATGGGTATGCGGTGTCCAGAGGATTTCGGTCTGGTCACTCTTGATGATTACCCCTGGCTCCGGTTATTCGATCCGCCACTGACCGCTATGGAACTTCCTAAGTATGAAGTTGGGTGCCTCGCGACCGAACTGCTCCTTGACCGGATCGAAGGCAAGAACACGCCGGCGGTCATTCACAAGATTGCTACCCAACTTTGTGTGCGAGAGTCCTGCGGCTTCGGCTTGCGGAACGGCTCAGCGAACGCCGCCCCGGGTCTTCCGGCTTTGGTAGCCAAGACACGCCGCAAGCTGCACTGATGCCAACCCTGGTTCTGGGGGATGAGGAAAGAAAACCGCAGGTCNNGCTACGCTCCGGCCGGGATGACAAATTTGTTGAAGCCGTAACGAAACTCCCTACCTCAACCATGCACCAGCGGCAAGCGCGGATCGATCTGCTTCCAGGTCGAGCGAAGCCACAGATGCTCAGGATCCTCTGTCACCGCCATGGCGCGTGAAGTTCCAGCCAGGAAATTGAGGTAATACGTGTCATACCCCGGACCGGCAACCACCGGGTGGTAGCCGTCCCGGACCAGCACTACATCGCCGTCGCGCACTTTCACCAGCGATTCTCGCGATCGATCGGAACGATAAAGATTTTGTAGCGCAAACCCGCGCGCATCTTTGATTCGATAGTAGTAAATCTCATCGAGGTCGACTTCCACGGGCGGTTGATCGACATCGTGCTTGTGAGGAGGATAGCTCGACCAATTACCGCCCGGAGTATAGACCTCGAAGACCACCAGCTTATCGGCCGGAAAGGAGGACGGGATCACTTCGACAATCTGACGAGATGTATTCTCGCCTCCGCGCAAACCGCTCGCCACGTCTTTTGGGGTGACGAGCCGGGGTTCGAGGCGCGCTTTGGATGGCACGCGACACTCCGCTATTTCGCAAACGGATTCCGCCTTCACCGTGACGCGATGATCACTAGGCAGGTAGAGGGCGTAAGGAAAGCCATCGAATACATTCGCCCTTGCCCCTATCGATTGTTCACCCGCTCCCCAGTTCGCAAGACAGCTCCCGCCCAGCAGCACGAGAGCCATCTCCTCGTCCTCGGTGCGTAGCTCCAATGCCTGCCCTGGCAGCAACCGCCTGACCACAAAGCTCATCCACTCCCATCCGGCTTCCTGCCGGGTGAAACCCACCATTTCCCCCGCCTGATCCTGAGGCAGACTTCGCGCGCGTACCACGCTCTCCTGTTGCATTTCGTGCTCCTGCTCCTCTGAGGAATCGAAGATCATGCCCGCCTATCGGGCTTTCAGCGTCTGGGGGACTTGACGATGACAGGTTCTCAGCTAACCGGTTAGTAGATAGTATAAGGAGCTTTGGCGTCCTCGCCACCCCTGCGGGAACTTTCTTTCGGGCCATGAGGGCTTAGAGCGGGTTCACGATTACTTTGTCCGATCCAGCCTCAGTGACGTGGGGCCTTTCTTGGTGAAAAGCCCCGTATGACGCATTTTCACCGGCTGCACCTATCGCGAACCGCTCCAGGAATTCCGGATGCGGGCTCCCGAAATGGTTTAGATTGAAACTCTCAAACCCTATTTCATGCCCACTTCAGGTCCGCCAGGTCCGTCCGTCACCGTAGTACTGCCCAAGAAGTTCGGATTGCTCAATGCCATCTCGATCAACATGTCCAACATGGTTGGCACGGGACCGTTTATCACTGTTCCGGCGATTCTCGCCACTATGGGGGGGCCGCAATCCCTGATGTGCTGGTTCCTGGGAGCGGTGATCGCCATCGCGGATGGCCTGGTGTTTGCCGAGTTGGGCACCACCTTCCCCAGCTCCGGAGGCTCCTATAACTATCTCCGCGAGTGTTTCGGGCGAGAAGGCCTGGGACGCTTGATGGCGTGGCTCTTCGTCTGGCAGTTCCTTTTCAGCGGGACCCTGGAGATTGCCACCAGCAATGTTGGGATGGCGAACTACACCGGGTTCGTCTTCAAGGGGCTGGTCGCCCGGCCATGGGCGATGCGATGCCTGGCGGCAAGCTTTTCAGTGATTGCCATGATCCTGCTCTATCGCAAGATCCGCGATATTGCCCGGATCATGCTGGTGCTCTGGACCGGTCTCTTGTTGACCAGTGTTTGGGTCGTCGGCGAAGGCATGCTGCATTTGCAGCCACGCCTGCTTTTCGACTTCCCGGCAGGAGCCTTCCACTTGAATATGGCGTTCCTGCTGGGCCTGGGCAATGGAACCATGCTGGTGATGTTTAACTTTCTTGGTTACTACAACATCTGCCACTTGGGAGATGAAGTGCGCGAGCCGGAACGCGTGATCCCGGTGTCCATTTTGGCATCGATTGTCATCGTTCTGCTCCTGGATCTAGGAATTTCTGTCGCTTTCACGGGTGTCTTGCCGTGGCGGGAGATGATCCAACCCGGCACCGTCATCTATGACGCCGTAGGCTCGGTCTTCATGCAGCGGGTTGCCGGATTCTGGGCCTCCCAGGGCTTGACCATCATGGTCCTGGTCACGGCCTTCGCCTCCACCTACTCCCTGATGCTGGGCTATTCGCGCATTCCCTACGCGGCCGCGCTCGACGGCACGTTCTTCCGATTCTTCAGCAAGACCCACGCCAGCAAACACTTCCCCCATCGGTCCTTGCTGCTGGTCGGTATTCTGTCCGCCATCGCCAGCTTTTTCGATCTGGTGCAAATCATCACCGCCCTGATCCTGGTCCGCATCCTAGTCATGTTTGTGGGCCAGATCATCGGCCTTCTGCTGCTAAGAAGGCGCCGGCCGGATACGCCGCGCCCTTTTCGCATGTGGCTGTATCCGTTGCCTGCATTGTTCGCCATGGCCTGTTGGATCTATATCTTCCTGGTTCAGGCCTTCGAACCCCAGGGCTGGAGATACATGCTCTACGTTCTCGTGGTTATCGTAAGCGGGATTGGTCTCTTTCTGGTTTTGGCCCGACGGCAACGGTATTGGCCCTTCGCTTTAGCCACGACCGAAGCGGGCGCCGGCAAACAAGTTTGATTGTGTATATTCGTAATCCCCCGAATCACCCGATCCGGTACCCCTTCCAGGTCCGCCCTCGCCCTTAAGGTCGTATTTTCTACCGCATCTCTGCGTGTCAATATCGTCACCAATATGCGAGTCAACATCCGAGCCCGTCTACCCCACCAGCAAAGCAACGACTTTCGCACTCTTCCCTTGGCCGTCACCATAGAGAATTCGCGCGGCATCAAGGCCAATTATCAGCACGCGACCACCGCCGCGGAACTGCTCCACCTGCTGGACAAGCGGACCGACCTCAATGCCGCCGTCCTGGACCGGTTTCGGGAAGAGCTCAGGTTTACTCATACTGCGAAGCTCCGCGACATCGAGATGAGCGAAGAGGTTCTCGAACAGATTGGTTTCTTTATCTAGTAGCAGAGAGGGCAAGACCAACGTCGAGGTCGATTCCCTGACGTATCCCGGCTTTCCTCGATGAAAGCCGTACACGCGGCCATCGGTGGCGCCGCGCAGTAGGAAATCCGGGTACACCAACTGTGTCATTGCTTTCGTTGCCAAAGGTTCTCAATGCTTCTCGCCGCCAAGCCTCAGCACTTGGCGGCGAGCGGCATTTTAAGGGCGTCTTCTGCTTCCCGGATTTCATGCGGCGCCACTAGCCAAGGTCCAATGAACCGCTTTAGAGCATTGCTCTGATTGCTATATCCTTGCCGAGGGCGGCAATGGGATGACCAGCACAATCACTGCACGGCGGCTCTTGCGCGGGAATGAAATCGTCGAGTACCCGCTGATCACCGTGGACGACGGGAACATTACGAGCATCCTGAGCCGGGAGAGCGGGGAATCCGCTTCGCGGGCTGGCGCCGGCGCTTCCATCCATTCCTTTCCTGAGGCCATGCTGGTCCCGGCTTATCTCAACATCCATGTCCACGGGGCCGCGGGCCACGACGTGATGGAAGGGACCTCAAAGGCTCTGCGCGCGATTGGAGCGTCCCTTGCGGGGCATGGGGTGGGAGGGTATTACCCCACAACCGTCACCTCCTCCACCGAGGAAACTTTGCGCTCCCTGGACCAGATTGCAAACGCGATCGATGGGGAACCACCGCCCGATGGCGCGGTGCCGCTGGGTATTCATCTGGAAGGGCCATTTCTTTCCGTTGCCAAGCGCGGCGTCCACACAGCTGCCCTGCTCATGCAGCCATCGATAGCGCTCTTTGATCGATTCTGGCAAGCCGCTCGCGGGCATATTCGCATCTTGACCATCGCGCCCGAGCTGCCCACCGCACTCGAGTTGATCCAGCATGCCCGCAGTTTGGGCGTGGTCTGCAGTCTGGGTCACAGCAACGCGACTGCGGTTGAAGCCGAGGCCGGCTTCCACGCCGGCGCGCAGAGCGCTACCCACATGTTTAATGCGATGCGCAGCCTGGACCATCGCGATCCAGGCATTGCAGGCTACATCCTGGATAACAATGCGCTCTTTGCCGAAATCATCTGCGACGGCATTCACGTTGATCCCGCAATCGTCCGCCTGTTCTTCAAGGCCAAGGGAGCTGAAACGCCCATTTTGATCACCGATGGCATGAGCGCCACAGGCATGCCCGACGGAAGATACAAGCTTGGCGACCTGGAGGTCGAGGTTGCGCATGGACGCTGCACTTCAGCCGGGTCCCCTGGAGTCCTGGCGGGCAGCGTTTTGACCATGGATCAGGCGGTGCGGAACTTCGCTACGTTTACCGGCGCCAGCCTTGGCGTCAGCGCACAATTGGCCGCGCGGAATCCTGCCCGGTTGATGGGGCTTGATCAGCAGTGGGGATGCCTGGAAGAGGGACGGGAGGCCAATCTTGTGGTCCTGTCGCCAGCCGGTCGAACCTTGCAGTCCTTCCGCGCCGGACGCCCGCTTCTGGCCTAAGAGTCGGCTTCCCACCCCAGTGCGTCCGCGACCTGACTGGCCAGGCGCAACGGATCAAATGGCTTGAGCAGAATGGCGGCGACGGGCAGGTGGGACAGAGATCCATTGTGAACCGCTTGCACCTTTGCGGTCAGCAACACGATAGGGATATGACTCGTAGCGCGGCTAGCCTTGAGTTTGGCCAGCATGGCAGGTCCGTCCATCGCCGGCATCATGACGTCGAGCAGGATGGCGTCCGGCTGATGTTGCGTAGCGCTTTCAATCGCTTGCGCTGCACAATAGGCCTCGACCACATCCCATCCAGCCATCGTATGCAGGCTGAGCGCAGCCGCTTGCCGTGCTGCGTCATCGTCATCCACAACCAGAATGCGCCTTTTCACAGTCACTCTCCCGGTAAGTGGGTTTAGGTCGCTGAAAGGCAGGGTCAAATAGCCCGCTTGTGTTGATGATTAGAAGGTAGCGTAAGCGAGGCGAATAGGGGCTTCCACTTTCAGGCAATTACTAGCGGAGGTCACTGACTGGTACGGCGAAGAGGCGGCGCGGAAGGGGGCCTCACTGGATGTTGAAGAAAAGAAACCGCGGGTCCCTCCCCTTGCCCCCAACCTCGTCGCAGCCGAACCGAGGCTAAACCAAATCAGCGCGCTTCGGAGTACTTCGCCATTTTTAACGGCCTCACGCCGCCATCTTCGTCATCTTCCTCGTCTTCTTCGTCGTCATCATCTTCATCTTCATCAAAATCGTCTTCATCCTCTTCCTCTTCATCCGGGTCCTCCACTTCATCGTCATCGTCCTCCGGTTCCTCCTCGTCCAGGTCGTCGAGGGACTTGAGGAATTGCAGTGCCGGAGGCTGGGGGAATCTCTCCATGAGTGTCTCTGGTCCATTCATCAATCGAATGGCGGCGAAGTAGCTGGCATAGCTATCCAGTTGGGGGCTCAGTGTGTGGGACGTTCGCACGATTTTCTTCTCCTATGCCTCGAATGTACATGACGCATTTCTGCGCTGCCTTGCCTGCACGCTTGGATGCTGCCGAAAGGACGGCGGCGGCAAGAATTTGTTGCTTGCGGCGGAGCCCGGCAACGACATAAAGACGATTGTATGCAAGCCTCTCCGCATCAGGCATGTGGTAGCTTTCTTAACATCAGGCCGATGATCCTGGCTCGTCCGCAGCCAGCCTCCTGAACTCGCGAAAGGCGCCTTATGGCCGACACAATTCCAGCCACTCCTTTGCTGCTGATCGACGATTCCCGGCAGGAAGAGATTAACGTTACGCACACGCCGTTCACCATAGGCCGGTTGCAGGACCGCGACCTGGTTCTGGCGCACGCCTTCATCTCGCGCGACCATGCGGCCATCCTATACGAGAAGGGCCAGTTTCACGTGGTCGACTGCGGCAGCCGCCATGGCACTTTTCTCAACGCGCAGCCCCTGGTCGAGCGCCAGCCTTTGAAGCCGGGCGATGAGATCCGTCTGGGCTCGCTGAACGGCCCTTCGCTGCGCTTTGCCCCGCTACGGGAAAGTACATCGACGATTCACAAACTGCTGGACGAACTGCACGCAATTTCCACACCCACTTCGGATCTGGAGAAACTGAGCTGGTTCCTGAGTGCCGCGCAGCGGTTGAATACCCTCGGGGCGGTCAATGAAATCCTGGCGACCCTGGTGGAAGCGACCCTGGAGCTGACCCAGGTGGAACGGGGCTACGTATTCCTAAGGGATGAGAAGGGCAAATTGACGCTCGCCGCAGGCAGGAGTCTTAAGGGCGATCGGCTGGAAGACGATTCCACCATCTCGCACAGCGCCATCGCGCAGGCCTGCAAAGCATCGAAGTTCATCGTCACTGACACCTTATCCGCCGAGGCCAATTCGCGAACGGAAAGCATGGTGCAACAGAGTATCCGCATGGTGTATTGCATTCCGCTGCGCAAGCGCGCGGCGGGGGCGGATTGCCACGAAAAAGATATCCTCGGCGTGCTCTACCTGGACAGCCGGCTGCAACCCGGCAAACTGAGCCAGGTCGACAATGATCTTCTGGAGACGATCTCGACCGAAGCCGCTGCGCTGGTGGAAAATGCCTTTCTCGCCCAGGCCGAGGAAGCGTCACGCCGCTACCGCGAAGAGCTGAACATCGCTGCCGCCATCCAACAGGGATTGATGGAGTTCGCCATTCCCAACCTGCCCTATGCCCGGGTGCACGCGCGCAGCGTTGCGTGCAAGGAGGTCGGGGGTGACTTCTACGACGTAATCGCCACGAAAGACGGCCTTTATATCGTGATTGCCGACATCTCCGGCAAGGGAGTCTCGGCGGCTATTCTCGCCTCCACGCTGCAGGGCCTGCTGTACGGGCTGCTGCTTGCCGGGCAACCGCTGGCCGAGATCGCGGACGTGGCCAATCACTACATCTGCGCGAAAAATTTGCAAAAATACGCCACCATGATCCTGGTCAAGCTCGATCCGGACGGTACCTTCGAATATGTCAATTGCGGGCATGTGCAGCCGCTCCTGGCCAACGGCAGAGGCGTCGAGCGGCTGGGAAATGCCAACATGGTGGTGGGCTTGATCGAAGAGGCTACTTTCACTTCCGAGCGCCTCCATCTTAAGGCGGGCGATCGCATTATCCTCGCCACCGATGGGGTTACCGAGGCGGAAAGCCGGGACGGCGAGTTTTATGGAGATGAACGTCTGGAAGTCGCCGTCGAAGGTTGCTCTATCGAGGCGGTGCTGGGCAAGGTTGAGACCTTCATGAACGGCGCTCCGCCTAATGATGACTACACCATGCTCGAAGTCCTTTATAGCGCCTGACCGGCATGTTTTCAGATCGAGAAACCAATCGCAGATACAGCGAATCTTATGGGTATGGAAACTTTACAGACTGAAGCTGTTGGAACCTTTGCACTCGGCGAAGACCTCACCATCAATCGGCTTGGATATGGCGCTATGCGCATCACCGGCGCCGGCATATGGGGCGAACCGAAAGACCGCAAAGAGGCGCTCAAAGTTTTGCAGCGCGCGATTGAGCTGGGGGTCAACTTCATCGACACCGCAGACTCCTACGGCCCGGAGGTCAGTGAGAACCTGATCGCAGAAGCCCTTCATCCCTACCCCAAGGATCTGGTCATCGCGACCAAGGGCGGTTTCGCACGCTCAGGTCCCAACAAATGGGAGGCAGTCGGCCGACCGGAATACCTGCGGCAGTGCGTCGAAATGAGCCTCCGGCGTCTGAAGGTGGAACGCATCGATCTCTACCAGTTGCATCGAATCGATCCTAAAGTGCCGGTGGAAGAAAGCCTCGGCGCACTCAAAGACTTCCAGAAAGCAGGCAAGATCCGCCACATCGGGTTGTCGGAGGTTTCGGTGGAGGAGATCGCGCAGGCCGGCAAGACCGTTCCGATTATCAGTGTGCAGAACCAGTACAACCTGAGTGATCGCCGGCATGAGAAAGTACTCAAGTACTGCGAGCAGCACAAGCTGGCGTTTATCCCGTGGTTTCCTGTGGCTGCGGGAAAACTTGCACAGCCTGGCGGCGTGCTCGACCAGGCCGCCAAACAACATCACGCCACTGTTGCCCAGCTATCGCTGGCGTGGCTTCTTTATCACTCGCCGGTGCTCCTTCCCATACCTGGAACGTCTTCCGTAAAACACGTGGAAGAAAATATTGCAGCGGCCAAGGTGCACCTGTCGCCGGAAGAGTGGCAGGCGATCGAAGGCGCTGCTGCGAAACTTAAGGGCTAGGCCTTCAGAGTCTAAGGGTGGGGAGTTGTGGAATCCCACATCTGACGCAAAGAACGCGCCAGATGTGGGCCACCCAGGATTTGTTGCGAAGACAGGTCTATGGTTTTGGCGTTGAGGCTACCCGCAGCAGAGTCTGCGCGATGCGAACGGCGGCGCGCACCGAGCCGCTAAACGAGCCTGCGACTTTGCTTACTCCACCTGCGCGTTTGCGATAGGTAACCGGAATTTCTCGGATGCGCAAACCACATTGCGCCGCGCGCATCTGCATCTCCAGATTCCAACCGTAGGTTTCTTCGCTCATGTGCAGACGGGCGAGCGCCTCCCGCGTGATCGCGCGAAACGGCCCCATGTCGGTATAGGAAACGCGGTAGAGCAGTTTGAGAAGAACTCCTGCAAGCCATCCGGCAAAGATTTGCGACGCCAGCAGGCTGCCCGGCTCGCGCTCGCCGCGCAGCCGGGATCCAATGACGAAATCACATTCCCCAGCCAAAATCGGTTCCAGCAATTGCGACATTCCACATGGGTTGTCGCTGCCGTCGCCGTCCATGAAAACCAGGATTTCGGATTGGGCGTCGGCGGCAGCCGCGCCCGCCCGGCACGCCCGTCCGTATCCGCGCTGCGGCTGCTCGACCACCCTGGCGCCGGCAGCGAGCGCCTCGGCCGCCGTGGCGTCGGTGCTGCCATTGTTTACAACAATGCACTCGCGGATCAGGCTCCATGGCATCTCCCGGACCACGGCGCCAATGCTCTCCGCCTCGTTCAATGCGGGAATGACAACAGAAACCCCCGAAGGCAAATCAGAGGCTCCAGCGCATGCCGCAACTGGAGCAGGCGGGGGGCGGCTGCGGGCTCAGCAATGCGCGCCGAAACTCCTGGTAGCGTTCACCGTTCCAGATCTCGCGCATGCTCTGCTGGGTGGCATCGCCCAGGGTGAAGCTGTCATAGCCGCGCATGGAAAATGGAGCAATGCAACAGGGCAGCGCTCGTCCATTGGCCGTGATGTACATCAGGCTCCAGGGACGCCGGCATAGCGACCATGGGTTGTCATCCTTCTGTTTCTTGATGCTGGTGCCCGGCTCGGTCGCGCCCGACGCGTTGAAGAGCACGCCCAGCTCCCGCGCGACGGCTTCGGCTCGTTGCAGAATTTCCTCCTCCTGCTGGCTGGTGTGTTCAAACAACGCCGATTCTGGCCGCGCCAGGCCCTGTCCCTCGGGAAGGTAGACCAGCCTCTGCAGGTAGACCTCCATGACACCCAGCCGATGGGCCAGCCGGATGAAGGCCTCCAATTGCGCCAGCGTCTCCCGCAAGCCGGTAAGCCAGAGGGAGACACGGGGCAATTGCGTATGGCTACTGTGCTGCATGGCGATGAAATTGCCCACATTGGTCACAATACGGTCGAACATGTCTTTACCGCGCACCATCTGGAAGACGGAAGACTCGGCCGCATCGAGCGAGACGCGCAATTCGTCCAGCCCGGCGTCGATCAGCTCCTGCCCATTCTTTTTTGTCAACAACGTGCCATTGGTGTTGAAGAGCACATAAATTCCGCGCTCTTTCAGATAGCGGATCATGCGCGGCAGTTCCTTCACCAGCATCGGCTCGCCAACCCCGTGCAGCACCACACGCGCAATCTTGGGGTACTGATCGATGATGCTGGTGAACAATCCCCACGACATATCCGCCTCGGGCTCCAGTTCTTCAAAGGTGCGCGGGCAGGTCGTACACAGAAGGTTGCAGCGATTGGTGGTCTCCAGGTAGAGGCAGACCGGATCGGCTTCCATGATCACCGAGAGCTGGTCTTCCGGCTTTTCAAAATAACGCCGCATCTTCTGCAGGTCTTTCGCCACAGGGTGAATCTCGATCTCGTTTCCGCCGATGCTCATGAGTCCCTCGCAGATGGGTAATACGTTGCAAATGCTTTGCGTGGCGCGGGCCGTCCCCGGGACAGCCTGGCTTCGAGGAGACGGACACCCAGGCACCACAGCGCAACCAGGCCCACCGTGGCGTAAAGCCATTCAAACATGTAGTACATGGCCGGCCCGGGGTTGGCAAGCTGGGTGGTGTAGAGATAAAAGCAGGCGGTCGTGTAATAGAGCATGGGCGCATACGGGATCACGCTCAAAAAAGGCAACAACCACAGGTAGTACCACGGGTAATGGGAAGAAAACAGCAGCATCAGCACGGCAGCGATTACGAAGGAATAGCGAATCGTTGCCAGCGCGCCGGCCTCACTGCGAGCCTCAATGCCACAGAAGGCCCAGAGAGCCAACCCGAGCAGCAGCACCGCGGCAAAGGCATAAAACGCCGCGGTCGGGATCCCCTCCCAATGCAAGCCGTGCCGGGCCAGCGTAAGCAGAAAGTAGCGGCTCCCTGATTCCAGCCCCTCCTCCCTGGCGTACTCGGGCAAAAACCCGAGCACGTGCGGGCCTACGCTCAGGTAGCAGGCGTATCCCGCAGCGATCACGCCGGCCAGAGAAGCCGGCATCTTCCAGTCACCTCTGCGCCAGTCTGCCCGCCTATAGAGAGCGGGGAAAATGACGATGGGGTAGAGCTTGAGCAGGGTTGCCGCAGCCAAGGCAACTCCGGTTGCCGCCGGTTTGCGGCGGACATAGAAGAGCAGCGCCAGGGCGATCAAGGGGAGTGATGCGGCGTCCACGTGCCCGCTGCTGGCAACCTCCCACAACAGCAGCGGATGCCAGGCATAGATCAACACCTGTTCGCGGCGCAAGCCTGCAGCCGCCAGCAGCTTGACGATGGCCCAGATCGTGAGCGCCTCCAGACCCACCATGGCCGCCTTCATCCATTGCACCGACGCGCTAATCCGGGTTATCAGCAAGAAGAGGATCTGTGCTCCGGGGGGATAGACGGTGTGGGCGTAGCCTCGCCGATTGATGTGGGGATAAATATCCGCATCGCGAAGGAATGCCAGATGGGGATCGGCCGGGATGTAGCGATATGGATTGATGCCGGCCGCCTGCACCCGTCCGTCCCATACGTAGCGGAAGATATCCGTAGAGAGGAAGGGTGGCGAAAAAAGGCAGACCAGCCTGCAGCCGGCGGCACAGACAAGGATGATGACGAAAGTCCAGCGGTTCACCGGCCGGTTGAGGACAACCCAGACCGCCACCAGGTAGAGCAGCGCCTGGTACATCGCGACCAGACCGAAACCGATAACGAAATGATGAATCTCGCTCACTCCCTGGCGGCAGAGCCCCACGAGCAAAAGCCCCAGCAATGCAAGCGCACTATTGGTCGGCCACACCCGGCCGCTCGGACCCGTCAGGTTCACCATGAGTTGCTCGCGGTGAACGCTGGCCTTCGAGCGTCGGCAATTTGCTGAGCCTGCAAGCTCTCGAGATACCTCCGGGTGTGTTTCGCATCGTAGCCTGCACCATTAGAAGCCGCAGAATTTGGGGCGGCCTCGCCCGCAGCGGGCGAAAGTTCACGGCGCAGCCGTTCGAGAGTGGCCGCATCGTCCACGTCGTACCATGTGGGCAACAGCGCGGTTTCCAGGCTGATCTCCCTGGCGCGCTCCAGCGTCTGTGCGAGCACGCGCTCCGTGCTCCAGTCGACGCGCTCAAAGAGCCGGGGATGCATGCGCTTGACGCCGATCAGGTAGTAGCCGCCGTCATCGGAGCCGCCCAGCACCACTCGATCCCCCGTACGCGCCAGCCACGCAACCGCCTGCGACAATGCGGCCTGAGGCATGGTGGGACTGTCGGAATCAATCAGGCACACCGCGCCGAAGCCACAGGCAAAGAGATCCTCGCAGGCATAGAGAAGACGCTCTCCAAAACCGTCGCCTCGTTGTCGCAGAAGCTGGAAACCGCGCGGCAGGAGTCCATCGAAGGCCGCCTCTTCCCCAATGGGTGTGTAAACCACGATCCCGGCGCAGTTGCTGCCTTCGGTTACTTGATCAATATTTTCCGTGGTGTCCCGGATAAAGCAGATGTTGAGCGCGGAGGCTTGTTCGGGGGTCAATGGGGGCGAAAGCCGTGTCTTTACCTTGCCCGGGCGGGGAGCTTTGGCCATCACCGCCAGGGCGCAGCAGCCCTCGCCAACACCTGCCGGCTCACCGGGTTGAAGTGTCTTGTATGACAAAAATTCTCCGTCGGAGCTCTTGCTGGACGTCAGCAACTCCGGTCGCACACCGCGTACTGATACCAGTGATCCTGCCACAGACTGACGGTGCTCCAGGGCTGCGACGCGATCAGGGACTGGAATTCGTGCTGGTTCATCACCGCTGCACGCCCGGGTTCATGGAACCGGGTGGTCCAGTCCCCCATCAGGCGGGCGAAAAACCACATGCAGGAGAGGGGAAGCGCAGCGCGCAAAGCCGATGTCGGCTCCGCGATAAAGCAACGGCCACCCGGCCGCAGAGCAGAAAATATTTCGTGCAGCGCCTGCGGGCGATCCTCAACCACCATGAGAAACCGGGAAGCGATGATCGCATCCACCGGGTCAAGAGATTGGGTGAGGGCGAGAACGTTGGCCTTGATGAAATGACAATTCTTTAAGCGGCGGATGTCGGCCCGGTCTTTGGCGCGGGAGAGCAATCGATCGGACAGGTCGACGCCCGTAATCTGAATGTCAGGGTATCGTTGCGCCAGACTACAAGCATAGAAGCCGGGGCCGCAGGCTATTTCAAGGAGGTGGGTATCGGGGCCGGGCCGGGCGCCTGGCCAGAGCGCGTGGGAGATTGTTGCGGTGTGATCGTGGAAGAGATGCTCACGACAGAATGCGTAGAACCATGAACATCGCTCGAACAGGCTTTCCGGTTCTTCCCGGAAGGGGCCAGGATATTTTGCTCCCGCGTTGTCAATTGCCATCGTGTGAGTCCGGTTCCCTCGATCATTATCTCTGTGGTGCCGGTTGTTGCGGAGCTTCAACCGCATCATACCCCGAGCCTGCTTCCGGGGCTGGTCAGAAGCGATCTCTCTGTTTTGATGCCGTAGAACTCATTCCTGCAGATACCAGGGGATATTCAACACGATAATTCCCTGATTACCCTTGACCAGCAGCAACAGTTTGAGCAATTGGGCCCTTTGGTTGTGCAGCAAGTTTTCCCACCAGTGCCTCACCACCAATTCCGGTACCAGCACCGCAATGGTGCGGCCCGGATGCTCGCGCTCCATCTTCAGCACATAATCCACCAGCGGCAAGATGATGACACGGTAGGGAGACTGCAAGGTGACGAGTTCGGGCACCGGCAAACCAGCAGCCTTCACCGGCGCGACCACGTTGCGCTGCCAAACAGCATCGAGGGCATCGGCATGTTCTCCGCAATCGACGTGCACCGCCTGCACGTCGTGGGAGAGAGCCAGGGCAAAACGCATTCCCTTTTCGGTAATCCGGCTCCAGCGGTCGAGGGGCACGATCACGAAGGGAGAGCTGACCCCGGTCATATCGAGCGGTGTATCGTCGGCGGTTTGTGAGGCCACCCGGTCATAGTGGCGCTTGACCAGGCTCATCACCAGAATCAGCAAAGGGATCAGCAGCGCGGTAACCCACGCGCCGTCCATGAACTTGGCGACCAGCACCACCAGCGTCGTCAAACCGGTGGCCGTAGCCCCCACTCCGTTCACCATCATCTTCCAGTGCCAGCCAGGTCCGCCAGTTCGCTTCCAGTGCATCACCATGCCGGCCTGCGAAAGCGTGAAAGCCAGGAAGGCTCCGATGGCATACAGAGGAATGAGGCGGTCGGTCACGCCGCCAAAGAGAATCAGCAACCCGGCGGTGAGGAAGACCAGCCAGTAGATTCCGGCGGAATACAGCAGACGGCGACCGCGCAGAGCGAAGAGATGGGGCAGAAAGTTATCGACGGCAACCGCCCGAAGGAGTCGAGGGAAATCCGCAAAGGCCGTATTTGCCGAAAGCGAAAGCACCAGCAGGATGGACGCAATGGTCACGTAGTAGAAAATTCCCCGTCCCGCGACCGCGGTTGTCAGTTGTGATAGCACACTCTGGTAGGAAGATCCCCCCGGCTCAGTGGCGCCGATTCCATAGGCCTGGCACATAAAGGCGATGCCCAGCAGGAGCACAATGAGCAGCGCGATGATGATGGTCAGCGTGCGTTTGGCATTGAAAGCGGTCGGCTCGCGAAAAGCCATGACTCCATTGCTCACTGCTTCTACCCCGGTCATGGCAGTGCACCCACTGGCAAAGACCTTGGCCAGAAGCCAGAGAGTCAATGTCGTCGTGGCGGCGGGCAACCGGGGCACGGCCATGACCGGCACGGGATGGCCGCCCGTCACAACCACGTGGAAGACTCCGAGAAGAATGACGATCAGCAGGCAGCCGACAAACAGATAGGTCGGGATGAGGAAGGCAACGCCGGTGTCACGGACGCCGCGCATGTTCACAAAGGTGAGGATGAAAAGAATCAGCAGGCAAATTCCGAGCAAATGCGGCTGCAGGCTGGGCAGGGCGGAGACCAGCGCTCCCACGCCTGCCGTGATGCCCACCGCGGCGGTGAGTACATAGTCGATCATCAGCGCGGCGGCCGCCAGCAACCCGGGGTGATGGCCCAGGTTCTCCGACGCCACAGTGTAGGAGCCGCCACCGTGGGGATACGCTTCAATGGTTTGACGATAGGAGAAGTACACGATGATCAAGAGCACGACGATGGCGGTAACCACCGGGAGAATGTAGTGGATACCAAGCAGTCCGAGCGGGATCAGCAGGGTGAGGGCAGCTTCGGGACCGTAGGCCGCCGAGCTGAGAGCATCCAGTCCAAAGATAGGAATTCCGGCGGAAGGTCCGATCTGCTCGCCGCGTTCTTCCCAATTGGCTAGCGGACGGCCGAGAAAGAAGTCAAGAATTGGCATGGGTTCTATTGTGCTCCAGGCATGGCAACAGCTGTGTGAAACGATCCGGTCCCAAAGCAAAGAGTTCAAGTGCCGGCTGGAGGGTTGGTTCGGAAACGATTGGCGCGCTCGAACTCGTCGCGTAGTTCAGGCGTCTTGAGGTTTTCGCGTATGTGCGCAAGCCGCTGCTCCATGGCCAGCAGCGCTTCTGCAATCGCTTCTGTGTTGGTATGGGCAATGTCCCGCCACATGGAGTAGGGGCTGGCTCCAAGGCGCGTCATCTCCCGCAGGGCCCGGCCTCCAATGGCCCGGAGGTCCGGGGCGTCGCCAAAGCGGTCTTCCAGCATTCCGCTGAGGCCGGTGGCCAGCAACTGCGGCAGATGACTGACCCAGGCGCAGATTTCATCGTGCCTTACGGCTTCGATCTCCATGGTGCGGCACCCGAAGCGCTGCACGCAGGCGCGCCACTCCGCGGCCAGCGGATGGCTGGCAAAATCCGTAAAGAGCCACACGGCGTGGGCGAACAGCTCCGCGTCCGCATGCGCCGCGCCGCTCACTTCTTTGCCGGCCATGGGATGGCCGGGGAGAAAGCCGGCCTGGCCGGGGCCGCCAAACAAAGGCTGCGCGCGTTGGGCAATGGCCACTTTGACGCTGCCTACGTCCGTGACCAGTTGGTGCGGTTTGAGCAGCGGAGCGAGCCGCTCCATCCAGTCCTGAATGGCCAACACAGGCCCACTCAGGA
Organism: Acidobacteriaceae bacterium; assembly: GCA_003152195.1. Lineage (GTDB taxonomy): Bacteria > Acidobacteriota > Terriglobia > Terriglobales > Acidobacteriaceae > PALSA-350. The sequence goes on from PLZN01000207.1 coordinate 40,322, forward strand.
GCACGATGTCGCTGCTGACCGCCGCGCCGAGTGGATCGCCGGTGGCCACGTCAATCGCCCCGCGATCCAGCGCAATCTGCATCTGTGACGGATTGCGGTCCCAGCCAACGATCTCGCCCGGGAACTGGCTGGCGCGGAGCGCCAGGCCGACGGAAGCGCCAATGAGGCCAGTACCCACGATCGTGATGCGATGTATGGTCATCGGAAGGGGCTTCGCCCGGATTTGGCTGCCCGTAGGAAGGAGAAAAGAAACCGCGGGTCCCTCCACTGCGC
>PLZN01000207.1:40637-40884 GCA_003152195.1 Acidobacteriaceae bacterium
GGAGGGACCTGCGGTTTCTTTTCCCATCTAGTGGCGCCCCATCAGGCTGTGACAGCGACCTCAGCTTTTATGCTCCGGTCCACGGCTGGCGCGATAATGCGCAGTTGGTCCATGAGCGTCGCAAACTGTTCCGGGAGCAACGACTGCGCTCCATCGGAAAGCGCCTTATCCGGGTTGGGATGAACTTCGATCAGGAGCCCATCACAACCCGCGGCTACCGCAGCGCGGGCCATGGGCGCAACCTTGT
>PLZN01000161.1 GCA_003152195.1 Acidobacteriaceae bacterium
GTAGAACTTCGCCTTGCGATTGTTTTCGCTGACACCCCAGTAGGATGAAACCCACCCGCGGTCCTCCAGGCGATGCAGCGCCGGATACAGCGATCCCTGCTCTACCTCCAGCACATCCTCCGAGGTCCGCTCGATGACCTTGGCGATGGTGTGACCATGCGCACCGCCATGAATTAGCGTGCGCAGGACCATCATGTCCAGGGTGCCCTTCAACATTTCGCTGCTTTCGTGCTTCTTACTCGCCATACGGACTCTCCCATAGGAAATCTATGCAAGCGAAGTATATACCAATAGAACTTCTAGGGGAACACCACTTCAGAACCGATATATCAAAGTGGCAGGAAAGGGCCTAGCTAGACCCTTAAAACGCAGATCTCTCCCCCCTTTCGTTCCGGCATGCCAGGATGAATCCGGTCGAGATGACAACTTTTTCGATAGCTGGAAATCGATACGTAGCGGTTGCCGTTAAGCGCTCTTCATGGTGGTGGACTTGCTGGAGCGGTTGGGATCGAGGTAGCCGGTGACTTCGCCGGCGCGGGCGGAGAAACTGACATCCTCGACGGCCGGGATGCCAGAGAACTGTTTATACACGCTGCGGAGTTCCAGCATCCGGGCTCCTCGAACTCTACCCTATGTAGCATACACAATAGGAATGGTCAAGTAGCCTGCTACATAGGTAAATTGCTTCTATGGCTTCCGAGGTCACACTCTCCCATACTGCTGCCCTGATTCTGCAAGCCATCAGCTGCGGCCACATCCAGCCCCGGCTTTCTCATCGCTCATATCGTTCCCTCGCAATCCCATAAGCTCTGGAAAAACTTCGGCCTCTTCACCTCGCGTCTGCCGACAATATCGTGAACGACTTCTTCTGCACCGCGCTCGAAGATCGTATCCCCAGGCCGGACCTTGTCTTCCTCTTCAACATCATCCTGGCCTTCCTCGCGCTTCCCGCCCTCATATCACTCTCACTCGGTGAGTACAAGTTCCGATCTCCGCGTCTGTCCTGGTTCACCAGGCTTCGTCGCTGGAGCTTTCTCACGGCCAAGATCGCCCTGCTTCTTCCGGCGGTCTTTTTCGTCGCGCTTGACCTTGCCTACCTGCCTCCCGCATTTACGCCGTCTTCCGCGCAAAGCATACAGCGGGTCGCCTGGTTCTAGCTCTGTCTCTTCGGTTTCCGCTGGGCCGTTCGCGATCAGCGCTGCAGGTGCCCCATCTGCCTCAGCCTGCTCGGCCACGCCGCCAGATTGGGCCATCCCTCCAAGAGTTTTCTCGCTTGGAATGGAACCGAGCTCGCCTGCAGTGGAGGCCATGGTCTGCTTCAGATTCCCGGAGCTGCCCACCAGTTGGTTCAGCACGCAGCGCTGGCTGCAGCTCGACGCCTCCTGGCAGGTCCTCTTTCGCGGACCCAACGCAGACACCGCCGGATGAACGGAGTCGGAGCAACTCTGAGCGAGCGCATGAAATGAGACCGGATCGGGCACAGTGTGGGCTTTGGATGGAAGCGACAAGAACTCCGAATAGCCATGATTCGTGACTCATGACAACCGCCGCCGTGATCATCGGGATCAGTCTGACAGGGCTTCAGGAGACCTTCCGATTGTCCACAGTCTCCCCCCTCTCCAACAATGCCTGCAGCCATTGCAACATCCTTGGCCAGCCCCTGTAGCTCTGGCCGAGTCCGGGATAGACTGAGAGTCCACTATGCCGGATTCTAACGAGCGTGCCCTGATTCGTTGGGACCAACTCCCAACGGACGATGGTTTTTGCCTCACCCGTCCAGCTTGCGACCCAGGTCTGCACCAGGAGATGCGGCGGATCGACTTCCAGGTATTCTCCCGCTAACTTGAAATTTCTTCCCTCGGGTCCCACGCCGGAACTGCGCCATTTTCCGCCGATGCGCAGGTCAGAGCTGAAGCTGGTGCAGCGATAAACACCCTCCTGACCCCACCACTGCGTCACCTGCACAGGATCAACAAGCGCCTGAAACACTTGCTCCGGCTGTGCAGCGATGTAAATCTCGCTGACGACGGCATCCTGATCCTCTGTGACAGTCATTTTGAATTCCCCCTTCTCGGATGACTTTTCTTTGCTCTCACCTTTGACTTCTCTCTTACGGATTCGCTTTCGACGAAGGCCTTCAGGCCGGAGAGTTGAGCGTGCCAGAAGGTCCGATATTGGTCGAGCCAGGAATCCACCGTCTTCAGCGGCTCAGCGTTGAGCTGATAAAAGCGGTGCCGCCCTTCACGATGCTCCAGCACTAAGCGCGCACTCTTCAGCACACGCAGATGTTTGGAGATGGCCGGGCGGGAGACTGGAAATACCCGCGCGATGCGCCCGGCCGGCTGGCTTCCTTGCCGCAGGAGGTCGAGAACTGCACGGCGCGTAGGATCAGCCAATGCACTGAAAGTGACCTCTGGCGAACGCGGTTCGTAACGCATAATGTGAAACCATATGGTTACGCATATTGTGTTGTCAAGGAGAGAATGAGACACCTGAAAAAATATTAGCCGCAGAGTTCGCCGCCAGCCGGGTGCAAGGAGACTTTCGACCCCAGGTCAATCAGATCGAACAACAAATCGGCGTAGGATCAGCATGAGCGATGCCCATCTACCTTCCATGACGTGGCGCGAATATCACGAAGCAACGAAGCATAGCGTTGAATCNNACGAGGGCGTGCCGGTGCTCGATCTGCCGGCAGATCCACCCGCCCCTGAAATGCCGGCATTCGATGTGCTCCAGGGTATCTGCGGCGCCACGCCCGTGGGTGACGGACCAGCTTTCCTCTCGCAACTACTCTTCTATTCCGCCGCGATTAGCGCGTCCAAGCGTGTCCCCTCGACGGGATATAAGTATGCGCTAAGGGTGAATCCTTCCTCCGGGAATCTGCACCCGACGGAATTCCACTTCCTCACCCAGGGTCTGAAGGAATGGCCGGATGGGTGGTATCACTACGATCCATCCAGACACATGGCGGAGCAACGCGGGCGCGGTGATTTTGAGATGAAGTTGGCCGGCGGCTCTGCGGCCATTGTGTTTGTCTTAACCAGTATTGTATGGCGCGAGGCGTGGAAGTACGGTGAACGGGCATATCGGTACTGCTTGCACGACATAGGGCACGCATGGCAAGCGCTTGCACTCTCCGCTCGGGCTATCGGATGCGAGAGCTTCGCGTTCGGAAATTTCCCGGACGATGAAGTGGCGCAGTTGTGTCGTCCAAACACGGATGAGTGGCCAATGCTGATTGTCAGCCTGCACGGCAAATGCATTCCTGTGCGCGAAACAGACACCGCCAGGGCTGTCTGGTTCGGGGGCGAGGCGAACCAGCTTTCGCAGGAGACGATTGCCTACCCACTGATTGACAGCATCCACTTCGCTTCCAAACAAAGCGGCCGCGGGAGCATTGGCGCCTTCTTCGAAGAGTCGGCCCCAACTGGCTCCGGCGAGATCAAGCTGCCTTCTCCGGCTTCATCGACTCGCAGTTTTGGCGAGGTTGCCCGCATGCGGCGTTCGGCGCTCGATTTCCTGGGTGGAAGGCGATCGATATCATTGGCGGAGTTCTCGGCCATCCTCGCCGTCACAACCCAGCCATTGTCGTCTGACTTTGCCGGCACACGTTTCATCCAGCTGTATTTGTATGCTCACCGCGTCGATGGGTTACAACCCGGCGTCTACAGGTTCTGGCCGGAGAGTGCCGAGTTGGAGCAGGTGAAGAATGGCGACCAGCGCGTAGCGGCCGCTGGTCTGAGCCTCGGACAGGACCTGGCCGGTAACGCCTGCGTGACCTTTTCCATGATCGGCGCTCTCGATCGCGCCGCTCGTACCTATGGCGACCGTGGTTATCGCTATGTGCATTTTGAAGCAGGCGCTATTGGCCACCGCCTGTATCTCGCCGCTGAAGCACTTGGACTGGGTGCGACCGGTATCGGTGCATTCTATGATGATGCGGTGCACCGGCACCTCGCCCTTGTACCCAGCCAGGGACAGGTCGTATACCATTTTGCGATCGGTTATCCGGTCCCCGATCCGCGCGTGTCGGTATCCAACGAGCCGCAGCCGATCACATGGTAGGCATCCTGGTGCATGGCGACCTCACCGGTCTGGTGATAGAACGAATCCGGAAGATTGATACAATCGACAGCGTCAAGGCGCCCTGTGGCCCGCGTCACGGCCAGTGAGTTCACCAGGAGGGGTATGCGAATGAGATGGTCTCGGAAAGCCTTAGTCCTCGGGGCAATCTTGGCCGCGCTCTCTGCTCCTGTGCTTGGCGCCCAGAACTTTATGGAGGTAAAGCCATCTCCACAGCAGGTCGCCTGGCAGGATTTGGAGTTTGGAGTCATTATTCATTTCTCCACCAACACATTCCTCGACCGCGAATGGGGCGACGGAACCGCCAGTCCAGCAGTGTTCAATCCTACGCAGTGGAATCCAGATCAGTGGATGCAGGCGATCAAGGCTAGCGGGGCGAAGTACGTTGTGCTGGTTGCTAAACATCATGACGGATTCTGTCTCTGGCCCACCGCCCAGACGGACTATAGCGTCAAAGCAAGTCCATGGAAAGGTGGCAAAGGGGACGTGGTGGGAGACGTGGCCCGCTCGGCACGTAAGTATGGTCTCAAATTCGGCGTCTATCTCTCACCATGGGACCGTCATGATCCGAGATATAACGACCCGGAGGCTTACGACAAGTATTACCTCTCTGAGTTAGAAGAGCTGGCACAACATTATGGTGACTTAGCTGAATTCTGGCTCGACGGGGCGGGGAGTGCCGGACATGTCTATAACTTTTCCAGGATCCTTGAGACCCTGCGAACCTATCAGCCCAACACCATAGTCTTCGCCGACACCGGCCTCTTCGAGTACGGCGATGCGCGCTGGGTCGGCACGGAATCAGGGAGCGTCGACTATGAGAACTGGAACGTCATCGACCGTCACGGATACCTCCGCTGGCGCCCCATCGAGGCGGACACGCCTTTGCGCAATCTTCACTGGTTCTGGCATCCGCGCGACGAGGCGTCCCTGAAGAGCCTGGAGAACCTGACCGCAATCTATGAGCAGACCGTTGGACGCGGCGCTCAACTCATGCTTGGGGTGGCGCCCGACACCCGGGGGCTCCTGCCGGATTCTGATGCACTCCGGCTTAACGAATTCGGCGCCGCCATCCATCGCTTGCAAACGGGAAACCTCGCTCTTCAACATCTCCCGACCACGCCGGAAGCAGCCGCGGCCCTGGACGGAAATACCGACACATTCTGGTCAGCGCCGTCTGGCTCTCACCATTCCACGTTGGAGGTCGACTTCGCCAAACAAGTCAACATCGACCGGGTCACGTCGATGGAATGGCTCAACGACGGCCAACACGTCGAGAAATATGCGGTCGAGATATGGACGGGCAAAGCATGGAAGACGGTAGCGTCGGGTCAGGCCATCGGGCATGAGAAGATCGACCGCTTTACTCCGGTGATCGCGAGCCGGATACGCCTTAACATTCTCTCCAGTTCGCAAGAGGCGCATATTCGGGAGTTTCAAGTCTACAGCGATGCCCCACCTGACAAGGTAAAGTCCGAGGCTAAATCAAGCGATTAAGCGCCTGAGCGCCTGAGCGCCGAAGCGCGGCAGACGGTCCGCTACGTTTACGCATGACCGGAGCTAAGGCTGCCGGGCCAGTACGCATACGTGTTTATTGTGGGGAGCTCTACTTGGCGCTCATGGCCGCTTCAACCTCCTCCGGCGTGTGTGGCAGCTTTTCCGCGAAATCGACGAGCTTTCCGGCAGCGTTGACGTAGAAGGTATCTTCGAGGCGGACGCCTATCTTCTCTTCGGGAATGTAGATACCGGGCTCGATGGTGAACACGGAACCGATCTCGAAGGGCTTACTGTAGTCGTATGGATCATGCACATCGATGCCCACGGAATGCCCGAGGGTATGGATGAAGTATTTCCCGAGAGGTTCGCCGTGGAGATCTTTGCCATGGGTGTTGATGTAGTCGAAGGCGACCTTGTCGAGCAGTGTCCCCTCGGGATCTGCTCCGCGCTGGTCGACTGCGCCCATCTTCGACTTGCCGGCGACGAAGGCATTGCGCGCTGCCTGTTGGGCGCCGAGCACGATGTTATAAATCTCTCTCTGACGGGCGTTGAAGTGGCCGTCGACCGGCATGGTTCTCGTCAGGTCACTGGCATACATCGAGTACTCGCCGGCGGCGTCGATAACAACGACGTCACCTTTGTTCATCGGATTGCTGTTTGCGGCGTAATGGAGGACGGTCGAATTGATGCCAGAGCCAACGATGGCCGGATAGCTGACGCGTTCGCATCCCTCGGCCAGCATGGTGCTGACTTCGACGCCGGCGACGGTTCTTTCGCGTACCCCCGGCCTGATGACTCGCATGCCTGCGAGTTGTGCAGCGATGGAGGCATCGGTCGCCTTTTGGATGAGGGCGATCTCGGCGGGGCTTTTCACCATGCGCAACTGCATGGTCAGCGAGCGGACATCGTGGGTTGGGGGCGCGCTGTCAGTGCCCAGAACAGTTGAAGTGAAGTCGAGTGTCGCACTTGCAACGCCCATGTCCTGCTGGGTCCAGACATTTTTTGCGCGCCTGAGGTCCTCGGCCAGGAAGCCGGCGAAGACGCTGGGCAAAGTGGAGAGTGGCAGCACCTCGTCGACGCCGAGTGACTCCCGGGCGCCTGGAGTAGCGGCGTCGATCTTCGCTCCGGTGTATTTCTCAAGGATGGGATTGCGCATCGGGAGGAGGAGAATCTCCCGGTACGAGTGCGCTGGGACAGCCGTTCCGAGGCGAGTGGTCGTCGCAGGGCCGTCGCCGATAAGAAGAAGTGCGCCGCCCGGCTCGTTTGAGCCCGTCAAGTAAAAGAAATCTTCGTCCTGGCGGTAGTCCTGGTACTCCATGGGCGGCTCGTGCGCGGCAAAGATCACCGCTGAGCCGCCGTGCAGCTCCGCTACGAGTTTTACGCGACGCTCGCGATACTCGGCTTTAGGTACGGAATCAAAGGCGTAAGTCACTTGTGCTGCCATCAGGAGTACGAACAGGGTCATTCTTCGGCGCATCAACGGTCTCCGGCAATCATTCGGTTGGCTTTGCTCTGATCTTACTGAATGATTAGCGACGACCGCGAATTCGTATCGAGACACACGCTAGCGAAACTGATCCACGCCCGCAAATCGGCTGCGCGTGAATCTGATCTCAGCACCTACCCGCTCCTTGATGACAAAGCAAACCAATAACACGCCACCTCACTCCGGACAGCCGCAGTCCTCCTCCGCGAAGTCCAGATTGAGGTTGATCTTCCTTACGCGCACCTTCGTGATCTTCTGCTTCGACACGTCGATGCACTTCAGAAGTTCCGTCCCGATGACGTTGCACGCACCGGATTGATTCATGGCCCAAATCCCTTCGACGTTTCGGACTTTATAAGCCCGGCTCGTATGGAAAATACTGACCCAGAGACCACCAGCGTTTCAGATGTTCGTTGAAATATCCCCTACTAAGTACCGTGACCCGGGTTCCCGTCACCATGCGCCCCAGTTCAATCCACGCAGTTAAGAAAGCCACTCCCTCAGGGGCTAAACAGGCTGCGGAAAAACACTATCAATGAAGGGCGCAGGCTAAAGCCCGCACATGAAGCAAGCAGAACTTGTGCGGCTTTTAGCCGCTGAGGGGAAATGATTTTGGACAGAGCATACCCGGATTTCCTACTGCCGCGGCACCAGAGATGGCCATGTATGCGGCTTCCTTTGAGGAAAGCCGCATGAAGTTTGGTGACCCCACCAAAATCGACAGGAAATCCGGCGTAGCGAAGTGGACCTGCGGTTCTCTCAATCAGCATCCGATCCAGACGGAAGCGCTGCCCTAACCTTTGTCATCCCGACCGAAGCGTACCCGGATTTCCTGCTTCGCTGCTGTAGACAGGGCCGCGTGTNNCCCCGTGGTTCGGCAACGCCGTGGGCAACTTCAAGGAAAGCCGCACAAGCTATGACGATCCGGCTCATTACCGCCCAAAAAGCGGTCTGAGCGCTTATTGATGAGTTCTTGTGTCGTTGGACACTTCTTGCCGTTTGGGGGGCGCGGGTGTCCCGGGAGGCGCCGGCACCCAGGAATATCACTGCGCTGCCTTCACGTATTTGGGTAACGAGCATGTCAGGAATTTCCGTGTTTAGTGAAAGAATACTGCGATTGAGCGGGAATCAAGGAAGAAAGCCACTCGCGAGGGTGGCTTTCTATTCCGCCAATCTATTACGCCAGTGCTTCCAGGCCATGCTTTTCGACCACGGAGAGGAGCTTGAGCGCCATCCCACTCGGCTGTTTTGCGCCGGTCTCCCACTTCTCAATCGTCGATTCGCTCGTATTCAGGTAACGGGCGAAGACCGGCTGGCTAACTCGAAGACGCTGCCGCAGCTTCTTAATTTGTTCGGGCTTGAGCCGAGGAGGAGCCGCAAGACAGGATGAGTCGAAACTCCGCATCGTCTCCTTATCGATAGCTCCCACCTTGTACATGGCCGAGGCTGAGCTGTGGATCGCCTCAAATGCCTCAGCTTTGAATTTACGTTTGGTCGCCATTGCAAATCTCCATCCAGTCGTTCTCATCAACTGATTCACTTGGTGTGTCGTCAGTCCGGCGTATGCCTTGACCAGCTTACGAAAGTCAGCCAGTTCATCGTCCTCGATATTGGCCCGATCCTGCTTGGCGAACAGATACCCCAATACTGACCCGCTCTCACCAAAATAATGGAGCGGTACTGATTCGTTTCTTGAAAACACCGCCGCCCAGGTCGTCAGCCTGCCCCAACATCAGTCACCCGATGGCTGAGCAAAGCTCCTCATCCGGGTTGTGCGCCTTGCGAGCCGCCTTGGTAAACCAGGCCGTTTTGAAGACCCGCTCCGATTTTCCAGCGTGGCTTGCCACATCGTTCACCGTAACACCCAGTGCAACAGTTGTCGCTGGAGTCGAAATACGGCGACATGATCACTACTGTCCGGTTCGTTGGCTGGCAAGTGCCGGCAAGTACAGTATTAGGTATGGTTTCTGAGGATTCGGGGGTGTCCACGATTTGAAACGGGCGATACGGTTTTGCGATGCTTTCCGGTTTCAACGGCCCGGAGGACGGCATGAACGTAGGCAAGACGCTGTTTGCGCAGGTAATGGAGTTTGTGCCTTGGAAAACTTTCGGGCGCATCATTGCGAGGCATAAGGCCGATCGCGGTGTGCGCACCCTGAGTTGTGCGGACCTGTTTCGAGTATTAGCGTTTTCCCAACTTACATGGCGTGAGTCGCTGCGTGATATCGAGATTGCCGGACGGCTCATTGATTCCATCACCGAGCGTTTCTATCTTCTTGCCAGCCACCCGCACATCGGACGCCAACGCGATGCGGATTTGCGCCTCGGCCTGCGTAGCTTTCCCGTGGGCGAGCAGGTTTCGCTTTGAGTTCAAGGGTGGGATACGCTACCCGGGTTTGGTGGATCAGCGAACTTCATGAGGCTTTCTAATAAGAAACAAGCCCCGCTTCCAGCATCCAATCCTCCCCGAAGCTCAGCCATAACCTATGTCATCTCGACCGGAGT
>PLZN01000271.1 GCA_003152195.1 Acidobacteriaceae bacterium
GAACCAGAGGGTTTTTCCGCAGCCTTGCAAAGCCCTTTGATATTGCGGGGTATATGTACGCGCTAAAGCCCATACCCTTCAACACACGGAACTCCCACAGGGAGATGAGGTCGCAAGAGTGTGGTCAATACAAACTCTCACCGCAGCCCGCTCAAAATGCAACTCAGTATCGTCTGGGATGCAAAGCCGAATTTGCCTTCGCGTGGACGAATCGTTCGCCTGCCCCCGATCATCAACATTATTTACTAGAAAGGTCGACAGGTCATCGTAGTTGGCAATTACCCGGGCTGCAAGATGGTGCGAATACTCAACTCTTCAACGCTTTCTCATCTCCTCATGGCCGTGCTGTGCGTCTTGCAGGCGCCGGCGGCCCATACTGCTTCCATTCCAAGCAATGCGCTGGAGCCAGTAACTGCCGATCTCGCCTTAGGCAGGGCAAGCGATGCAATTTCGCGCCTGAGCTCGTCCCTCGCCGCGGACCCGGGAGACGCGGAGGCGCACAATCTGCTTTGCCGCGTGTATTACCAGGAAGAGCGATGGGATGACGCGATCCACGCGTGCGAAACCGCAGTCCAGCTTGCGCCGCTGGACAGCGGATATCATCTCTGGCTAGGCCGGGCATATGGCGAAAAAGCCGATAGCATCCATTCGATAAAGGCTTACGGCCTGGCGAAGAAGGTGCGGAGCGAATTCGAACGGGCGGTCCAACTCGAAAGCGGAAGTGTAGATGCGCTCTCCGACCTCGGCGAGTTCTACACAGCTGCCCCGGGGATTGTTGGTGGAGGCAAGAAAAAGGCGCAAGACGTGGCCCATGCACTCGACCAGTATGAGCCGGCACAGGCTGACCAGCTGAGGGGCCACCTGGCGGAGAAGGATAAGAATTATTTGCTTGCAGAAACCGAGTTCAAGGCGGCAGTTGAAGCCTCCAAGCAGCCTGCCAACGCCTGGATGGCGCTAGCCTCGTTCTACTCCCGCCGCCAGCAATGGGACCAGATGCTGGAGGCATTGCGCGCAGGAATTGATGCGGATGCAAAGGCAGCAAGCCCACACGGGCCCGCGCTGGTGGATGGGGCTACCATTCTCAGCCGCAATAACCAAGAGCCGCAACTTGCCATCCAGCTACTCAGGCTCTATCTGGCATCGCCGAATAAATCGGCCGATTCGCCCGCCTTCCAGGTTCAAGCGCAACTGAGCCGCTTGTTAGACCAGCAGGGCGACCACGCCGGAGCCCGGCAGCAAATCGAAGCCGCTGCCGCCCTGGCGCGCGAATACCACCCTACTCCGCGCAAAGCGGTTTCACAGTAGGTAGGGCCATCAAACTGCATGCGGCTTTCCGCGAAGAAAGCCGTACGGTACTCAGGCCACCACGAAACTATCGCCCGCTCTGAGACTGATCGGGGGCTCTACCGCACGGCGATCTCCGAGTATCTTTCGGACAAGGCCGCTTAGCCAGGGGAACAAAACCAGATGACGAACCGTATCTCCGGGCAGAAGATAGTCCAAGATGCGAGTCTTCTTCCTCAGGCTCTTTGCAGTCGTTCTACCTTTCGCTTCCCGGTCAAACAGCCGAAGATAGACCCCGCGAATACTCTGCCCGGAGCTATCTGACGACCAGGAGCTAACTATGCCGAAGTTCTATTCCAAGCTCTTGATCAGAGCCCTACTTGTTGTCGTCGCTCCAGCAACATCCGCTATCACGCTGGCACAAAGCCCTCAGGCTACGACGGAGTCCGGCGCAATATCGGGGATACGCGCAAGCGGGTTGAGTATCTATAAAGGTGTCCCATTCGCCGCGCCGCCGGTGGCCGGCTTGCGTTGGCGCCCCCCGGTACATGTAGCACCATGGAAAGGTACGCGTAAGGCGGATGCGTTTGCCCCGGCGTGTATGCAAGTTGGAGTGTCCATGCCGGGCGAGACACCGCCGGCCGTGAGTGAAGATTGTCTCTACCTCAACATCTGGACGCCGGCGAAGAGCGCGCACCAGCGCCTGCCAGTGATCGTCTGGATATATGGCGGGGGATACATCAGCGGGTCGGCCTCAATGCCACTCTACTGGGGCGACCGGCTCGCGCAAAAAGGCGTAATCATTGTCACCATCGCCTACCGAGTTGGCCCACTCGGGTTTCTTGCCCATCCTGAGCTGACGCGCGAGTCCCCGCACCACTCGTCCGGGAACTACGGCCTGATGGACCAGATTGCCGCACTCGAATGGGTTCAAAAGAATATTGCTGCCTTTGGCGGCGACCCGAAAAACGTAACCATCGCAGGTCAATCCTCCGGGGCGATATCGGTCAGCATCCTGATGGCCTCGCCCCGTGCGAAAGGCTTGTTTCAGCGCGCCATCGGAGAGAGCGGCGGGTTGTTTGAGCCGCTGCAACTCGCACCAAAGTTCCTGCTGGCCAATGCAGAACGCGACGGGGAGAAGTACGCCGTTTCGCTCGGTGCAACCTCGCTCCAGCAACTACGTCTGTTGCCAGCTAACCTGCTTGTCGGCGACGCCGGCGGCATATGCCACCCGGTGATCGAACCCTATGTGCTTCCCGTTTCTCCCTACGAAGCGTTGACCTCGGGGCAGCAGAACGATGTTCCGCTGCTGATCGGTTCGAACGCCGAGGAGGCGCGTGCGATGATCGATGTCACCCACGAGACAGCCGCCACGTTCGACATCGACATGGAGCACAGCGTCGGCCAACTTCCCCCTCCGCTGCTCGCGGCATATCCCCACGCTACCGACGAAGAGGCGAAGCAGGCGCGGCTTGGCCTGGAGCGCGACCTCCGCTTCGGCTGGGATATGTGGGCTTGGGCGAGGTTGCAAGCCACAACTGGGCGGAGCAGTGTTTATTACTACTCGTTCCGGCAGCAGCCACCGTTCCCGGCCGGCTCAGTGTACGAGGGGTGGGGCGCGAGCCACTTCGCCGAGCTCTGGTATGTCTTCGACCATCTGGACCAGGAGCCCTGGCGCTGGAGCAAGGCAGATCGGAGAGTGGCCGAGGAGATGTCCAGCTACTGGGTCAACTTCGCGAAGTCGGGCAATCCGAACGGCCCGGACCTTCCCCAGTGGCCCGCGTTCACCAACGCGGAGAGCAAGGTCGAATATCTCGGCGATCCGATCACCGTTGGTGGCGTGGCGAGTATCAAAGGCCTGACCGTCTTCGACGCCGTCTACACGACCGTGCGCGGCAAGCCCTTTGCCGCACGGTAGCGGCCTTCGCGACAGGATGCCTTGCCTAGAAAGGTGAAGAATGACGCGCTTTCGATTTGCGCTGGAATCCCCAGCCTGGCTGCGGACAATCTCCTGGAAAATCTTGGCCGCGTGTATCGCAGCCGCGCTCTTGGTGTCCACGATCGCCCATGCCGAATTGCCGGTGGCGGTACCCGCAGCAACGGCATCCGTGCTCGGCCAGCAGCGGGACGCAAACATTCATTGGGCGGCCTTCCGGCTTCTCGAGCTGGCAATTCCCCTCTTCTTTCTGTTCACTGGTCTCGGCGCGCGCCTGCGCCGGATGTGCGAATCTATCTCCGGACGCCGCTGGTTCTGGACGGTCACGCTCTTCGTCTGCGCCTATCTGGTGCTGGCCGCGCTGATCGCGCTGCCTTTCGACTTTTATGTCGGCTATGTCCAGCAGCACGCCGCTGGACGGTCGGACCAGAGCTTGCCGAATTGGCTGAAGGGCGAGGGCGTGCAACTTGCCGTCAGATTGGTCCTCGCATCGCTATTAATCTGGCTTCCCTATCGATTGATCGCCAGAAGCCCGCGCCGCTGGTGGCTCTATTGCACCCTCGCGCTGATTCCGGTCGCCTTTCTGGCTCTGGTCGGTTGGGCGGTGTGGGTCAAACCTCTGACGACGACCTACAAGCCTCTCGACGATCGCCCGCTGGAAACGCGGATCGAAGCGTTGGCCGCGCGGTGCGGCGTCGCTCACGTCCCCGTCTTTGTCGGCGGCAACGACACGCGGGTGGACGGCCTCGGCCCGACCAATCGCATCGTTCTGCAGAGCAACCTGGCGTCGGTTGAGACACCTGACCAAATCGAATTCACCGTCGGCCACGAATTGAAGCATTACGTGATGGGCGACAACTGGAAGGGCCTGGCGATCATTGCTGCCTTCCTGCTCGCCGGATTTTGGCTCACCGACCGCTTGGGCCGCGCCGCCATCCGCCGGTTCTCCCGGCGCTGGGGGTTCAGCGAACTTTCCGATCCGGCGTCATTTCCGCTGATCGTGTTCCTCCTGACCGTCCTCTGGCTTGCCGTCTTGCCGTTTTTCAATCTGTTCGCCCGCCATATCGAGATCGAAGCCGACCGCTTCGGCCTTGAACTGACTCATCAAAATCACGCGGCGGCGATGATATTCGTTAGGGATGCTCAAACTGATATCGCGCCCGATTGGGATACTTTCTTCCTCATCTTCCAGGCGACGCACCCCTCCTGTGCCGAGCGGATCAGATTCGCCAACAGCTATAAGCCGTGGGAACGGGGAGCCCCGTTGGTCTACGGCAATATCTGCAAATCCAAGTGATTGCAGCGATCCTGAAGCCACAGGATAGGTGAACCGCTCCGTCCGCATCACTTGAGTAACCGTCACCGTCACACTCACCTTGCCCGGAGCGTTGTGCTTGGCTACCAAGGTCATGCGCAGATCGTCCGAATACCAGTACTCGTCCGTCACGACGGTGTAACCGTAGAAATACTCACGAGCTAGCGTCTTTGGAGGCCGATCAGGTGGGCTATTTCAGCCCTTTGACCAGATAGAGCTCGGAGAGCGTCCGGGTATAGCTGTAAACATAGGCTCGACCGTCAGCGCTGAAAAGAATATGAGACATGTCGCAAAGTCCAGTTGTATCCATGGGGTGCATTTCTTTGAAAAGTTGCCTCTCTCCGCTCACAACGTTCAAGCGATAAAGCTTGATCGGTAACTGCCTCCACTGGTAAACGTACAGAAAGTGCGGGTCGGGGCTCCACGCCAACATCTCTCCCGGCAGCAAACCTGGAATGGCGCGCGGTGGGCCGCCATCCATTGGATAAAACCGGGCTCCTCCGCCCGTGAGATCCTCACCGACAAGCAATTGCCCATCGGGAGAGACCCTGCAGCTACCAACACCCTCCGGGGTGATGGGCCGGGGTTCCCCCCCATCGATGTTCTGAATGAAGCAGCGAACCTCATGCCCCGGTTGGTTCCCGGGAAAGATGATCTGCTTGCCGTCTGGCATCCAGTGAATTTGATGCCCATACTGTTGTATGCCGCCCCGCTCGATTCGCTTGAGCGTTCCCGCGCCTGTTGGCAGTAGCAGGATCTGAGTATAGGAAACAACCGTGGCTGCCCATTTGCCATCGGGAGAAAGATCGCCGGCCATCCCTTCACCCAGCGGAATCGGTGGCGACCCTTGCATGTTCACGCAGAGTGGCGGTATAGGTTGGTCCGCTCTGCTCTCCCTGCTCGTCGGAAAGCAACGTGTTACCGTCTCGAGACAGATCTGCGGGAAGCGACCAGTCCAGCCAGGAGAGGTCCCGTTCCTTGGTTGAGCCGGGTGCCGGGCCCATCATGCCGGCGCGGTTTTCATCGCGGGTCAGGAGGACTCTGCCGTCGGAGCGATGTCCTGCAGCGTGACCCCGCCGAGTGCGCGGTAAGCCAGACGCTGGCGTCCGGATAGGTTTACCGCATAAATGCGGCGTTCCAGTCCGGCTTCGGTGGCCGAAAACCAAACCTCGGTTCCGGCCGGAGACCATGCCAGCCCTTCCTCGCTTTCCCAGCCGGTGGAAAGAACCCTCTTGCGCCCCGCCAGGTCGACGAGCGAAACAACCCCCTGGTCATCAGCCTGAGTTGGATGATCGAGAAAAGCGATTGTGTACCCTTTGGGAGATATCCGGGGATGGCCAATCCAGCCGGCGGTCTGGTAAAGAACATGCGCCAGGGGAAATTCGAGCCGCCGTTTCCCCCCCATGTCGCGGACAATGGCGAGCGTTTTCCCATGCGGAGCCCAATCCGCCCATTCGACCTTCTCCGCGATCTGGCGAGGTGACCCGCCAGCCAGCGGGACCTGGCCGAGCGTGCCTCGCATGGTCAGCATAAAACGGGGATCGGCCGCCTGCAGCACCGCCATTTCGCCGGAGGAAGAAACCGCAAGCAGGTGAGTTGCCGGCAGCTCCATTTTTCGTGTCCCGGTGCTTTTCAGGTCGGTGGAGAAGATTTCGACCGGCGTGCCGTCCCACGAGGCACTATAGATCACATTGTGCCCGTCAGGCGCAAACCGGGCGGAGTAAACCGTGCCATGCACGGACGGTCAGGCGCTGAAAGTCTGGCGGCTGCAATCGGGCAGTGCGATGACCAAGCAACACTCCAATCCGAGGAGGACTGCTGAAACGACGACTGCGAACAATATCAGGAGCGCGCGCTTGCGGCCGGTTGTGACCCCTGTGCTGAGAAATGGGGGGGCTGAGCACTGCTTGCCGGTGGCTCGGGTGGAGAAGCCTCAGCCGGGGCCTCCTCCAATCTCCCCACAAAGCGATAGCCGCGGCGGGGCATTGTCTCGATAAAGGAAGGATCTCCGGCGCAATCCCCGAGAGCCGTTCGGAGCTTGCCGATCGCGACATTCACTGCGTGATCGAAGTCACCAAAATTTTCCGCCGGCCATATCCGGGACTGCAGCTCGTCGCGTGTGACCACGTCGCCCGGGTGCTCCAGCAGAATCTGCAGCACCTTGAAAGGCTGCTCCTGGAGCTTGATACGGCTTCCCGATTTACGCACCTCTCCGGAATGGAGATCAGCCTCAAACGCTCCAAACCGAACCGTGCGGTGCCCATTACGCCCCTGTGGTTCTCCGTTCCTGGAAGGCTCTGGCATTGTCATTAGTCTGCTTCCAGTTGATGCCACATACCACCTATTTCTTCAAGTATTTCGCCGGGAGACCCTGATCTCCCACTCCTCTCCAATAAGTCTCCCGGCGGGTAACCGGCGGTGGATCAACAAGCTAGCTCCAGTGAATTGAGGTACCGGGCCTCCTGATCGAGCATGACCTCGAGGTGAGGATTATGCGCGATCGCTACCGCTGGTTGAGTGTCCTGCTGAGTTTTGTTCTGGTGGTTCAGCCATGTGCAATGGGATTTCGCGAGCCCGGGCCGCGCGAGGCTATGGAGGGTACCGTAAGCTTCGATCTCTATCACGGCTATCTGATTTGTGGCCCGCGGTTCAGCCGGACCACTCAAGAGCCTTGTTTTCCTGTTGGACAATGGGGCCAGCCCCACGGTTTTGGATCCGCGGCTGGCGCGAAAGCTTCATCTGGAGCAATTCCCTGCCAGCATCTCGGTTCTGGGCGGCAGCGTGCAAGCCGAGATGCAAGCGTGCCCAGCCTGAACTTTGGCCCGATGCAAAGGGACAATATTTCTGTCTTGATCGAAGATCTGTCTTTCCTTCAGAAAGCACTCCCAGTCCGCGTCGACGGGGTGATTGGTCTGGATTTGCTGGGCCAAAGCGCCTTCGTGATTGACTACGCGTCGCGCGAGATCCACTTTGGTCCCTCTCCAGAATTGCCAGTTTCCATTCCTTTGCGGGTGACGGATGGACTAGCGATCGTCGATGCAGAGCTGAATAACGTTCCGGCGCATCTGCTTGTGGATACCGGGGCGTCTTCGCTCATCCTCTTTGCGAGAAGTGTGCCAAGGCCGGTCTCGGATCTGAAAATCAGCGCAGTTCAGCGCCCGCCAGATAAAATAGGTGACTTTAAGCGCAAGCAGGTGAGTCTGCACAGCCTTAGCAGCCCGTGGTTAAAGTCTAAAATCCGTGAAACTGATTTTCTAACACTATGAATCTAAATTTCTTAACTTCTCGATGTTTCCAGAAAGGCACTTTAACCAC
>PLZN01000559.1 GCA_003152195.1 Acidobacteriaceae bacterium
GGCCCAGCACGCAGTGCTGGGTAGGGTATACGAGCGAAGTCCAGTCCCGTAGGGACGGCTGAAAGTAACTCTCAGCCGTCCGTTCGGGACTGGTGGATTCTCACGCAGACACTTCAGGCGTGCACACCATCCCGGTAGGTGCTCGCGGTGGCGGTTTCAGTGTTGATCTTCCAGTCTTCAAGTTGCGGTCCTTTCAGCTTCGCCACCCTTTCGCGGATCTGGGCCAGCTGCTCCTCGCCCAATGGCTTGAACTCTTGCGCGATGCGAACATCATCTTCCACCTGCCCTATCGTGGTGCAGCCGAGTGCGACGCAGTGAACCGGCAGACTGAGTACGTAGGAAAGGCAATCCTTCAACGCAATGGCTTGCAGCAGCTTTGCATTCGCGGTGCTCTTCATCCCCTGGATGCCCATGCCGCGCGCGACCGCGATCGGCAGCACGTTTTTCTCGAAGCTCTGGTACCCAGGATCCGCCGCATGCAGCGGCATCAGGATGGTGTCGTAGTGGTCGTACTTCTTCAGCATCGCCAGGTGGACCTGAGGATCATGGTGGCCGGTGAATCCAATGAATCGGCACTTACCAGCCTTCTTGGCTGCTTCGAATGCTTCGATGGCGCCGCCGGGCGCGAAGATCTGCTCCACTTCGTCCATCGTGCTCACTTGGTGGATCTGCCACAGATCGACGTGGTCGGTCTTGAGCGTACGCAGGGATAGTTCCAAATCCGCTTCGGCGCCCTGGCGCGTACGTTGAGGAGATTTCGTTGTCAGGAAGATGTTCTTGCGGAAGGGCGGCAGCACAGCGCCATAGACCTCTTCCGATTTGCCGTCCCAGTAAATACGCGCGGTATCGAAGTAGTTGATGCCGAGTTCGTAGGCGCGCAGGGTAACGGCCTTGGCATCCTCAAAGGTGCACAGGGGAAACCGGCCACCGGCTTGGCCAATAATCGTCAGGCGCTCGCCGGTCTTCCCCAAGGTCCGTTTCGGTATGTCGCCTGCTTTAGCCTGGAGAGTCCCGGCGCCCCAGCCCAAGGCGGCGAGCCCGGCTGCCGCGGAAGTCGAAAGAAAAGTCCTGCGTCGCATGATGTTTCCTCGCGGTCCAGTATCCTACCGTTGCCGGTCGCCTACAAGATCCGTTTAGGGAATGTGAAAATGATCCTCCGCCATCATGAGTACCTTCGCAGTTTGCGCCGTGTTCGCTGGGCCGCTTTCGTTTTGCTGTTACTGGGCCTTCCGGCCGGCAACGCACAGCAAAATGCCGGTTTCCGGCTCATCAGCTGGTCGCCGCTCCGATTGGAAAGCGGCTCACCCGTGCTGTTCAGGGTAGAGCTAAGCCGACCCGCCGATGAAGTGCATGGCACGTGGCTCGATTACTCATTGGTTTTCACCAAGGCTCACGAGGGCGATACCTGGTACGCCCTTGCAGGTATTGATGTAGAGCAGGCGCCGGGAACATTTGCGCTGGAGCTGAGCGCAACCGGACCGAATGGGCGGGAGGTGCACACCATCAAACAAGTGGTAGTGCTGCCGGGGCGCTACAAAACCACGATGCTGCACGTGGAGGAAAAGTATGTGGAGCCGGATGCCGCGACGCTGCAGCGTATCGCGGCGGATAAGGTGGTAAAGGACGCGGCGTTCGCGCACCAGATCAGCCAACCGCTGTGGGCGGGCAGCTTTCGATCGCCCGTGCCTTTCTCACCGACCGATTCCTTCGGGACCCGCCGCATGTTCAACGGCAAGCTCGCGAGTATCCATCGTGGAACCGACTTCCACGCGCCTTCGGGAACGCCAGTTGTCGCCGCCAACGACGGAGAAGTGGTTATCGCCCAAGGCATGTTCTACGAAGGCAACATGGTGGTTATCGACCACGGGCAGCAGTTCACGACGATGTACATGCACCTGTCCAAGATAGAAGTGAAGGTAGGGGACCGGGTCAGCAAAGGAGAACGTCTTGGCCTTAGCGGGGCAACAGGCCGTGTCACCGGTCCACACCTCCACCTCGGTGTGCGTTGGCAAGGCGTGTACGTTGACCCCGTTGTGCTGCTCGGGTTGCCGCTGCCCAAGCGGTAGCCAAGGTTGAACCGCAGGTCCCTCCGTAAATATGCAGGCACTATTTGGCAGTGTCTTCGAATGCGAACCTTCCCAGGAAGAACGGACGGGAGGTTGGCGGCTTGGTTTGCAAATTATTGGAGGGGTACGACTGGGGCGCAAGCGTCGGGAAGCCCCAGATCTTCCCGTTACGCAGGTCCACGACTACCTTTCCATAGACCTGGCTGCTGCCATCAGGCGCTCGCAACAACTCAGAACCGGGCTCAATGTAAAAGGGATAGATCTCCGTGGACTGTGCCTCTGCGGCGCGCGGCGACAGCAGAGGTTGGAGGGCGATCGCAACCAATGCAACGGCGATGATCAACAGCAACGCGATCGTTAACGTATCTTTGCGCATGGTTCTCCTCCTGTTGGGCAGAACTCAAGTGTAAGCGGAGAACCTGCGGTTACTCATTCCAACGGTAAGCAGGTTAGGGAGTCGTCTGCGCAGCCTTAGCCTGAATGGAGACCAACTCGACCTCGAAGACGAGCGTGGCATTGGGCCCAATGGTGCTCTGTCCACGTTCGCCATAGGCGAGATCCGGAGGGATAAACAGTTGCCATTTCGATCCCACGGGCATCAGTTGGAGAGCCTCGGTCCACCCCTTGATAACTCCACCGACGGAGAAAGTCACTGGTTGGCCGCGCTTGTAGGAACTGTCAAATTCCGTATTGTCGAGTAGGGTCCCGCGATAGTTGCAAACGACAGTGTCGGCAGCGGATGGCTTGGCACCGGTTCCGGCGACCAGGACCTTATATTGCAGACCACTCGGCAGCGTTACCACTCCCTCTTTTGTTTTGTTGGCAGCCAGGAATGCGTCACCTTCCTTTTTGTTCGTTTCGACCAGGGCTAGCCTCTTCTCTTCCTGCCTTTGCCGCACCTGATTCTGCAGGTCGGCCAACACAGTTTTAATTTCATCATCGGTCAAAAGGAGCTTGCCGTCGGCCAGGGCATCTTCTATACCCTGAAGCAAAATCTTTGGCTCGACATCGATGGAATCCCGGTGCAGGCCTTTGCCGACATTCAGGCCGATGGCGTAGCTTGCCTTATCCTTCTCAGTCTCCAACACCAGGGGTTTGGGCTTTGTCACCGTGCTGGTGTGCCGCGTCTTCGTCGTCCCTGTGCTCGGTTGCGCCTTTGCCGGTGGTGTGGGATTCGCCGCCGGCGTCTGCTGGGCGACGGCGCTTCCCACCAGGACAATAGCGGCCGAAAACAAAACAATTGCCGTTGTACATGATCTTTGCATGTTGCCATTTTCGCACTGCGGCTTAAGGCTCCGCAAACGCACGCCAGTCTTCTATCGAATGATGCGGCGCGCCCAGATGACGGATGGTCATCTGGAGGATACGCGTATGCGAAGCCTGCATACAGGCGAAGACAATGGCATCCGCTACCTGGGAAGCTTCCATCATGTATGCGTCTGCAACGCTTGGCGTGGTCCGCGTAGCTCTCCTTACGCTTGGATGGGAATGCGGCCGGCGTGCGGCGAAGCAGGAACGCGCGATTGCCGGATCGTATCATCGCGCGCAAGGGTTGCGCCCAAGTGCGAAATAATGAATAGAATGCGGCAAACGCAAGCACAGGTCCCTGCGATCGGTATCGACTTCGGCACGACCAACAGCACGGTCGGGCGAGCATCCGGCAATTCGCAAGTCGAACTAGTCTCCTTCCCCACGCGCGCCGGGGATACCTTTTCCTTTCGATCCATCCTCTACCTGCAGCAGGACAGGCACGGAGGCCGGACACAAACACATGCATGGACTGGACCAGCCGCTATCGAGCACTACCTGGCGGCTGAGAACAAGGGCCGGCTTATTCAATCGCTCAAATCCTACCTGTCCGATCGCTCGCTGACAGGAACGGCGGTATTTGGCCGCCATCGCACCCTCGAAGATCTGATCTCCCGCATCCTCGCCGATCTGCGCCGCCACGCCGAACGGCAGTTCCACACGCCTATCGACTACGCCATGGTAGGCCGCCCGGTGCGGTTTGTCGGATCGGAGAGCGAAGAAGACGAGGCATTTGCCCTCTCCCGCCTGCGGCAGGCGTTCGCGGCTGCCGGCTTTGCGCGGGTCGATTTCGAAATGGAGCCGGTCGCGGCGGCTTACGCTTACGAATCCACCCTCGATCACGATGAGCTCATCCTCATCGGTGACTTCGGAGGAGGCACCAGCGACTTCTCCCTGCTTCACGTTGGCCCCGGCGTGCGTCAGCGTGGCCGCAAACCGCAAGATTTGCTCGGCAACAGCGGCGTCGGTCTGGCCGGCGACGCCTTCGACGCCAGGATAGTGCGCAAGCTCGTCTCCCCCGCCTTGGGGTCGGAATCCTTCGCCCGTTCGCTCAACAAGATTCTGCCCGCCGTGCCGGCATGGATCTATGCCAACCTGGAACGCTGGCATTACCTCTCGTTCTTGCGGACGGCGAACGTCGTGGAAATTCTGAAGAGCGCTCGCATCCGCGCTCTCGAGCCGGAAAAGATCGAAGCCCTGATCACATTGATCGACGAAGACCTCGGCTACCACCTTCACCAGGCCGTCCAGCAAGTCAAGTTCGAGCTTTCCCGCTCCGAGGTGGCGGAGTTTTATTTTCGCGACGGCAGCATGAACATCCGCATCCCCGTCACCCGAGATGCCTTTGAAGGTTGGATCGCCGACGAACTTCGCGCCATTGAGCAGTGTGTCGATTCACTCCTGCAGAGCTCAGGCATCAGCCGCCGCGAAGTCGACCGGGTCTTTCTTACCGGCGGCAGCTCGCTCGTCCCCGCCGTCCGTCGCATCTTCACGGTACGGTTTGGTGAAGAACGCATCCGCACCGGCAATGAGTTCATCTCGGTTGCCCGTGGCCTGGCGCTGCGCGCGGAAGAAGCCCTAGCTGGAGGTTGCACATAACCACCATCTCCACATCGTCGCAAAACTTAATCGGGAAGGTGATGGGAGTATTGCCCAGGACACTGAAGTCGAAGGCATTGTGCGTGTATTTCCAGATGTAGTCCCCACTGAAAACGAGATTCTTTCCGAATGCCTGCTGCAGGCCGGCATGGAATTCGTTGCGAAAGCCAGGCTGCAGCGTGCCCGCCACCGCGGGCGAGCAGTGAAGCAACGGAGACAGCACATCATTGGAGCAACCCTGACTGGAGAGCACAAGATTCTCGTTGAACGGCGACTCCAAAGTGCGCGCATAGGAGACACGCAGCGCGGTGTTGGTCCGTTTGATGCTGTAGCCAAGACCCAGGCGAGGCTCAGCCTGGGTGGCGCTGGCCAGGCCGTTGTACAGGTCACCGCGTATGCCTAGATTGAAGAGCCAGTTACCGGCCTTGATCGAATCTTCGATATAGAGAGCCAGTTCCTTGATATCCGCATGGCCGAAGTACTCGTAATTGGCGCCCGCTCGGGTGAGGTCATACGGCAACAAGACCGGGTTGAATAATGTGCCGGTTGCATTCGGGTTGGCCGCGGTGTTGGGCTGGTATCCCGCCGCGGCGCATTGCGCGGGGTTGGTAAATCCGTCTACGGGCGTTCCGCCGGCATTCAGGCAGGGTGAGTTGAAGGTTGGAGCTACGATGCCGAGGCTGTCACGCTCCCGGAGGAACGTATTGGAATAAATCGCGCCACCCTTGATGGTCTGTTTTCCCTTGGTATAAGAGATATCGGAATGGACCCCGGCATTGGTGAGCGTTCGGTATTGCCCGATCGTTTGCGTCTGCAGATTGGGCGGTCCAAGGTCCGCCAGTGGATTCCCGCTGGGATAGTACTGATACGTATCCTTTCGGATGTAAGGACCGAAATTGAATACCGACGTAGTGCCTATGGTCCGGGTGTAGGTGGGAGCGATGTCAAAGGTTTCAATCTTGGAGTGCTGGCCGGCATTGCCAACGTCGTTGCCGAACTGGTCGAGCACATTCAGGCTGTCATAGCTGTTTGGCGTCTGAAACCAGGAGCGGCTGTAGTTCAGGTTCAGGTGAAGCGCGTTGGCCGGCGTAAATTGATAGTCCACGCGATCGAAGACGTTCTGCTGGTTCCCCTTGTCGTGGAAGACCACAAATTCCGGTGGATCCAGAAAGCGGCTGGTATCCAATCCGTCGAGCTCGAAGAAGTTCCCCCAGTTGTCGGAACCATAGCCAAGATCAATGGATCCGGTTGCCGAACCGAATGTTCCGTAGGAGGCCGTAAGGCTGCCTGTGGGCATAGTGGCCCGCTCCGTCTGTCTTGGCCGACCTTGCGAGCCCGCTGACGGGGTTTTCGATCGAGACCGTGGCGCCAGGCACCACCGCGCCCGAAGCATCTGTCACAGTTCCGGTAATCGTGCCGGAACCTGTTTGGGCGTGAAGACTAGCAACCGTCGCTACGAGCAGGAACGGGCAAAGAAAAAAGAAGAAACGCCGTGCAAGCGAGCACATACGCGGACCCCCGGGTCATCTTTTGGTCTGGCTGATGAAACTGCTTTAGGAAAAAGCAGAGTCCACGGGCGGGGGGCGTGTGTAGAGGGAACAATGTAAGAAACGACGCGCATAGGAGGGTTGCAGATCGACGACTGGCGCCGCCGCCTGCCTCGCTACAAGTGGAACCGCGACGGGTGCTGCCGGCGAGACCACTACATGCGCAGCCGCGCAGAGAGCGCACCCGGCATGAGAGACATCCGCAGAAGTATGAACGTGCGCTACCTGAACGGCCGCGCCGAAAATCAACAGCAGAGCGCAGAAAGCAGCAAGGACAATCTTCCAGCTACGTCGCACTTGCGCGTTGGGCGGCTTACAAAGCATCTCTAACAATAACTGTAACGTACTCATATTTGGAGGTATGAATGCCGGTGCATGTGGTCAACACAGGGCCCACAAACGCTTTACGCCAGCGCCCGGGGAATTGCCTCTTCCCATCTTCCCTGGGCCTTCAGGATAAGTTCCACTACCTCCCGTGCCGAGCCCTCTCCGCCCCGGCTCCCGGTTACGTAATGGCTGATTGCCTTTAGCTCCGGAGCGGCATTGGCGACTGCAACCGCCAGGCCGGCACGCTTGGCCACCGGCATATCGGGCAGGTCATCGCCCATGTAGGCCACCTCGTCTTCCCGCACCCCGGCCTTCCGCAGGCACTCCTCAAATGCCGCCATCTTCGTTTCCTGGCCCAGATAGACGAATTCCACTTTCAACTCGTGGGCGCGCCGTGAAACCGCGGGGGATTTTCTTCCCGTAATGAAGCCGGTGCGGATCCCCATCGTGTGCGCAAGTTTTAGTCCCATGCCATCCTGGGAGTTGAAGGTCTTCATCTCGGCTACGCCGCCATCGTTAGGCAAGGACATGAGCATGACACCGCCGTCGGTGAGCGTGCCATCGACGTCCATGAGGAACAGCTTGATCTTCCTGGCACGGTCGAGAATCCCGGGGGCTACAGGTGTAGTCAGCGACATGGAAACCATCATATCCGGCGAGGCCGCATCGAACCCCGCTTGGGCCGGCCTATGTGAAATGTGGAGGGATCTGCAGTATCCCTCTACGCTACAAAGCACGCACTCCCATCTCCATCCTCGGTAGTTCCGCAAAGGGCCATGTAATCTATAAGAATCCGCTCTATGGCAATTCACATTGCGCTGAATCATAGGACCCACTATCGCTACGACCGCCCGGTAATGCTCGGGCCGCAAACCATCCGGCTGCGCCCAGCGCCCCACTGCCGCACCCCGATCCTGGCCTATTCGCTGAAGGTGCAACCAAAAAACCACTTCATCAACTGGCAGCAGGATCCACAGGCCAACTATCTCGCCCGCCTGGTGTTTCCGGAACCAACCACGGAGTTCCTGGTTGAGGCCGATCTGGTTGCCGAGATGGCGATCTTCAATCCTTTTGATTTCTTCCTGGAGCCGTACGCGGAGCATATCCCATTTGCCTATGAGAGCTCGATTGCTCGCGAACTGCGTCCCTTTCTCGAGGCCGAGGCGCCGGGCCCCAAACTGGCTGCTTTTCTAGCCCAGGTGCCGCGAGTCAGCACGCCCACGCTGAATTTTCTGGTCAGCCTCAATCAACGGGTGCAACGCCAGGTTGGTTACGTCATCCGCCTGGAGCATGGGGTCCAGAGTTGCGACGAGACGCTCACCCTGGGCACCGGTTCCTGCCGCGACTCGGCGTGGCTACTGGTGCAGGTCATGCGCAACCTGGGACTCGCGGCCCGTTTCGTCTCCGGCTACCTGATCCAACTCGCGGCCGACGTGAAGCCGCTCGAAGGTCCCGCCGGAGCCTCTGCTGATTTCACTGACCTGCACGCATGGACTGAGGTCTTTCTTCCTGGCGCCGGCTGGATCGGCTTCGATCCCACTTCAGGGCTGCTGGCCGGCGAGGGGCATATCCCTCTCGCCTGTACTCCCGATGCAGGGAATGCTGCTCCCATTTCCGGTCCCCTCGGCTTTTGCAAGACGGATTTCAGCTACTCAATGACCGTGCAGCGGATCTACGAATCCTCTCGGGTCACCAAGCCCTACTCCGAAGAACAATGGCAACAGATCGAAGCGGTCGGCCACCAGGTGGATGCAGACCTGCAAGCGGGTGATGTGCGCCTCACCATGGGCGGCGAGCNNGCTCGGCTGCTACTGGCGCAAAGATGGGGTTCCGATCTGGGAGAATCCAAGCCTCATCGGCGAGGACGGCAAAGATTACGGCTACGGCGCAGTAGAAGCGCGGAAATTCCTCGAAGCCCTAACCCGACGCTTGCAAGTGAGCTTTTCCTTCACCATCACCGCCGATGAAGACATCTTCTTCCACTTGTGGAAGGAACGGCGCTTGCCGCCGGTCGTTGATCCGCTCGATTCTAAGCTCCAGGAAGCACCCGAGCGCGCCCGGCTGGCGCAGATTTTTGAACAAGGGGCGGATCGGCCAATCGGGTTTGTCCTTCCCTTGCGCCGCATCCCGACCAGGTCGGGTACGCCGCGATGGACCAGTCAACCCTGGTTCCCGCTAGTGGAGAAACGCATGTTTCTGACCCCCGGCGACTCGCCCATGGGATATCGTCTGCCTCTCGAGTCGCTGCCCTGGACCAGGCCGGAAGATGTCACCTACGCTTTCGATACCGATCCTTTTCAGCGGCGGGACAAGCTCCCGCCANNGGCCGGAACGCCGGCCGGGCTTGTTCGCGGTCCCGCCCTTCGCGGATGAGCCGCAGCCGGCCGCCGATAAGGCCAAGCCAAAGCCCGAGGAGGAGCAAGCAGTAATCCTTACCCGTCCTGCCCTATGCGTGCAGGCGCGCGAGGGCAGGCTCTTCGTCTTCATGCCGCCGGTCGATTACCTCGCGGACTATCTTGACCTGGCC
>PLZN01000014.1 GCA_003152195.1 Acidobacteriaceae bacterium
ACACCGTGCTGCTCGAGCGCAAGCTGGTGGGGCGCATTCAAAACCGTTGGGGTCCCAGCCGCGTCGGGCCCTTCGGCCTGTGGCAGCCGATGGCTGATGGGCTCAAGCTCTTTCTTAAAGAAGACTTGATACCCACCGGAGTCTATCGCCCGCTCTACATTCTGGCGCCCATGATCGCCCTCGGCTGCGCGCTGATTTCCATTGCCGTCATACCTTTTGGCGCGCGCATCACCTGGCACGGTGTCGACATGTTCGAGGTCGCCAACGTCAACATCGGTCTGCTGGTAATCCTGGGGGTCACTTCCGTCGGCGTCTATGGAATCGCGCTTGCCGGCTGGTCTTCGAACAACAAATATTCTCTCCTGGGAGCCCTTCGCGCCAGTGCCCAGGTGATCAGCTACGAGCTTGCCCTGGGGCTTTCCCTGGTCGGCGTGGTGCTGCGCGCCGGATCGTNNCCGAGTACGCCAACATGATCACCGTCGGCTGTGTGGCGACGCTGCTCTTCTTTGGCGGCTGGACCAGCCCGTTTGGGTCGTTGCTTCCCGCTTTCGGCGGGATTTTCCTTCAAGCCATCGTGCCCGTCTTCTGGTTCGTGTTTAAGGTCTTCTGTTTCCTCTTTCTGTACATCTGGGTGCGCGGTACGCTTCCCCGGTTACGGTATGACCAATTGATGGGCTTTGGCTGGAAGTTCCTAATGCCGTTGGCCATCGCCAACATTCTCGCCACCAGTCTCTGGCTAGCCCTGCGCAGCGCCTAGCGCTTTAGCGCGGCAGGTGGCGCAGCGAAAAGGGAGAAAACCAAAGGTGTCTGTCGAGATTTGTCTGACTGCGCAGCAGTGTCCAAGCAGGTGTTCTACAATGCAGCTTCGGGCCGGTGCGGTAAACAACGAGATTGCTCCAGGAACCGTTGAGGACGCAGGCCTTACTGAAGGGTACGGGCTTTAGCCCGTACATAAATCCCCAGCACCAACCGGGCTTTAGCCCCTGAGGCACTGCAAAGGCTTCGACACAGCAGTAGGAGAAACGCTTCACCATGCATCTGGTTCTATTCATCTTTTTTGGCGGACTGTGTGTAGCCGGAGCCTTGAATCTTCTGCTGCAGCGCCACCCTATCAACAGCGCCCTCTCGCTGATCGTGGTCATGAGCTCGCTGGCTGTGCTTTACCTGTTGCTGGGCGCTGAGTTTCTGGCTGCCGCTCAAGTGATCGTCTACTCCGGCGCCATCATGGTCCTGTTTACTTTCGTCATCATGTTGCTCAACGCCGGAGAGGAAGAGCGCACTCACGGCAGCCGCGCCGCTTACATGGTGGGAATTCCCGGGGTAGCGGTGCTGGTCAGCTTGCTGGCATTCATCTTTCTTTCCGCGCGCAGTCACCTTGCCCAGGCGCGGCTGGGAGAATACGTGGTCTCCACCTCCGACCTCAGCAAGGTGCTCTTCCGCGATCTGCTTCTTCCCTTCGAAGTAACCTCGGTCCTGATCCTCATTGCCATCCTGGGCGCGGTTGCGCTGGCCGGCAGGGAGCACTGACATGGCTGTTCCGATTGCCTACTACCTGGTGCTCAGCGCGATCCTTTTCTCCATCGCCGTGGGTGCCTTCCTGATCAAGCGCAATATCATCACTATCTTCATGTCGATTGAGTTGATGCTAAATGCGGTCAACCTGAGCTTTGTCGCCTTTGCCTATCAATGGCACCGGGTGCAAGGCCAGATCTTCGTCTTCTTCGTGATGGTCGTCGCGGCCGCGGAGGCCGTTGTGGGCCTGGCCATTATCATCGCCATCTTCCGCTCGAGGAGCACCCTCAACGTGGATCAAGTCAACCTGATGAAACTATGACCGGAAATCCATCGCTCCATCTGTGGCTGATCCCCCTGCTGCCATTCCTGGGCTTTTTGCTGAATGGATTGCTGGGCCGTCATTTGCCCAAGGCGCTGGTCTCGACCATTGCCCTGCTCTTCACCGCTGCTCCCCTGGCCCTGGTCGCCGGCATCGCGCTCCGCTTCAGCAGTCTCACGCTGCCTTATATCGAGCGCACGGCGATGCCCTGGATTATCACATCGACTGCCACCTCAACCTTTCGCGCCGATTTCGCCTTCCTGCTCGATCCCTTGACCCTGGTCATGTTGCTGGTCGTCACCGGCGTGGGATTCCTGATCCATATCTATTCGGTCAGTTACATGGCGCACGAAGAGGGGTACTGGCGCTACTTCGCCTATCTCAACCTCTTCATGTTTTTCATGCTGACCCTGGTGCTGGCGGAAAACTTCCTCTTGATGTTCGTCGGCTGGGAGGGCGTGGGGCTGGCCTCGTATCTGTTGATCGGCTTTTACTTCCTCCGCGAATCCGCGGCCAGCGCGGGCATTAAGGCGTTCCTCCTCAACCGCATCGGCGACTTCGGATTTCTGCTGGCCATGTTCCTGATGATTGCTCACTTTGGCTCGCTCAGCTATAACCGGGTCTTCGCAGCGATCGCTGAGCATCCCCAGATGCAAGGCGGTTTCCTGACCGCCATTGCGCTGTTGCTGCTGCTCGGCGCCACCGGCAAGTCGGCGCAGATTCCCCTTTACGTCTGGCTGCCGGACGCGATGGAAGGTCCCACGCCCGTCTCAGCCCTGATCCACGCCGCAACCATGGTGACCGCCGGCGTCTACATGATCGTCCGCTCGCACACGCTCTTTGACCGCTCGCCCTTTGCCTTGGGCGTGGTCGCGGTGATCGGCGCAGCCACGGCATTGTTCGCGGCTACCGTTGCCATGGTGCAGACGGATATCAAACGCGTGCTGGCCTACTCCACCATCTCCCAGCTCGGGTACATGTTCCTGGCCTGCGGAGCCGCAGCCTACTCCGCCGCGATCTTCCATCTGGTTACGCATGCGTTTTTCAAAGGTCTGCTTTTCCTGGCTGCCGGCGCTGTCATCCACTCACTGGGCGGACAGCAGGATCTCCGTGCCATGGGCGGCCTGCGCAAAACCATACCCATCACCTTCTGGACCATGAGCGCCGGAGTCTTCGCCATCGCCGGATTGCCGCCCTTCTCCGGCTTCTTCAGCAAGGACGCGATCCTCTACCAGACTTTTCTTTCGCCGACGGCTGGTCCCATCCTGTGGTTTGTAGGCCTGGTGACCGTTCTGCTGACGGCCTTCTACATGTTCCGGCTCTGGTACCTCACCTTTTTTGCCGCCAGCCGAGCCGAGGGGGGCCATGAGCATCCCCACGAAAGTCCCTGGGTCATGTTGGTTCCGCTCATCCTGCTGGGCGTGCTTTCGGTAGGTGGGGGATGGATCGGAATCCCAAGTGCCCTTGGGGGCAGCGGCCACTTCGCACATTTTCTTGACCCCGTCCTCGCCGCACCGCCGTCGCCCAGCTACGAGGAGACGCGCATCACCATGGACGAGCAGGGCGTCGCTCGCGCAGCCGCCGCTTCAACACCACAAGCACCAGCCCGTCCTGCAGGCAACGACAATCAGGAGCGGCTGTTCAGTGTGCTCTCGGTGATCATGGCCCTGGCCGGCTGGTTTATGGCCGATCTGCTGTACCGCCGCAAACCGGGCATGGCCGGCCAGTTGGCCCAGCGCGCCGGCGGCGCCTACGAGCTGCTGGTGAACAAGTATTGGATCGACCAGCTATATAACGCCCTGATCGTGGTGCCCCTTCTCTTCCTCACGCGCTACTTGCTGTGGGGCGCGGTGGATAGCGGCATCATCAACGGCAGCGGGAGCGCTGCGGCCGGCACCGTGCGAGGCCTGGGGGCGTTAGTCCAGCGGGTGCAGTCGGGCAACATCCGTTCCTATGCCGGGTGGCTCGCGATCGGAGCCGCAGCCCTGCTCTTGCTCACCTATTTTGGCTTTTCCATGCACGTCTAGAAGGATTCCAGGACGATCTGTGCTGAACGATTCCATATTGACGCTTACGACCTTCGTGCCCGCTGCGGGAGCCGTGGTCGTGGCATTGCTTCCACGGCGGGGCCGCATCATCCAGTGGTTCACTCTGCTGGTGACGCTGTTGACCTTCCTGTTGACGCTCCATCTGCCCGTGCACTACCTCTATGGCCACCCGGGCTTTCAATTTGAAGTCGATCACGCTTGGATCGCCAGTCCCGCCATCCGCTATCACCTGGGCGTGGACGGCATCTCCCTCTGGCTCGTCGTGCTGACCGGCTTTCTGGCTCCCCTGGCCGTGCTGGCTTCGTGGAAGACCATCGCCCACCGCACCAAGGAGTTCTATTTCTTCTTCCTGCTCCAGCAGACGGCGATGATCGGCGTCTTTGTCGCCCTCGATATGTTCCTCTACTACGCCTTCTGGGAGATGACGCTGGTGCCGATGGCGATCCTCATCTCCATGTTCGGCCGGGACCGCGGGACCGAAGCGGCGATCAAGTTTTTCGTTTACACCTTTCTGCCCTCCGCGCTGCTGCTGGTGGCGATTCTGTGGCTCTACGCCAAGACCGGCACCTTTGACTTTGTCCGCCTGCAATCCATGCTGGCGCAGAATACTTCGACCTTCCCGCCCCAGGCGCTCTTCTGGGCTGCCCTGGCCTTTCTGGTCGCCTTTGCGGTCAAGGTTCCGGTCTTTCCCTTGCATGGCTGGTTGAGCGACACCTTCAGTGAAGCGCCCACAGCGATGGCCATGGTGGTCGCGGGCAAGCTCGGCCTCTATTCCATCCTCCGCTTCAATCTCGGTCTCTTCCCTGCTCAGGCTCGGCAGGTGGCGCCGTGGATGGTTGCCCTGGCGGTGATCGGGATTCTCTACGGTGCGTTGGTGGCGCTGGTGCAGAAGGATATGAAGAGGCTGGTGGCTTTCTCCACCCTCAGCCACCTAAGCTTTTGCATTCTGGGCATCTTTTGCTTTGCAGTTTCAGGAGTGGACGGCGCGGTCTACCAGATCCTCAACCACGGCATCTCCGCGGGCGCACTCTTCCTGCTGCTCGGCTTTATGTACGAGCGCTATCAGACCTACGAGATTGCATCCTACGGCGGGTTGGCCAAACGTATGCCCCGCGTCGCCACTTTGTTCGTCATCACTTCCCTCTCGCTGATCGGGCTCCCNNCACGTTGCCTGGGTTTCCGCGGCCACGGCCGGCGTCATCCTGAGCGCTGCGTACATGCTGTGGTTAGTCCAGCGCGTCTTCTACGGCAGCGAATCAAGCATGGTTACAGAACTAACCAGGCGGGATATGAACTTCCGTGAAGGCATCGCCGTCTGGCCGATGGCCATTCTGATGTTGTGGATGGGGGTGGCTTCCCCGCTCTGGATGCGCGCCATTGACGGCGCTGTGGTCAAGCTGACCCCCCCGGCAACGCAAATCGTGCCCATGCCGGGCGTGGCGGAGAAGCGGTGATGCTCGTGCTCCAGGTCTATCGCATTCTGCCCGAAGTATTGCTCACGCTCACCGGCGTTCTCATCATGCTGATCGATCCGCTGATGCGGTCTGCCATGAGCCGAAAACCGATAGGCGTGATGGCCGTTCTGGGGGTCATCGCCGCCTTGGCTGCAAGCGTTTGGCAATTGGGGCTGCCGCCGGGAACGGCCTATTACGGCACCGTACAGACCGACGCCTTCAGCGTCTTTTTCCACGTGTTGATCTGCGGCGTGGTGCTGGTGGGCCTGTTGATCGCCCTCGACGCGTTTGATGCCGGCACGGAAAACTCGGCCGCGTATTATGCCTTGGTAGTTTTCGGCGCCGTGGGCATGTGCCTGATGTCGAGCGCGGTGGAGCTGCTGCTGGTCTTCGTTAGCCTGGAGATTTCTTCCATCGCGACCTACGTCCTGGCTGCCATCCGCAAGCGCAGCGGCAAGAGCCCTGAGGCCGGGCTCAAATACTTCCTTCTCGGCTCCTTCGCCACGGCTTTCTTCCTCTACGGCATCGCCCTCACCTTCGGGGCCACAGGAACGACCAACATCGGTGAGATTGCTGCACAGCTCCCGCAGAGCCCGGTGCCCGGCTTCGCAATAGTTGCAGTAGCCATGATCCTGATTGGCATTGGGTTCAAGGTCTCGGCCGTGCCCTTCCAGGTGTGGACGCCCGATGTTTATGAAGGAGCGCCTTCGCCGGTGGTCGCCTTGATGTCTACCGGCCCCAAGGTCGCCGCCTTCGCCGTGCTTCTGCGCATCACCTACGGCGCTTATCCGCAGTTGCACGCCCACTGGCTTCTGCTCATCTGGATCATGGCCGCCCTCTCCATGACGGTAGGCAACCTGGGCGCGCTGCGCCAGCAGAACGTGAAGCGCATGCTGGCCTATTCTTCGATTGCCCACGCCGGCTATGCGCTGGTTGCCTTCACCGCGCTTTCCCGCGAAGGAATCGCCGCTGCCATGTTCTACACTGCGGCCTACGGGGCGATGAACGTAGGCGCATTCGCCGTCATCAGTCACGCCGGCGGCTATGACGACAGGCTGCTGTCCGTGGCCGACTATCGCGGCCTGGCGTACCGCTCCCCTCTGCTGGGCGGCGCGCTGGCTTTTTTTCTCCTTTCGCTGATCGGCATTCCCTTCACCGGGGGCTTCTTCGGCAAGTTTTATGTGTTCACCGCGGCCCTGCACTCCGGTGAGGTCTGGCTCGCAGTGATTGGTCTGCTGAACAGCGGCGTCGCCGCGTACTACTATTTACGCCTGCTCACCTCTGTCTATGGCAAGCCGACGGAGGATGCGCTCGTGCAGTCGGTGCCGCGGCTAAAGATCTCCCTCACCTTAGCTCTGCTTCTCACCGTTTCGGCCACCTTAATCCTGGGCATCTTCCCCGGCACCATCCTATCGATGGCTCAAGCCGGAGCGGCGACCTTCGCCCCGGTCAGCGGAAACACGACCAGCAGCGGCGCGGTAACCGCAATCAGCCAACCACAATAAATTCCTGTCCAAACTTAGGTCTAAGCGAAGCGCTGGGTGCCCCTCGCCCCAG
>PLZN01000232.1 GCA_003152195.1 Acidobacteriaceae bacterium
GTTCCACCAAACACGTGGGTAAAGCAGGCGAGGACGCTCCTGGGCATAATGGTCGCGCTGGTCCTGATCTGGGAGCCGCCTGCTTCCCAGGTGACGCCTTGCGGTGACAAAGCGTAATGGTCGCCGGAGATAACCCCATCCCCGTAGCCGCAAGTATCTTTGATCACACGACCGCTGGTCTCATTCATTAGATAACATTCGTTTGGAGAACCAGGCAGCGAATAAGCTGTCTGGGTACCACGGGCATTTGTCTGCTGCGATCCAGCCCGAGCGCCGGCTATCAGAACGGTCAAAAACAAGCCTAGGTCAACAAATTTCCAAGACTCTCGACGCATGACCCATCCCCCCTCGAAAAGCCGCGAAGGCGTTCAATTTTGTATTCTGCATTACAGAACAATACGCGCGCTATACAGAATACTCGCAATGGGTGATAGCATGTTCGAATTCGAGTTACGATCGCTCGCAAGACTCCCTGGAGAGTATTCGCAAATCATGAGGCTCCGATCCCTCTTTACGAAATCCATTCCATGTTTCCTGGTGTTCGGGACGGTAGCTGCATGGAGTCAGACGCCCGGCCTAACCTCGCGGGACCTCTGGAAGACCGATCATGTTCCTTTTTCTTTCCAGTACGGTGGCAAGGAATCGGCCCGCCTGCTGCCTACGTGGCAGACTTCGCGCGAGGCGGCGGGAGAGGGAACCACCCGCTACTCGTATGTGGATCCGAAGACCAAGCTCAAAGTCACCGCCGAGGTCCGCTATTACCGCGATTATCCCGGCGCGGTCGATTGGGTTATCAGGTTTCGCAACGATGGCACTTCAAACACGCCGATCATCGAGAACATTCTGCCGCTGCATCGGGCCATTACGCCCTCGCCGGGAGAGTGCATCATTCGCCATGCCCGGGGCAGCGATGCTAGTGCGCAGGATTTCAAGCCGTTGGAGGAGCGTTTTGGTCCGAGCGCCAGCGACCACTTGGAATCTCCAGGAGGAGACCCATCCAGCCGGAACACGCTGCCATTCTTTAACCTCCAAACCGGCGACCACGGCTTAATCGGAGCCATCGGCTGGACCGGCGACTGGAAGGCCGATTTCGCTTATGCCGGTGACAGGAAAGCCATCTCGATGACGGCTGGGATGAAGAGGACGCACCTGGTGCTTCACCCGGGTGAGGAGATTCGCACACCACGCATTGTGCTTATGGACTGGAGTGGTGGTAACTGGCAGGATTCACAAAACATCTGGCGGCGTCTTCTGCTCGCGCACTACACCCCCCACGACAACGGCAAGCCGATGATCGGACCGATTATGTTCGGCAGTTGGGGATCGGAAGAGATCGACCATAAGATAGCCTATATCCAGTGGGTTCATGAGCATAGAATCCCCGTTGAGCTTTACACCGTGGACGCCGGCTGGTTCGGTGATTCGTTTGGGGCCGAGAACGATCCGACCAACCCGTGGTGGAAGAACCGCGGCGACTGGTTTCCCAGCCCCAGATACTATCCCCATGGCATCAAGCCGCTCGGCGACGCGCTGAAAGCTGCCGGTTTTGGTTTTTCCCTCTGGGTCGAACCGGAAACGACCATGCCCAACAGAAAGATCATCAACGATCATCCGGATTGGTATCTTCATACCGATCGCCCGGTGAATCCAGGCGTGGCGCTTGCAAACCTGGGCGACCCCGTCGTGCTCAAGGGCATCACGGATATGGTTTCCGGATTCATCACGGATTTTGGAATGACCTGGTACCGCCAGGATTTCAATATCCCTCCGGAACGCTATTGGGAGCTTGCCGACAAGCCGGACCGTATCGGCATGACGGAGATTCGCCACATCGAGGGTCTCTATAAGATGTGGGACGAGTTGCTGGCTCAGCATCCCGGCCTGCATATCGACAATTGCGCGAGTGGCGGCAGGCGTGTCGATATCGAAATGATGTCGCGCAGCTTTCTTGTATGGCGGACCGATCATGGATTCGTCGATACACTTGCCGAGCAAGCGCAGACCCAGGCTCTGGCGCCTTGGGTGCCGGAGGTTATGGCGTTTGAGAGCTATACGCAATCCAAGCCGTGGACCAAATCCGGGCCTTACAGTACACCGGAGAATTTGTACCTGATGCGCCTCGGCTACGATGCAGGATACGGTACGAATCCTGGAGACGCGGGCGTCGACAACGAGGCATGGGTTGCCTGGATCAAGCAGGCAGTCGGCGAGTATCGAGAAGTGCGGCCATATTTCTATGGCGATTTCTACCCGCTGCTGTCCTATAGCCGGGACGCCGACAATTGGACTGCATGGCAGTGGGACCGGCCCGCGGACAAAGACGGTTTGGTTATCGTCCTGCGCCGGCCCAAGAGCCCATTCACGACCATGATATTGGGCCTGCAGCACTTGAATCTTGACGCGGCGTATGAGGTTGAGATCCGGAGCACCTATGACAGAGCTGCTGTCAAAGAAATGAAGGGCAGCGACCTGGCTCATCTGCGGATTCAGCTAGCGGACGCGCCGAGCTCCACGCTTGTCTTCTATCGGCAGAAATAGGCATCGGAAGAGGAACATCACTCCCTCAGGGCTAAAGTCCACTGGATCTTGGAGATTAGAAGTACTGGGCTAACCAGGCTGCGGAAAAACTCTGTGCACGAAGGGCATGGCTTCAGCCGTGCCGCACAGAGCCGCGGCCGGTGAGGGCTTTAGATGGGATGAGACGGCTGGCCTCGCGGAGAGCTAAGCTTTCCGCACGCACTCGAGGTGCCAGGAGGAGACCAGCCGATGAAGAAGCTTAGCAAACAAGGACCGCAGAAGGAAGTGGGTAAGGATAGGGCGACGATAACCGTGGGTTTAGATCTGGGAGATCGGTTCAGCCACTACTGTGTGCTGAACGAGGAGGGGGATGTGATTGAGGAGGGGCGCACACAGAGCACGGAGGTGGCATTGCGGCGTCATTTTCCAGCCGAGCCGCGTCTGCGCATGGCGCTGGAGTGCGGTACGCANNCGCAGCGGCTGCCGCTTTGAACCCTTTCCACAAACCGCCGGACCAGCAGCCTGACCGGCAAGTTCCCCTCCACCCAAACCTGGCACAGCAACCCAGTCGTAAAGGCAGACAGAAACGGAACGGCAGAAAGAAAAACTGGAAGGCGGAAAGCAAACTGTGGTAACAGGATCCATCCCGTGTCCGGGTGACTGCGTTCAGAGGCTTGGCCCAAGAGGCCGCGCTTTAGACAGCAGCCCCAATTCATCAACATCGGGCCCCAACAGGCTCCGAGCCGCTAACGGCTCATCGAGAGTGCGGATAGAAGCCCGAGATGAATCCTGGAACCAACAAACTGCAACCGCAAAAACAAAAACTAAAAACGCCAAGAAGGAAAAAACAAAAAATGCCTTGACTAAAACAGCCGTCTCATCGAAGCCTCTGAGGTGCGTCTTTCCATGCTTCCTTCTGCAGAGAAACTACCTTGTGACAACCGTACCTCAGCGGCTAAAAGCCGCCCCGCGCAGAATGTTTTTAGGGCACGGCTGAAGCCATGCCCTTCGTTCAGGGAGTCTGGCACAGCTGAATCCAGCCCTATCTCTCGCGTTACTGCTGGTAGTAGTTGGCGGTTCCGATGGCGATTACGGCCAGGACCAGGAAGAAGATTCCCATGTAGAACGAACGATAGATGCTTCGCTCCATCAAGCTCCATTCGCCGGTGATCACTGCTGCCGACTGGCCGCAGATGATCATTGTTATGGTGAACAGGGCGAAGCCAATTGAAACTCCCAAAGTTCCGAGAAAGGTTGTCGAGCTGCTGTAAAGGGCGATCCCTCCCATCCACATCAGCGCCATCAGGGTCGGATAAACAACCTCGCCATACTTCATGCTGAAGTAGCCCCAGCTCTTGTTCTTCGAGAGCAAGTAAACGCTGTAGGCCACGTTCACGACCGATCCACCCAACAACGCGATGGGCCAAATGGCAAACGGAGCCCACGCCGCGCGGCCGCCTTGAGTCCTTACCTTGTCCAGAATTCCAGTGCTGTATGCCAACGCGATATTGAGCAATGATGAAAGCACGCCCGAAATCACGGCGATACTTAAGTACAGAATGTATTGCTTGGGGGTAGAGCCGGTTTGCGCCATCGCGCTTTCGCTGGACGAAAATCCTGCTCCCCGCCCCTGACTCTTAGCTTGGCCCTCGCGCCGGTAGCCGCTCCATCCGCAAAGTGCAACGCCGGTTACCGTGACAGCAATTCCGAACAGTATGTATAGGCCGCTCTTTTGCAAGAGCACACTCGAATGCAGCATGAAGAGAGGCATCAGAGTCCCTACAGCAACGCCAACCCCGTTGAGAACTGCACCCGATACAGCAAGGCCGAGCCGGTATAAGGTGACGCCGGCACCCAGCTGCGCAAGGCCCCAAAGCAAGCCGAGACCGAACGGCAGCAGTATTTCATGAGGAGTTAGAGAGGCGTACACTTGGTTAAGGTGTGGCAGCAGAATATAAGCAAGAACTGTGGGAGCGATAATCAAGGAGACAATTGCGTAAACAAGCCAAAAGTTCTCCCACTTCCAAACCCGCACCAGCTTAATGGACCATCCTGAGAAGCCCATTATTACGCCAGCCAGAAGAGCAAGAACAAAACCCGTGAGCAGAGGCATCGGTTTCTCTCTTAAGGATTTACTAGTTTTGCGCCGGCTTAGATTTGCTGGCCATGGATCAAGCGGCTCATCTTAACCGACGGTTAGCGACAGCGTCAAGATTGGTAGAAACGTGTTCTGCAGTTTAGAACGACGCCAGTTATTACCGGTGGAAGATAGGAACGACGTGACGAGTGAGACCTACGCCAAGTGCATAGAGCAGAAAGCTGTAGAATGCGGTGTGAGTTTAACCCGGGCGCCAATGCGCAGTTTATCATTCCGTATTGTCTGCACAACCGTTGGATCCTGGATGTTCCTGATTCTATCGCTTGCTCTCGGTGGGGCCGCGGCATCTGGTCAAAACACTCCCCCCGCGGCGCAGTCGCCGCCCGCATCCGTTCCCTCCGCTGCAAGCTACGCCTCGGTGAAATTCGTGGATGTGACCGCCGCCAGCGGAGTTAAATTTCAAAACCGAGCCTCCCACACTTCAAGAAAATATTTGCTCGAGACCATGGGCTCTGGTGTGGCCTTGTTCGACTTCGACAATGACGGCCGTCTCGACATCTTTCTCGTAAACGGAGCTCCGATGAGTGATCCGACCGCAAAGGGGACCATCCCGCAAAAGAATGGCCCGGAATATTGGAACCGGCTCTACCACCAAAAGAAGGATGGGACGTTCGAAGATGTTACGGAGCGGGCAGGATTGCAAGGCGTCGGCTACGGCATGGGTGTCGCTGTAGGGGATTATGACGACGACGGATACGAAGACCTCTACGTCACGGCCTATGGAGGCAATAAGCTTTACCACAACCGAGGAGACGGCACTTTTACCGATGTGACGGAAAAGGCCGGCGTAGGTGGCAGCGGTTGGTCCACAAGCGCTGCCTGGGTTGACCTGGATGCAGACGGTCTGCTCGACCTGGTGGTGCTTCGCTATCTGAAGTGGGATTTTGACGACATTTGGTGTGGCGAGCATCGCGAGAATTACCGCGCATACTGTCACCCCGATATCTTCCAGGCAATCACGCCGCTCGTCTTCCACAATGATGGCGGCGGCCACTTTACCGAGGTGTCTGCCAAGGTTGGCCTCAATCAACCGGGCAAAGGGCTCAGCATTGCGCTGGCGGACTATGACCGCGATGGTCACACAGATATCTTCGTAGCCAATGACTCCATGTTCGAGTTTCTGTACCACAACAAAGGGGATGGGACCTATGAAGAGAACGGCCTATCGGCAGGCACTGCGGTGGACGGCGATGGCCGTACCTACGCCGGGATGGGGGCAGAGTTCCAGGACTACGACAATGATGGCCTGCCGGATCTGTTCGTCACAAACCTCGCCAACCAAAAGTACGCCCTCTACAAGAACAATGGCGACGGCAGCTTTACCTATGCGACCGGGATGTCAGGTGTAGCGGGTGCAACCATGCTGCATTCCGGCTGGGGTATACGATTCTTCGACGATAACAATGATGGGCTGAAGGATCTGATCATTGCGCAAGGGCACGATATCGACAACATCGAGCTGAATTTTCCGCAGCTTCGATATCGTGAGCCTCTCATGCTTTTGCAGAATGCCGGCCGCGGCGCCTTCATCGACATATCGGAGCAGGCCGGAGATGTCTTCAAGCAGGCATGGGTTGGCCGCGGCCTGGCTGTCGGCGATCTCGACAACGATGGGCGCGAGGATGTCGTCGTCACTACCAACGACGGACCTGCTTATGTCCTCCATAATGAAACATCGTCGGCAAACCACTGGCTCACCCTCGATCTGGTCGGCCATCAGAGCAATCGGGACGCAATCGGCGCGGAGGTCAAGGTGGTCACGGCCAGCGGATCCCAGTGGCTCACGATTTCCCCTGCAGGCAGTTATCTCTCTTCGAGCGACAAGCGCGCTCATTTTGGGCTCGGTGCGGCCACGGAGGCGACGGTGCAAATTCATTGGCCAAGCGGAGTGGACCAGGTGCTCAAGAATGTTAAGGCGAACCAGATTTTGAAGATCGACGAGCCGGTTTCGGGTGGTTCCGCTAAGCGGGATTCAGCAAATTGAACGCCGTCGCTGCTAGACCGGCTTATTTGCCATACTTGTCAGTTATCGCCTTTCCGAAGCTCTCTTTGGTGGCCCGCCAATGAAGTTGATTAGAATGCTTCTTGTGTTGCCCTGTCTGGTAACAGCGATGTGTCACGCAGCGGCAACGAGTGACAGCGCGACGGCGGCAAACCGGTGGATTGCAGCCAAGTTTCTAGGAGTCGACGAGCCGCCCCCTGCAGGAAAGTCATTTTTAGAGGTACGGCTGAAGCCGAACGCGCTGGTACGCGATCGCATTGAAGGGCACCCGCTGCTGATCGTCGACCAAAAATTCGACAACGGGCTCGCCATGCGCTCGCCCGGTGAAATCGTGGTCCGGTTGTCCTCGAGCGCGCGTACCTTCCAGGGCGTGCTTGGCGTCGACAGCAACGATCTCGGTTACTACGCAAATACCGGACGGGGAAGTGTGGTGGCTTCAATTGAAGCCGGAGGACGGCAACTCTACGAATCGCCGGTGCTTCATGAGGGAATGAAGGGCATCCCTTTCCGCGTGGAACTCGGTGGTGAGCGCGAGATCACTCTTCGGCTGAAGGCGGTAGGCGAGCGGCCGGCGACCTATCAGGCAGAGTGGGATCAGGCGGATTGGGCAGATGCAACCATAACTCTCACGGATGGCAGCAAGGTGTTGCTGTCTGCTCTCCCAACCGGACCATTGGCGCAGGCCTATTCACGCAACCCGCCTTTCTCCTTTCTTTTCGGAGACCAGTTGTCGGCAGATCTCTTGAAAAAGTGGCCGGTCGATCGCAGCACCCGCCAGCTCGATGATCAACGGACAGAATACACATCGATCTACCAGGATCCGGTGACCCACCTTATTGTGCGCTGCGTGGCAGTTGCCTATCGCGATTTCCCGATCGTCGAATGGACGGTCTATTTCAAGAATGGCGGATCGGAGCGAACGCCGATTCTCCAGGATATTAAGGCTCTGGACACCGAGTTTGAAGGCGATGCGCAGGGCAAGCTGCTTCTTCATCACTCGCGGGGAAGCAGCGACGCGGCGACCGACTATGAGCCGCTCGAGACCGCGCTGCAGCCGGGGGCGCAGGAGCACTTCGCTTCGGTCGGCGGCCGCGGGACGGATGGCGAGATGCCCTATTTCAATCTCGCGATGTCCGGCCGGGGAGTGATCTTTGCCCTTGGCTGGCCTGGACAATGGTCGCTTGATCTCTCCCGCGATCAGTCAACGCAAGTGCACGTCAAGGGTGGCCAGGAGCTAACTCACTTTTGGCTAGCGCTTGGGGAAGAGGTGCGGACGCCGCTCGCAGTGGTCCAGTTTTGGGATGGCGATTGGATCGATGGCCAGAATTCCTGGCGGCGATGGATGATTGCACACAATTTGCCCCGGCCAGGCGGCAAACTTCCTGCGCCATTTGTCTCCGGAGGGAGTGGTCGCTACACCATTGAAATGCAGTTCGCAACCGAGGAGAATCAAAAAAAATATATCGATCAAACCCTGCAGGATGGCATCCCTATCGACCACTGGTGGATGGATGCCGGCTGGTACCCCTTCACTGTGGGCTGGTGGAAGACGGGGACCTGGGATCCGGATCCGAAGCGGTTCCCCAACGGGCTTAAAGCCGTTGCAGACTACGCACATGCAAAAAACTTAAAAGTGGTTCTCTGGTTCGAACCTGAGCGAGTTACCCAGGGCTCATGGCTCGACCAACATCATCCGGAGTGGCTGCTGGGCCCGGATGGGAAAGACAAGCTGCTGGACCTGGGGAATCCCGAAGCCTGGCATTGGTTAGTCGACCATGTAAGTGGAATGATCGGCGACATTGGCATCGACGTTTATCGTCAGGATTTCAATTTTCCTCCGCTGCAGATATGGCGTTCCCACGATACTCCCGATCGCCAGGGCATCACTGAGATCAAACATATCGAAGGCTACTTGGCCTACTACGACGAGCTGCGTCGGCGTTTTCCGAATGTTTTGATTGACACCTGCGCTTCGGGCGGCCGGCGCAACGACCTGGAAACTTTGCGCCGCGCCGTGCCGCTTTGGCGCAGCGACTATCCCTATAAGCCAATATCACAACAGGGGGAGACCTATGGCCTTTCGCTTTGGATCCCTTATTACGGTACGGCGATCAATTCGCTTGACCCATATATCTTCCGCAGCCAAATGACCCCCGCGGTGGGTTTCGGGTTAGACCACGAGCAGATCAATGGTCAGCATCCGATTGCCATCCATCTGCTTAAGCAATGGCGCCAGGTGGTGGACTTCTATTACGCCGACTTCACCCCGCTTACTCCCTACAGCCTGGAGAGCAACACCTGGATGGCCTGGCAGTGGAACCGTGAGGATGAAGGAAGCGGCGTCATTGAGGCCTTTCGCCGCGAGACCAGCGCATTTACCACAGCGCAGCTTAAGCTGCGTGGCTTGGATCCTTCCGCGCACTATACCGTGAAGAATCTGGATTCCTTGCAATCCACGGAGCTCACAGGCAAGGTGCTGATGGAAGAAGGCCTCCCTGTTACTCTTCGGAATCAACCCGCTTCTGCACTTCTCATGTATAGAAAGAGCGCTCAGAAATGATCAGTATGAACAGGCGGAACTTTATTTCGGCCATGGCCATCGCGGGGGTTGGCCGGGCAGCGATGACCGGATGGCGCGCATATGGGGAAGACCGGCTTCTTTCGCAAGCGGATCAGGTATTCCTAGGTGATCAGGCGCGCGCCATTGTGGACTCGGCCCGCCTGATGCCAGGGCAAGCGAATGGAAAATATCGCAACCTCACACCCTACGAGGTTCACGTGCCAGGCGGCAACATGGGCTATCCAGCCTTTTGGGTTCGAGATGCCGTGATGATGCTGGAGAGTGATTTTATTGAACTGGCTGAACTCGAAGGATGGATTCGCCTGATGTCGTCGGTGTTGCGAGATCAGGATTGGAATGTGCGGCCAGGTGTGGTGGTACCGGCGTTTGCCGTTCCCGATCACATCAATTTCGATGGCAAACCCACGTTCTACCCGGGTAATTACGAGACAGGCACCAAGCAGGGCGGCAACCCATTTGGCAAGTATCCGCCGTTGGATGACCACTTCTATTACATCTTTGCCGTCTACTATCAATGGAAGAAGTCTGGCAGCACTGCTTTCTTTCGCTCTCAAATCAAAACCGCGTTTGGCGAGATGCAGCTTGCAGAGCTTTGCCAACGCGTCTATCGCGTGGCGCCAAGCGACCCTGGCACGGCGCTCTGTACTGCCGGCGATGTCGATACGGAGAACGCGAAGGACTTCGGCTTTTGTGACAGTGTGTCCAAGAGCGGGAAGCTGTTGTTTGCCTCGGTGCTGAAATATGTTGCCGCACTGCGGCTCGCAGAGTTGTTGAGCGCCGCCGGCCTTGCAGAAAAAGCAGGAGCGCTCCGCAGCGATGCACGCAAGATCAAAGCTGCGATTCCCGCGACCTTCTTGCATCCTTCACCTGACGGAAAGGAAGCATGGCTCGATTCGGCAACTGGAGTAGGACATCAACCCGATGTTTGGGGCAGCGCATACGCGGTATACAGCGATGCCGTTGATTCGGCGACGGCGGCCAACATTAGCCGCGCCCTCGTCCGCGCGTACCGGGAGAAGACGGCTGTGCGGGAAGGGTGCGTGAGAAGTGTTCTGTCCAATGACGCTGCGAACCCCAACGGCTGGCAGAAGACGGTCTCTGCGCCGGGTGTATATCAGAACGGTGGGTATTGGGGAACCCCGGTCGGCTGGTACCTGGTGGCGATGCACAAGCATGATCAAGCTGCCGCCGCGGAGATGGCGCGTGACTATATGGGATTCCTCCGAAATCACCGTCGTCCGGATGGGCTCGCCCAGTCTTGGGAGTGGTTCAATCCTGACACGGGCAGGACTGCAAATCCGCTCTATGTTGCCACGATTGCTCTTCCT
The DNA here is from genome assembly GCA_003152195.1 of Acidobacteriaceae bacterium. Classification (GTDB taxonomy): domain Bacteria; phylum Acidobacteriota; class Terriglobia; order Terriglobales; family Acidobacteriaceae; genus PALSA-350. The sequence continues at coordinate 10,587 of PLZN01000232.1, forward strand.
TACGGCTGTCTGCGTGTGTCAGGCTTGATTGACCGGAAGAAGTAATCACCATGGTAAATTGGCCTGTGATTCGATTTTTGTTTGTGTTTCTTCCTTTGGCGATCGTGCAGGCTCAGAACACCGCGGCAACAGTGAGCCCGGCGGTTCAGCAACTGGTTGCAGAGGCACACCAGGCGCAGTCTCAAGGAGACCTGGCGACCGCCGTCGCAAAATATCAGCAAATTCTGCAGATCGCTCCTCGGCTGGCTGCCGCGTACAACAATCTTGGCATGTTGTATTACCAACAGCATGATTTACCTCAAGCGGTCGCCGTCCTGGAAAAAGGATTGAAGATCGACCCCAGCGTCGTAGCCACTTCAGCTTTGCTCGGGTCAGCCCAATTTTCGATGGGGCAGTATAAGGAGGCGCGTCCGCATCTGGAGGCGGCTGTTCGCGGCAATCCCAAGGATGACTTTGCCCGCAGATTGCTAGCCCGCGATCTGATCAGCTTGAAGGACTACGAAGGCGCAGTCGTTCAACTTCGTACCATGGTTGCCCACGACCCCAAAGACCAGGACGCGTGGTACCTGTTGGGCAAGACGTATCTGCAGCTCTCTGAATCCGCCCTGGGCAAAGTGAACGAGATTGATCCCAACTCCGCCTTGTCCCAGGAGATTGCAGGCGAGGTTATGCAGAGCATGGGAAACAGCGATGGGGCGCTGGGGGCCTACAAGAAGGCGGTCGAGATTGCTCCTCAGCAGCCCGGCACGCATGAGCACCTGGCGGATGAATATTGGACGCTGGGAAAATGGGAATCGGCACGCGACGAATTTCAAGCCGAACTTGCCAACGATCCGAATAATTGCCAGGCCCGTTGGAAGATGGCCAACTCCCTGCTTAGTATGCATGGCTCGCCTGACGAGGCGGTGAAAGAACTCAGTGTGGCCATCGAGCAGTGCTTCGATCTGATGCAGGCTCGCGTCGATCGTGCCCGCGCTTTGATTGCGCTCGGGAAACCCGCAGACGCGCTGCCAGACTTGATCCTGGCGGAAAAGGCAAACCCCGACGAGCCCACTATCCATTTCTACCTTGCCAACGCTTATCGCGCGCAAGGACGTGTCGATGACGCACACAACGAAATGCAGACCTACAAGAAGCTCATGGACAGCGCGACTGAGTCAGAATCGAAACGGGCGGCCGAAGAACAGAAGATCGTGAACGACGCTCACTAGGCTGATTTCTTACGAGTACCTAACCGAACCCGGATTTCCTGTTGAGCTTAGTGGGCTCAGCAAAGTTCATGCGCCTTCCTTTTATTTGTCCACCGCCGCAGCCGACCCACGGGAGGATGAAGCGGGTATGTTTTTGGGGATCTCTGCGTGCCACCCATTGGTCCGCGGCGGGGAAAAATCCGAAAAAAATGCACACGGATTTTGTTTCTTCTCAGAAAGGCGCACACAGCCTTGCCCAGTGCCGCATGGTAGGAAATCCGGGTTCGCTTAGGTACTGGTGAGAAGTCCAGGCTACTGCGCTTTGACGCGTCCGGACCCTTCGCGCAAAGTCACGAAGCGGTCGGCTTCGCCGCCTTCAAAGACTTCGCTACGCCCAGTGGGCCAGCGTACCTCGATCCATTCCACCTTCGATCTTTGGCCCAGGCCAAAATGCAATCGAAGATCGCTGCTTGAGTCGTAACTAGAGCCACTGCGTACCTCGTCCACCCAGGTGCGTTCGCCCGCGTGCATCGTCACCCTCGCGCCAATGCCATCGCGATTCGACTGCACTCCAACTAGGCGCACTCCCAGCCAATGGTTTGCGTCCTTTGCCAGGTTGACCAGGACCATCGGATGGTCGTTCATATTGTTGACCACAGCCTCCAGCCGCCCGTCATTCCATAGATCGCCGATAGCGATTCCTCGGCTGGGCTCCGGCACAGTGATCCCGGGGCCGGAGGTCTTGGAGATATCCTGAAATTTTCCGGTGCCGAGATTGTGATAAACGATGCGCTGCTCTCGATAAGCGGAGCCGAGCTTCCCGCTGTCCACCTCGGGATAGACATGGCCGTTCACGACCAGTAGGTCCGGCCATCCGTCATTGTCTATATCCATAAACATCGTTCCCCAGCCAAGATCCTGAGGATTCACGCCGACCCCGCTCTGAAATGTCAGGTCTGAGAAGGTTCCGTTGCCGTTGTTGCGATACATGGTGGAGGTATCATCGGAAAAGTTTGTCTTGAAGATGTCGAGCCTGCCGTCGCCGTCGTAGTCTCCAATGGTCGAGCCCATCCCCGCTTGCTCACGACCTTCTTCATCGAAGGCCACACCGGCATCCGCCGCAGTATCGGTAAACGTGCCGTTATGGTTATTGTGATAGAGCTGGGATGGTGTGGAGTCGCACGCAACATAGATATCCGGCCAGCCGTCGTCGTCGTAATCGAGCGTGGAAACGCTAAAGCAATGGTGGCCGGTTGTGTTTTGAATGCCGCTGGTCTTGCTGACGTCCTCAAACTTGCCGTTCCCCAGATTGTGGTAGAGGGTGTTGGGTGCGCTCGGCAAGCCGCGGGGTCCGCAGAAGGTCGCCACCCCTTTCCAAATGCAGTAGCTTGCCTGGCCGGGAGCGGGCGTGTCTGCCAGGTTGAAGTGGACATAGTTCGCAACCATCAGGTCCAGCTTGCCATCGCGATCATAGTCAACAAACGCGCAGCCGGTGCCCCACTCCTTTCCGGTTCCGGCCACTCCGGCTACTTCCGCGAGTTCCCTAAAAGTTCCGTCTCCCTGGTTGTGGTAGAGCCGATTCTTGCCATAGCTGGTCACATAGAGATCGTCATATCCATCATTGTCATAGTCGCCGACGCAGACGCCCTGCCCCCATGCTGTACCCAGCAAGCCGGCGTGTGCCGTTACATCGGTAAACGTGCCATCGTGATTGTTGTGAAAGAGATGGCTCGTCGGTTTGGACGAGATCCCTTGTGAGGAGTCGTCCAGCGCTGTTCCATTCACAAAAAAGATATCCGGCCAGCCATCGTTGTCGTAGTCCAGGATGGCTACGCCGCTGCCAGTGGACTCGATGATGTAGCGCTTCGTTTTCACACCGCCGTTCACATCGGTCATCCTGATGCCGGCCGCATCGGCCACGTCGACAAACCATGCGGGAGGCTCATGATCCTTGGTGGCGGGATAGATGCCGGTCGCGGGGTTCGATACCGCCGGCTTTTGACCAGCGCCGGCACCAGGGGCACTGGTTGCTGCGGATGGAAAAGAGAGTAGAAGGATAGCGCACGTGATCCGGCGGGCAAGTCCGTCCACCGTCCGTTGTAGTGACTGGTATTGGAGCCCGGCAGGCATCGGTCCTGATCCTATCGCAAAGCCGGGGGAAGCTGCCATCGACGCAAGAAGATCGCGGATGTCGATTCGCTTAGGATCTGCACCACTTGATACTATCGTCCGTCAAGCTTGACGGAGGCCTGTAATGTGTTTTCGCGTTGTCATTCTGTGTGCACTCTTGATTGCGCTCGTCACCAGTGCCCCATCGCAAACCCAGCAGCAATCGAATCAACCCACTCTTTATGTGATTCCTCACACCCACTGGGAGGGCGCCGTCTTCGAGACGCGCGAAGAATATCTCGAAGACGGTCTGCCCAATATTTTGCAGGCACTCCATCTTCTGCGGGACTTTCCCGACTACCGCTTTGTGTTGGACCAAGCTGCCTACGTCAAGCCTTTTTTGGAAAGGTATCCCCAGGATTCCGCTGAGTTTCGCCGGTACGTCTCGCAAGGCAGGCTGCAAATCGTTGGCGCGACCGACGTGATGCTCGATGTCAATATACCCAGCGGCGAGTCATGGATTCGACAGGTGTTGTACGGTAAGGACTACTTTCGCAAGGCGCTCAACGTTGACGTGACCACGGGGTGGGCGATCGATACCTTTGGCCATCATGCGCAAATGCCGCAGCTGCTCAACCTGGCCGGTTTCAAATCGTATTGGTTTCAACGCGGACCTCACAATGACGCGCCGTCCGAGTTCCTTTGGGCTGGCCTGGACGGAACCAGGATCCCTGCCTTCTGGTTGCCACTCAGCTATGCGCTGTTCTATCCAGCGCCAAAGAATATCTTCGAATTTTCCCGCTATTCACGGGAGACCTGGGGCAGCCTCGGGGAGTATTCCCACTTTAAAGATCGTGTGGCCGTGGCTGGAATGGACGTAATTTCACCGGAGCAGGAACTGCCGGAGATGGTGCACGCGTGGAACGCTCAAGGCAACACGGCTTTCGCCGAACGCTTCGCTGTGCCTGCCGATTTCGAGCAGGTAGTTTCCCAGCGTACCGATCGTCCCATAATCGTCGGAGAGTTGAATCCCGTTTTCCAGGGCACTTACAGCAACCGTGTCGAGCTCAAGCAATGGATGCGGGAGGACGAGCAGATCCTGACCAGCTCAGAGAAGTTGGCTGCCTTGGCCGAGTTCTTCGGCGTGCCGCCCGACGAAACGCGGCGGTGGCAAGCATGGGAGCCAGTTCTCTTTAACCAAGCACACGATCTCACTTCCGGCACTATGGTCGATAAGGTTTACGAGGACACTATCCGGGGGTATCAGTTTTCCAAGGACCTGAGCGGCGGACTGGTTCAGAGCAGCCTGGATGCGATTACATCGTTGATTGACACGACGATCGAGACGACCAGCCATGAGAAGAGCAGCGCCATCCCGATCCTGGTCTTCAATTCGCTTGGTTGGTCGCGCACAGACGTTGCCCAGGCGGAAGTGAGTCCCGGCCCAGGGGTCAAGGAGATCGAGGTTCATGGCCCCGATGGCAGCGTGGAGCCGGTGCAGATTCTCAAAGCAGAACGGGATGCAGATGGGGGCATTCGAAACGCGACCGTTGCCTTTATTGCCCGCGATGTCCCGGCGATAGGTTGGGCGATATACTCCGTTGCCCCGCGGCAGGGGGGCGCTGAAGATACTGACGCCGCGCTCAAGGCCTCCACGATGCATGTGGATACCGGGTCGATTGAGAATCAGTTCTATCGAGCGGCCTTTGATCTGTGGACCGGGGCCATGACTGGTCTGGAGCTGAAAACATCTTCGGGGCCCTGGCAGGTGTTCGTTGATCGGCCGGGCAACATTGTGGCCTGCGAGCAGGATGGCGGCGACCCATGGGAACTCTATGGAACGCTGAATGGCGCCAGACTTACCGCGATGACTCGCCCCAGCGGCCTGCCGGAGCATGACCGCGCTCATTTCAGCAATGAATGGGTAGGAGGGAGCGGGGAGATAACGGCGGGGCCGGTNNGTCTTTTCCGAGTTCAGCATTCATCACCCGTTTGGAAACGACAGCTTCTCAACCCGGGTGCGAGTCTACTCGGGCGTCCGGCGTATCGATATCGAGACCACGATCCTCAACAACGACAAATTTGTGCGTTACCGCCTTCTCTTTCCCACTTCTATTCAGGGTGGGCGTCGGTTCGATGAGATTCCCTTTGGCGCCATCGAACGGCCGGAGAAGCATGAGCTTCCCGCACAGAATTGGATGGACTTGAGCGATGGGAAACANNGGGCTTAGTCTGCTCAACATCGGACTGCCCGGCAGCAATGTATCGGATGGGACGGTGCTGCTTTCACTGATGCGATCGACGCACATCAACGATTACGTACTTTCCCTCGGCCAACCTGCTTCTTCCGATTTGGGGTTGGAGCTAGGGCAGGAGCGCACGTTTCACTACGCGCTGGTACCGCACATGGGCAACTGGCAGGACGCCCTGAGCTTTCGAGCAGGACTCGAGTTCAACAATCCGTTGTTGGTGCGTCCGCTCGACCAACATCGTGGCAAGCTACCGAAAAAGTTCGGCCTGATCGAGGTCTCGTCACCCAACGTAGTTTTGAGCGCTCTCAAGCCTGCTCAGGATGGGGTTGGCGTGATTGCCCGAGTCTACGAGGCGTCCGGGCGTGCGGCCAACGACATCAAGATCCACTTTGTTAGCGGCGTTCAAGGCGCCTCGGAAGTGAACTTGATGGAAGACTCGCTTCGGTCGATCGCCGTCGAGAACAATTCCATCCATTTCGATCTTCGGCCGTTCGAAATCAAGACGTTTCGGCTGCAACTACCTACCGCGAAACCGTGAATCAATACCACTCCGTCAGCCGCGGTAGATTGGAAGGCTTAATGTGCGAGCTTTACAAGTTGCGGAAAGTTCCTGAACGAAGGGCACGGCTTT
>PLZN01000072.1 GCA_003152195.1 Acidobacteriaceae bacterium
GAACATGATTTTGTGTCCGGAGCCGCCCTCGGCCCGGAAAAATGTAGAAACTCCAGGCCCTGCACGCAGTGCTGGGTAGGCTTAAGAACGCGCGAGTCCCGCAGGGACGGCTGGTGCATCCTAGATACGTAACAATGAAAAAGACGTTCAGCCGTCCCTTCCGGGACTTGTTTTGGGGGTCATCGGATCACCCAGGACTGACGTCCTGGGCTACTTTCAGGCCGTCCCTTCGGGACTGCATAGCGATTGCAACACCAAGCTATCTCCCGATTTCCTGAAAGCAGAGTGCTGTTGCGAACCCGCTACAAGCCCTCTTTTCGAAAGCTCTCCGGAATTTCGGCGAAGGTGAAGTTCGTAGCGCCGGATCCAGTCTGATCGCGCCAGTTCTCGAAAATGCGACCGTAACTGAGCGTGATGAATTGGCTCTCTGCGAAGCCGAGCTGTTGCGCAGTTGCGTCGATCCAATCACCCGGGCCTTCGAGCTCGGCATAGACCCCTAAAGGCGTTTCGTCCAGAACGCAATGGCCGCGCTTGTCCGCCCATTCCGTGCGCCACTTTTCATAGACAAATACCGGTGCGAAGCCCAGGCTCTCGAAGATCTTGCCCAGCACCGGGCCATCCTCGACCACCGTCTCGGTTTCCACACGGTTCTTGTGCGGGCCTTCCTCCGTCAGATCGCTGGGAACACTCTTGTGCGTGAGCACCCATTTGCCGCCATATTGACGAATGCGCAGAATTTCCCGCGAATTGCGCAGCCGGCGGTCGGGCATGTCATAGAGGGTGTTTCGCTCCATGGTGCGGGCGGTGACGCGTTTGAAACCAAGTGCCGGCAGCTTCTGCTCGAAGGCGTGGCGGTCCGCCACCCGTATTTTTACTTCCGTTTCCATGGCCTGCATAGGCCGGAGTCTATACCAGCCGAGACGCCATGGGAAAATGGGAGAGGTTCAAAACAGACACAAGAGTGACCGTAAAGAAGACACTGCGGCTGGCCGTCGATGCCAATGCCATCGATTCGGCAGAATCGATGGCATCCTTGCGCCAGGCCGCGGAACTGCTGCGGAGCGGCGGCACCGTGGCCTTCCCCACCGAGACCGTTTATGGACTGGGCGCGAATGCCCTCGACGAGGCGGCGGTGCAAGCCATTTTCGAGGCCAAGCAGAGACCGGCGTGGGATCCGTTAATCGTGCACGTAGCCAGCGAGGAGCAGCTTCGGTTGGTCTCCAGCGAAATTCCTCGAAACGGCCGCTTGCTGATGGAAGCCTTCTGGCCTGGGCCTCTGACCTTGTTGCTGCCGAAAAGCTTCCGCGTCCCGGCAATCGTGACCGCATCGCGCCCCCGAATCGGGGTCCGCATGCCGGGTCACCCGGTTGCCCGGAGACTCATCGAGCTCGCCGGAGTGCCGGTGGCGGCGCCCAGCGCGAATTCTTTCGGCAGGACGAGTCCCACACGCGCGGAATTTGTTCTCGAAGACCTGGATGGCCGTATTGACGCGGTGATCGACTCCGGAGACTCGTTGCTTGGGCTTGAATCGACCGTGGTCGACGTCTGTGAGGAGCCGCCTATGCTCTATCGTCCGGGCATGGTCACCTTCCAGCAGGTGCAGGCGGTATGTGGTACGTTGCTCGCCTATCGAGAGCCGCTGGACGCCGCATCCATGCCGAACACCCAACCCTCCCCTGGCCTGGGCCTGAAGCACTACTCCCCCCGGGCACGGTTAATTCTCCTGGAGGGCGCAGATGCGGAAAGGGTAATGAGGCTAGCGGAACAACTGCAAGCCGATGGCGAGGCGGTCGGGATCATGCTCCCAGACGACCTAAGCCTCGGCGCTCTCTCGCGACCTGACCTAATCTATCGTTGGGGTGATCTGGGGGATCAGGAGGGACTCGCCCGGCGCCTCTTTGCCGGACTGCGGGAATTGGATGGAGCTGGGGCAACCGTGATTCTTTGTCCATTGCCGGAAGACAAGGGGCTGGGCGTTGCCATTCGCGACCGCCTGCTCAAAGCCGCCCGTTGAGAAACCCTACACCCGGTTGTTATCTGCCGCTTTGTAGAGGTATTTGATGCTGGATTTATAAATAAGGGTGCGGCCACTGTGGCGCACTTTGATCGCATTGCGGTCATACCATTCGATATAACCCTCGATCAGCTCGCCATCGTCCATAACGAAGACCATCAAGGTCTGGCTTTGCATCTGCTTTTGAAAGTAAAAAGCCTCAGCGTGAGAACTCTCCCCAAGCGTTGCGGCAGAATCCAATGGATGATGAGTCAGATGGCTGGGAGAAATCGGGGAAAGGCCAGCAGGATAACGTCTCGGCGAGGCACCCACCGGCAGGCGCGGCCGAATGAGCTTGCGCGGTCCCGCGGGGCTTACGGAGGTCACAGGTGATGAATCCCGCCCATCACCTGTGCTCTTCGCTTTGGGCTGACGCGTTTCTTCTTCGCGGCGAACCGGGATGGCGGAAGAATCAGGCATTGTCTTAGACTGGAAGCTACTGCATACGATGCGGGAGTTGCCTCTTGGGTAGCTGTGCAAAATAATGCTTTAGGTTACGACTGTGCGAGGCCGACGGCAAACGCATCGAGCGATAGGGACCGGAGCAGGTTGCGGCGCATGCCTTGTTCCACCTGATCAAGGCCGCGGACAGCCACCTCAATCCAGGCCACACTGATGGTTTGCGAGATGCGTGTCAATTCGGTCAGGAGGTCGATGTTGCGAATCAACTGGCCGGATCCGGAATGGAGCAGCAAAAGGTCTTCGAGCAGGCTGGCGAACGTGTGCAGCAGGGCACTGGTCTTTTGCTGGCCTTCGGCACCTGCACGGTAGGTCTCGGTTATGCGGAAGAGGGCTGAATAATCATTCTCCCCGGCACGCTCACCGGTGGCGTTGTAGAGGATCACCAGCGCGTCCTGGCGGCTGGCGAGATAGCCTTCTAGATCGAAGCCCAGTGCCTGACCGATGGCGCCCTCCGCCAGACGAGCAACAAGGGCGCGCTGCTTCGGTTGCCAGTCCTTCCGGCGCTCGGCAAGCACTGCCTCGATCTGTTCCGGCGGCAATGCGCCCAGCCGAAAAAGGCTGGAACGGGAACGTATTGTAGGCAGCAGTTCGCCGGGATTCTCCGCCAGCAACAGTATGTGAGCGTAATCGGGTGGTTCCTCGAGAATCTTGAGCAGGGAATTGGCGGCCTCTTTCATGAAGGCCGTGCTGGTAAAGATGTAAACCGCGCGCGGCGCATCGGCGGGTAGCCGGTAAATGCGTTGCACGACACTGCGGACCTGGCCCATCTTGATCAGCAACTGGGGCGGGTCCGGAGGAATGACCACCACATCGGGATGGGTCTGGATCAGGACGCGGGTCTCTTTTTTGTCCACTTCACGGAGCTCTTCCCGGGCGGCAATTGCTTCGCTGACCCGCTCAGCGAGTGGCTGGGAGAGCGCGATGCGCTGGCAATTGCTGCAAACTCCGCAGAAATCAGGCAGGCCATCACTGACCGGCCGCCGCAGACAAGCCATGGTCTGCGCCAGCATGATGGCCAGGGTGTATTTGCCCGCGCCCCGAGGGCCTGCAAGGATAAGCGCGGGAGGCATCCGCTCCGCCGCGATCGCCTCCCGCAGGTGGCGGACCGTCGCAAGATTTCCCACAAACTGATCGAAGCCCACGTAGACGAGAGTAGCAAAGATTAGGGCGACACCACTTCAGCGCGGCTCGGGAACAAACATCATCGGATACTTGGGGCGAAGCGTGATCTTGGGCTGCACCTCGACGGCCTGACCGGGAACGAACCGCAGGCGCCATTGCTGCGCGATGGTGGCCAGCATGAGCACCCCTTCCATCCAGGCAAAAGCCTCTCCGATACACTGCCGGCCCCCTGCGCCGAAGGGGAAATAGGCAAAGCGGGGCCGCCCCGCTTTATTCTCGGGGAGAAACCGGTCAGGATCGAAGCGCAAGGGATCGGGGAAATACTTCGCGCTGCGCTGAATGATGTATTGGCTGAAGAAAAAATAGGTGCCTGTGGGAAAACGGTAAGGACCCAGTTCAACCTCGGCTATCGATTGGCGGCCCATGGCCCATGCAGGCGGGTAGAGCCGCATGGACTCTG
>PLZN01000063.1 GCA_003152195.1 Acidobacteriaceae bacterium
CCTGAGGTATGCTTTCCGCCGATTTAACCTCAATCCAGAGTTTTTCCGCAGCCTGTTCAGGCCGTCCGTAAACGCCGCAGAGTGAGTGCGGCTTTAGCCGCTGAGGGATTGCCCATCGACTTAATTCAAAGCTTTTCTAACGCCGAGGCAACATCGCACCGAAAAGAGGATTCCATGACCGCAGTCAAGTGCACGCACATAAAAGATCATCTGAAGAAAGTTAAGCCACACACCAAGGGTTGCGAGGAATGCCTCAAGACCGGAGACACCTGGGTTCACCTGCGGATGTGCCTGGAGTGTGGCAAGGTCGGTTGCTGCGATTCCTCCAAAAACCGCCATGCCACTGCCCACTTCCACGCCGCCGGGCATCCCATCATGCAATCCGTTGAACCCGGGGAAGACTGGCGCTGGTGTTACATTGACGAGATCTACCTCAACTAGCTACCTCGTTCAATTCACCGGGAAACTCAGGTATTTCAGCTTTGTCTTTCGCCGGCACATCAGCTTTGTCTTTGATGAGAATGAGCGCGACGCTGGCAACAATCAGTGCGGTGCCGAAGAGCATCCGCGCGGTGACCACCTCTCCCGCGACAAAGTAGCCGAGGGCGACGGCGACGACCGGATTGACATAGGCATGGCTGGCGACACGCGTAGCGGGCATGCGGCCAAGCAGCCAGACAAAGGCGGTGAAGCCCAACAGCGAGCCGGCAACAACCAGATAGCCCAGGGCGAGCACGGCTCTTAGTGAAACATGCGGGAACGGGTGCATCTCTCCGGTCAAGGCGGAGAGAACGAGCAGAATCGCGCCGCCAATCATCATCTCCGCCCCGGCGGTGATTCCCTTGGACTTTGGCAGCGGCATTGCACGCGTCAGCACGGCGCCCAGCGACCATGCCGTCCCTCCGGCCAGGACGGCGAGGCAGGGCAAGATGGCAATGTGCTGGACATTGCGCAGCAGCAGCAACAAGACACCTGCAAATCCAAGCACTATGGGGACCAGGAGTCTCCAGCGGAAGCTCTGTTGGCGAAACACAAAGACCTCAAGCGCGATGGTGATGAGCGGCAGCGTCGCCTCGAGAACGGAGGTAAACCCGGAAGGCACGAACTGTTCTGCCCAGAAGACCAACCCGTAAGTGACCACGAACATCAGCGAGCCGATCAGCAAAAGACTGCCCCACTCCTTGCCGGTGGGACGGGATCGGCCGAGAAAGCGCATCACGACGTAAAGCAAGGGGCCGGCCAAAAAGAACCGCGCCCCGGCGGCGAAGAGTGGAGGCACCTCGTGTACCGCGATACGAATCGCCAGATAGGTCGATCCCCACAAAACATAGATGGCCACGAAAGCGAGAAAGACACGGATGTCGAACTTCCCCTGTTGCTTCGCGGCGCCGCTCGTTCTAACCATTGTAGTTGCCATGACTGGTTATATTGTAACCCGGTTTAGGGTAACCTCTAAAACTATTTTTGAGAGTTATAATTGAATTCATGAGCAACCCCGTTCCCAAGCCGTTTAACTTGCTTGCTGGAAACCCGGCGCTCGACCTCGTCAACACCATGGATTTGCGTTTCTCCGCGAACGGTCCGGAGGAGCTCCTTTCCACCTACGCAGATCTTCTCCGCCTGGCCGCGCAGTCGCGACTGCTGACCGCGGAACAGGCTCGCAAACTCGCGCGCACCGTCCGTGAAAAAGATGCGCAGCAGGTGCTTGCCTCCGCGGTGGAGCTGCGCGAGGCGCTCGCAGCCGTCCTGTACGCCTGGATGGACGGTGGCAAACCGCCGGCCGCGCAGGTGGAAACGCTGGAAAGGCACTTCCGGGCCGTGGCCCTGCATCGCAGGCTTCGCCTGGGCGAGTCGCAGCTGGTTTGGAGCTGGTCCGGTCTTGAGCAGGAAGCGGAGATTCCGCTGTGGAAGCTGGCCGAGGCGGCCTCTGATTTGCTGGTCACGAGTGAAGCGGAGCGAGTGAGAGAATGCGGCGATCCAACCTGCCGCTGGCTCTTTCTCGACATCAGCAAGAACCATACCCGGCGGTGGTGCAACATGAAGACCTGCGGCAACCGGATGAAGGCGCGACGACATCACGCACGCCAGCAGGAAAGCGAAGCTTCTTAGGGCGCCTCCTTTACCGTTATAAAATAGGGTTCAGACGATGCACTCCATCCGCGCCGCCACTCCCGCTGACATCCCTGCGATTCTCGATCTTATCCGCGCGCTCGCCACGTATGAGCGGGCCCCGGATGCGGTCAAGACCACCGAGGCCGACCTGCGGCGCGACGGCTTCGGCGAACAGCCCTGCTTCGAGTGCCTGATCGCCGAAAACGGGGACGGGGAAGAACGCGGCCAACCGGCCGGCTTTGCGCTCTACTTCTACAACTACTCCACCTGGAGGGGCCGCTCCGGTATTCACCTGGAGGATCTCTTCGTACTGCCCCGCTTCCGTGGGCAAGGCATCGGCAAAGCCCTGCTGGCGAGAGTAGCGGCCCGCGCCGCCGAGCGAGGATGTCCCAGGCTGCAATGGGACGTTCTGGCATGGAACCAGACCGCTATCGACTTCTACCAGGGCCTGGGGGCGCAGTTTCTCGACGAGTGGCGCATCATGCGCGTCAATGACGAAGGCATTCGTTCCCTGGCGACCTTGGCGCCGGCATCGGAGCCGGCCCGTTGAGCGGGCGGGGCCCAGCCCGGATTTGTGTCATCGGCGGCGGCCTGGCCGGCCCGGAGGCTGCCCTGATGGCTGCCCGCCAAGGCTGCCAGGTGGACCTCTACGAGATGCGCGCGGTTGTTGACGGCACACTGCGCTCCACGCCAGCGCATCAGACGGCCGACTTCGCCGAGTTGGTGTGCTCCAATTCGCTTAAGTCCGAGAGTGAATACAGCGCGCCATGGCTGCTGAAGCAGGAAATGCGCCGCGCCGGCTGTGCCCTGCTCACCTGCGCGGACGCGAGCGCGGTGCCCGCCGGCCACGCCCTGGCCGTCGACCGGGTCGAATTCTCTCGCCGGGTGGCCACCGCCATCGAGCAGGAAAGCCGCATCACCGTTCATCGGCAAGAGATTACCTCGCTCGACGAGGCCCAGCTCACCATTGTGGCCACGGGCCCGCTCACCTCGGCCCCGCTCTGCGCGGAGATTGCCCGGCTGACCGGCGCCGGACAGCTCGCCTTCTACGATTCCATCAGCCCCATCGTNNCCATCGTCGAAGCCGATTCCATCGACATGGAGCGCGTCTACTTCGCCGCCCGCTATGACAAAGGCACCGCCGACTACATCAATTGCCCCATGTCGAAGGAAGAATACGAGCGCTTCTACGATGCCCTGGTCTCGGCCGAAGCAGTGGAGAGCCGGGAGTGGGAGAAGCTGGAATACTTCGAAGGCTGCCTGCCCATCGAGGAGTTGGCACGGCGCGGCCGGGAGACGCTNNTCGGCCCCATGAAGCCGGTCGGCCTGCGCGACCCGCGCACCGGCAAAATGCCCTGGGCGGTGGTGCAATTGCGCTGCGAAAACCTCCGCGCAGACTCCTACAACCTGGTCGGCCTGCAAAACCACCTGAAATTCGGCGAGCAGGCGCGCGTCCTGCGCCTGATTCCCGGGCTGGAAAAGGCAAAGTTCCTGCGCTTTGGCCAGATCCATCGCAACACCTATATCAATGCGCCTCGCGTGCTCAGCGGGACGCTCACCCTCCGTGAGCACCCGTCCATCCTGATCGCGGGGCAGCTTTCGGGGGTTGAAGGCTATACCGAGTCCATCGCAACCGGCATGCTCGCCGGCCTGTATGCCGCCCAGCTTGCCCACGGCCGGGAGGCTGTGGCCGTGCCTCGCCCCACCGCGCTGGGTTCGTTGGTGCACTACATTACCCATGCCCAGGCCAAAGACTTCCAGCCGGCCAATATCACCTTCGATCTGCTGCTGCCGCTCGAAGAGCAGTTGCGCAAGCAGATCCGCGACAAGCGGGAGCGGCACCGTCTGCAATGCGAGCGCGCCCTGGCGCTATTTGGCGCTTGGTGGGAACAGCACCAGGCGGTCTCCCCGGTCGGCTAAGCGGTTTCGCCGGAGGTGGGTAGCGAACGAAAAAACACACTCTTTATGCGGTCACAGTAACTGTGAAACCGCTTTAACGCATCCCACTGGTATCGAGCGGCGGGCCACGGTCGCTCTTGGCCTTGAATTGTTGGTGCCCTTCCATTTAACTTGGTCGTGCTATGCGGGTGGCTATCCGCTTGTGGTGTACTGCTGCTGCCCGCTTCGAGGAGAACTACCATGCGTTCGAAAATCACTCTCTGGCTCGCTTTCGTCACGCTCGCTTTCGTTCCAGCGCTTGCCCGTGCCCAAGACACCACGGCCAAGATCCACGGTCACGTGCAGGACCCGGCAAACGCACCCATCGCCAACGCTGTAGTGACCCTCAGCACCGATGGCAAGACCGCCAAATTCACCTTCAAGGCCGACCAGAATGGCGACTACAAGGGCGAGGGAATTGCTCCAGGCACGTACTTCGTCACGCTCTACAAACCGCCCGAAAAACCTGACCAGCCGCCCACTACAGCCATCGACCGCTTTGACAACGTGAAGTTTACAGCTGGTACGGACACCCTGCAGGATTTCGATCTGAGCCGCGCTGAGTATGTAAACAAGCTGCCTCCGGAACAAAAGAAGGCCCTGGAAGAAGCCAAGACGAAAAATGCGGAAATCAACAAAGAGAACCAGAGCATCGGCAAGCTGAATGACATGCTCAAGCAGGCACGCGCCGACAACCAGCAGAAGAAGTTCGACGAGGCCGCCACGATCATGCAGCAGGCCACGACCTTAAAGCCGGACGTTCCTGTCCTGTGGCTGGAGCTGGGCATTGCCCAGACTGGGCTAAAAAAATATGACGACGCCGGGGTTTCGCTCAAGAAGGCACTGGACCTCGATACCGCATCCAAGAAGCCCAATCCTGAAATCGAAGCTGCTGCCGACAACGGTTTGGGTGAGGTTTACGCCAATACCAATAAGATCCCAGACGCCACTGCATCGTATGACGCCGCGGCCAAGCTTCAACCCGCGAATGCAGGAATGTTTTACAGCAACGAGACCATCATCCTCAGCCGCGCCGGGCAACCCGATGCCACCGTCGCCGCCGCGGACAAAGCGATCGCCGCTGACCCGACCAAGCCGATCCCCTATTACCTGAAGGGACAGGCGCTCATCTCCAAAGCCACGGTGGATCCCAAGACGCAAAAGATCGTCGCCCCCCCGGGCACCGCGGAGGCCTACCATAAGTACCTTGAACTCGCCCCCAACGGTCCCATGGCGGCGGAAGCGACGCAGATTTTGACGGAGATTGGGGAGAAGGTCAACAATAAATACTCCGCCGGCAAACACTAAACCAAGGCTGTCACAGCGGGGGAAAGAGAGCATCGGGACGCTGTTCCGCCTGGCGGCGTCCTAACCTCCTGCGCCTCTAGAGCATTTTCACTTTTACTCTGCACTGGCAAGTGTCGCGAGGTGCGGCTTTTCTTGAGAAAAAGCCGCGNNCTGGCCGGCGATCTTCGGAACCCTCCACAGTCCACGCCCCTGCTCGACGCTCTCGGCCTGGTTTTGGCCGAGGCGATCCGTGCGGACCGCGATCAGCCGCCTTTTCGTCGCTCCACCCGCGATGGCTTTGCCTGCCGCGCTGCCGATCTTGCCGCCGGCTTGAGCCTCAAGATCGTCGGCCAGATTCGCGCTGGGGAGGCAGTTGGATTTGAAATCCCTGCCGGAGAGGCGGTCGAAATAATGACCGGCGCGCCCGTCCCCGGCGGTGCCGATTGCGTGGTCATGGTCGAGCACGTGCAGCGTGAGCACGACACGCTTCGCCTCACCCAGGGCCGCGCCATCTCGTCCGGTGACAATATCGTTCCCACGGGAGCCGAGGCCCGGGCAGGGGAAGTTATCCTGCCGGTGGGCACACGCATCTTCGCCGCCCAGGTCGCTGCAGCCGCGGCCTGCGGTGCGGCACAGCTCCGTGTCTTCGTCCCGCCCCGCGTGGCCATCGTCGCCACCGGCGACGAGCTGGTCGAAATGGACCAAAAGCCGCTGGTCCAACAGATTCGCAACTCCAATAGCTACTCGCTCGCCGCGCAGGTCCTCGCCGCCGGAGCCCAGCCACTCCGGCTCGCCATCGCGCGCGATGAGCGCGGGCATCTTGAAGCCATCATCCGCGCCGCACTCGAAGCCGACCTGCTGCTGCTCTCCGGCGGGGTTTCCATGGGAAAGTACGATCTGGTGGAGGAGGTCCTGCTCTCGTTGGGTGCCGAGTTCTTCTTTACCGGGGCGATGATTCAGCCCGGCAAGCCTGTCGTCTTCGGTCGGCTTACCTCGGATCATCGCCAGATTTACTTTTTCGGACTTCCTGGCAATCCTGTCTCCACCATGGTTACGTTTTCGCTTTTTGTCGAGCCGCTGCTGGGCGCGCTCTGCGGTGAAGCCTCCCGCGGTCCCCGCTTTGCGCGGGCCAGGCTGGCGAGTGACGTCCCTGGCAAGACTGGCCTGACGCGCTTCCTGCCGGCCATGCTGCGCACCGTGCCTGGCTGGGCGCCCATCGATGTGACCGTGGAGCCGGTCGCATGGCAAGGTTCCGGCGACCTCGCGAGCACCAGCCGCTCCAATTGCTTTCTTGTGGTTCCCGCTGACCGCGCCCTTCTTAGTGCGGGCGAAACCGTGACCGTGCTGCTCTAGCGCCTACAGGAGAAATGCACTACCCTGAGCAACGATGGACAAGCTCTCACATTACGACGCTGAAGGCAGCGCTCACATGGTTGACGTAAGCGCCAAGCCAGCCACGCGGCGCGAGGCCGAAGCCTCAGCCTTTGTCGTACTCTCAGACTCGGTGCTTGCCGCTCTCCCGCAAAACCCCAAGGGCAACCCGCTTGAAGTCGCGCGTTTTGCCGGCATTCAGGCGGCCAAACGAACGGCAGACCTGATTCCCATGTGTCATCCACTGCCTTTGAGCTTTATCGATGTCTCGGCGGCCGTTGTTCCCGGCGGCATCGAGATCCACAGCATTGCTGCGACGGTCGCCGGCACCGGCGTGGAAATGGAGGCGCTGACGGCAGCAGCCGTGGCTGCGCTCACTATCTACGACATGTGTAAGGCGATGGATAAATCCATCACCATTCGCGAGATCGTCTTGGTTCGCAAGTCCGGCGGCAAAAGCGGAGACTACCTGCGCTAGGTTATCCCTTCTGTCCAGCAAAGCAGCGATGGGTGGCCTATGCTTGCGCCAGAAGCTGTGACGAAACCCGGAGGACTTCGTCGTGCCACGGATCAAGGGGTGCCCCATATCTCGCTTGTTTTTGGCGAGATATGGGGCACCCTTTGATCCGTGGTCAGGACAGTGTTTCGGAGCAAGACCGCGAGAGTTTCTTCACAGCTTCGAGAGCGAAATGGGGCTACCGGGTGGATCCCTGGTTGCCGACCTTACGCCGAAAGCACCGTGGATCGTGATCGTTGACGATCCCGGACGCCTGCATCCAGGCATAAACGATGACCGGGCCAACAAACTTGAAGCCGCGTTTCTTGAGCACGGCCGAGATCTCCTCTGAGAGAGCGGTCTTCGCAGGCACATGGCCCGTTTTGTTTTGGATTGGCTTACCACCGGCCAGCTTCCAGACAAACTTGGAGAAATCCTCGCCATTGCCCTGCATCTCCAGATAAATCCGGGCGCCCTTGATCGTCGCCTCGATCTTGGCGCGGGAGCGAATGATGCCGGCGTTGCCGAGCAATCGAGTCACGTCGCCCTCACCGAATCCTGCAACGATCTCCGGATCGAAGCGATGGAATGCCAGCCGGAAGGCCTCACGCTTGCGCAAGACGGTGATCCATGCCAGGCCGGCTTGGAATCCTTCCAGCATAAGCAGCTCCCACAGCGCACGGCTTTGGTGCTCGGGAACTCCCCATTCCTGGTCGTGGTATGCGCGCAGCAGCGGATCGCTCTCCGACCATGCACAGCGAAGCAGCTTGCTCATTTGGCCATTCCGGCGCCGGTGCTCACCCCGAGTTCCTGGCGCACCATCGGGGCGACACGGTTGCCCAGAATCTCGATGGCATGCATCATGTTGGCATGGGGCAGTGTCGAGACACCCATCTGAAAAGTGATGCGGGAGATGCCGCCAAGAGCTTCATTAATGTAAAGAATCTTATCGGTGACGGTTTCGGCGTCACCGATAATCAGGGCTCCGGTAGGACCACGCGTGGCATCGAACTGTGCCCGCGTGGTGGGCGGCCATCCCCGCTCTTTGCCGATCTCGGTGAAGGTGTGCGCATACCCCGGAAAGAAGTCGTTCGCGGCCTGCTGCGTCGTGTCTCCGAGAAAGCCGACGCAATGAAGTCCCACGCGTAGCTGCTCAGCAGAGTAGCCCGCGCGGCGCCCCGTCTCGCGGTAGAGTTCGATGAGCGGGCGAAAGCGGTGGGGTTCGCCGCCGATGATGGCGACCATCAAAGGAAGCCCAAGCGCACCGGCGCGAGCGAAGGAATTAGGCGTACCCCCGACACCCATCCAGATGGGCAGTGGATTTTGTAAGGGTCGCGGGTAGATGCTCTGCCCGGTGAGCGGAGCGCGGTGCTTGCCTGACCAGTAGACCTGCGTGTTCTCACGAATGGTGAGCAGCAGTTCGAGCTTCTCGGCAAAGAGCGAGTCGTAGTCTTCGAGTTCGAGGCCGAAGAGCGGGAACGACTCGACAAAAGATCCGCGCCCGGCGACGATCTCCGCGCGGCCCTGCGATATCAAATCGAGAGTTGCGAATTGCTGAAAGATACGCACCGGGTCGGCAGCGCTTAGAACCGTGACCGCGCTGGTAAGGCGGATCTGTTTGGTAAGCGCAGCGCCCGCGGCGAGGATGACCGGAGGGGCAGAGTCGAGAAACTCGGGCCGGTGATGTTCCCCGATGCCGAAGACGTCCAAACCGGCCTGGTCGGCCAACTCAATCTCTTGCAACAGATGATGCATTCGTTCGACGGCGCTAAGGGCGACACCGGTGACCGGATCTGGAATTGCTGCTGCGAAGCTGTCGATACCAATTTGCAACTCTGCGGCTCCCTGTATCCCCACGCACGGCTGGCCGATTATGCCTTTGGATGCTTCGATGTTGCAATAGTTTCAGATTCGAGCTGTCGCGTGTCTGGTAGCTTCCTCCTCCCACGAAAAGGATCATGCGCCGTGAAACTGGATCATCTTCCGCGACCAGAATCTTCACTAGTGTCCTGAGTTAGAAGTTCGCACCATATATCCCAGAGAGCAGAGATCACGCAAATGACTGAAACCGCAGGTCCCTCCACTCCGCTACCCCGGATTTCCTGTCGGGNNTGGCGAACTTCATGCGGCTTTCTTTAAGGAAAAGCCGCACACCGGCGATGGCTAGCGCTGCGCAGTAGGAAATCCGGGTACGCTCCGGTCGGGATGACAAATTTGTTATGCGAATTAAGAACTCAGGACACTAGACGCTCTCCAGGGACAACGCATCGAGCGTCTCCATCGCACGATGCACTTCATTCTCCACTTCCATCAGCTTGGCCCCGGCAAGCGCCAGATCGCCCGATTTTCCCATGGTTTCAAATTCGCCGGCAAAGGCGGATGCGCCGGTTGCGGAAAGATTGCCCAGGGCTCCTCTGAGCGTGTGCCCCACGCGTTCCACTCCTGCAGCGTCTTTGCGCGCAATGGCTTCCTGAGCATTCTGAATCTGTCCCGGATACTCCCCGCGGAATATTGTCACCAACTCAGAAAGGAAAACCCGATCCCCATCGATCCGCTGCAGCAGCTCGGCACAGTCGTCCAGTCATATCGCACCGGCACTGGCAGTCGAAAAGCTTCCATCCCCATGTAGTGCATCGACCAGATGCCGGTTCCCATCGCGAACGCACCACCGCACAGCCACGCCACCCGGGCTCTCCCGTGGGTGACCGTCACCCGTCCCGAAAGGTCGAGCGCTGCATAGGCGGCCAGGATTGCAATTACGACAGACAACGCGACGAGCCAATAGTCGTAGAAGCCCTGAATTCCTCTCATCACACCTTCAACCTGGCTTGGATTTCCCGCTATCTGGTACTTCGGCTGTTTTCCAATTACCGACTTGACACCTTCGAAGCATGTCAGGCTCAAATTGGAGCGAGCGCAAATCGAGATTGTTCCAAATCCGGACGACCCGCTTCCCGGGAGCGCTTTCATCTACCGCGTGAAACAGTTCCAGCGGTTCGCGGATGAAATTCCCGCTCCACAGTTGTAATCGG
The DNA here is from genome assembly GCA_003152195.1 of Acidobacteriaceae bacterium. GTDB lineage: Bacteria > Acidobacteriota > Terriglobia > Terriglobales > Acidobacteriaceae > PALSA-350. Next base: position 10,237 of record PLZN01000063.1, read on the forward strand.
ACCAAAAGTGTCGTATATTATAGAAAGTGCGACCGAGTCGCAACTAGAGACGATGCCTAAACGCTGCGAGCTTTTGAACGAGGTGGAGACGAAGGGTGTTCGGTTAACCTCGCAGAGACGGGCGTTGATCGAAACCATCCAGCAGGCAGACGCCCACCTCGACGCTGCGACCCTATTGTCTCGCGCCCGCCTGCGAGACCCCAAGATCGATCGGGCGACCGTTTATCGTACGCTTGAGCTGCTCAAGCGGCTGGGCCTGATCGATGAACTCGATCTAATGCACCTCAACGGAGAAAAACACTATTACGAAGTTAAGACGCAGAAGGACCATTTGCATCTGGCATGCTTCCGTTGTGGGGAAATCGAGGAGTTTGACAGTCCCACATTCCAGAAGCTGAAACGGGAGATCGGGGCAAAGAACGATTTTGAAATTCAGGTGATGCGTCTTGAAGTAGGGGGACTGTGCAGGCGGTGCGCAGCGCAGCAAAAGGTTTCGTAACCATGCTCTGAATACTAAGCCAGATCCCCGCGGCCAACTCTTGGCGGAGACCGCGAGGACCTGGGGACCACAGCCAAATAGACTGTGGGCTCCCTTCACTATAGGGTTCCTCCCCGCAAAATTTCAACTGTCACGAATGGCCGCCGCTTTTTCTTCGCTGGCCTTGGGACGACGTGTGAGTTTTGGGGCGGGAGCCATGAACGTTAGAACGGAGTTGCTTCGTTGCCTGCGCCAGATGGCGAGAATCTTTTGGGCCGTTGCAGTCTTATCGGCGGGATTGGCTTGGGCTAGTGTGGGTGGAAGCATCTCAGGCACAGTCAAGGACCCCTCTGGACGTGTGCTTCCAAATGCGGATGTCACTGTTCGGGAGTCGAGCACGGGGCTCTCTTACCAGACGCATGCCGACAGCAGGGGGCACTACACCTTCCCTGTTTTGCCGGTTGGTCATTATGAGCTGAATGTGCAGGCTTCTGGTTTTTCTGGTTATCAGCGCACGGATGTCGTGCTCGATACCAACGCGGCTCTCACCCTCGATGCTTCGCTCCAGGTCGGCGGCGCCGCTCAAACCGTGAGCGTGATCGACAACACGCTGCACGTCGAGACAACCAGCACCCAGATGGGCCAGGTGATCACCGGCCGCCAGATGACCGTGGTTCCCCTCAACGGCCGCAGCTATACCGACCTGCTCTCTCTCCAGCCCGGAGTCGCCCCGCAGACGTCGATTACCTCCACCACCGTGCAGGATGTGGGCGCGACCGTTCTCAACCCCTCGGGAACTCTCAATCCCGGCACCATCTCCGTCAACGGGCAGCGGGAGTTCGCCAACTACTTCAGCGTGAATGGCGCCGACGTCGAAGAGGACGTCAACGCCGGCACGGCTATCGTGCCTAACCTCGATGCGATTGACGAATTCCGTATCATCACCAGCAATTTCGACGCCGAGTACGGAGAGTTCAGTGGCGGCCAAGTCAATGTCATCACTAAATCCGGCAGCAATGGATTTCATGGCAATGCATTCGAATTTCTGCGCAATACCGATCTCGACGCGCGCAACTGCTTTTCTCCCACCCGTGGCGCCTTCCGCCAAAACCAGTTTGGCGGAACCTTCGGCGGACCGACTCATCGCGACCGGATATTCTTCTTCACCGACTATCAGGGGACACGGCAGACGCAGGGCATCGATACCGGCACCATCAGCGTGCCCTCGAACGCGGACCGCTCGGGCAATCTCTCCGGCCTCGCCGGCAACCTGACCGGAGTGGTGGGCGGTCCTTACTTCGCAAACCTGCTCACGCAGAAACTGGGTTATGGCGTGACTTCGGGTGAGCCTTACTATGTCTCCGGATGCACGATCTCGGCGCAGTGCGTTTTTCCCAACGCCGCGATTCCTCAGGCGGCGTGGTCGACTCCGGCACAGCGCATGCTCCAGTACATCCCGGCTCCGAACACCGCCAACGGCTATGCCACATCCTCCTTCAACCAGACGGTGCGTGACGATAAGGGAGCCGTCCGCATCGACGCGAATACGCGCCTGGGCCTGCTCTCCGGTTACTACTTTATCGACGACTTCGATCTCGATGACCCGTATCCGGTAGCGCAGAGCGGCGCCAGCGTCCCGGGCTTCGATGCCATCACTACGGGCCGGGCACAGCTCTTCGCACTGGGCCATACAAAGACCTTCCATGCCACGATGGTCAACGAACTTCACCTCAGCTACATGCGCAACCTAACCAATCTCGGTCAGCCCGTGGGTGGTCTCGGCGTAAGCTTGACCGCGCAGGGCTTCGAGAATGGCGACGGCACCCCCAGCATTGTTGCTCTCGATCCCAAGGGAGAGGGTGTCGAGAACCTCAACTTCAACGGATACTCCACCGGCGCCGCGGCCAACCAACTTATTCAGGTCAACAACACCTATCAGGTCACTGATGCGGTTTCCAAGGTGCTGGGCAATCACACGATGAAGTTTGGCGGAGAGTTCCATGGCGACCAGGTCAATGCTCACCCCATCGCCCAGTTCAATGGCAGCTTCGTTTTCTCGGGAACGGAAACCGGCGTCGACTTCGCCGATTTCCTGATCGGCGTGCCTAGCCAATACAACCAGAGCCAGCTCAACCCGTTCTACGCGCGGAACAAATACCTCGGTCTCTTCGCGCAAGATAGCTGGCACGTTCGCCCCAATCTCACGCTGAATTACGGCCTTCGCTGGGATCGCATCGCGCCCTGGTCGGAGAAGTACAACCAGATATCTACCTTCGTCGCCGGAGCACAGTCGGCCGTCTTCCCCGGTGCGCCTCCGGGCATCCTTTATCCAGGCGATCAAGGTATTCCGAATACGCTCGCCCCTATCGGCAACCTCAGCTTCGCGCCGCGCGTGGGAGTGGCCTGGTCGCCGCAAGCGGAAGCAGGCAGCTTCCTGGGAAAGATCCTGGGTGCCCCGGGAACAACCAGCGTGCGGGCAAGCGCGGGAAACTTCTATACCGCGATCGATGCGCTTTCCATCAGCGTGCTGGCCGCAAATGCGCCCTATGGCACCACTTACACCAGCCCGGCTCCTCCGCTCTTCGCGACACCATTCGTCACTGCGGCCAACGGTCGGGACAATGGCCAGCCCTTTCCGTATAAGTTTGCCTCGTTGACCTCCTCGCGGACCAAGCCCGATCCCAACATCGACTGGAGCACCTACGAGCCGATCAGCGGCATTCCAGGATATGACATCCATGGGCGCACGCCCTACACCGAAGAATGGATGCTTTCCATGGAACGGCAAGCCGGACCGAATACGGTCTTCAGCGCGAGTTATGTAGGTACTTCCAGCCATCGCCAGCGTGTTCTCATTGAGCCGAATCCAGGAAATCCGACGCTGTGCCGGAGTCTCAGCCAAACGAGTGACGTGCAGCCGGGAACGCTCACCTGCGGCCCCGGCGGGGAGGACACGGTGTATTATCCGATTGCCGGTGGACAGGTGAATGGTACGCGAGGGCCGCTGGGACCGAACTTCGGCAGCAATGCGCTCCAGTCCACGATCGGCCACGCCAACTACAACGCCCTGCAACTCAGCGCCCGCCATAGCAGCGGCCGCCTTGAATTCTCCGCCGCCTACACCTACGGCAAGTCCCTGGATCAGTCATCGAACGTAACCGAGGAGGTCAACCCCTTCAATCCCGGGCTCAGCTATGCCATCTCCTCGTTCGATGTGAAACACAACTTCGTCGTCAGCTACGAGTATCAGCTGCCGTTCGATCAGTTCTTTCATCCTGACCGCCTGACACGCGGCTGGTCTCTTTCCGGGATCACGCGGTTCGCCAGCGGTTTCCCGATAACCATGATCAACAATGGAGACAACTCGCTGATCGGGACAAATCCGAATGGAATCAACAACAGCAGCATCGACGAACCCGACTACACGGGCGGCCCGCTTCACCTGAGCGGTAATCCACGGAAAAACGGGAATAATTATTTCGACCCCACGGTCTTCCCGATGAATGCCATCGGCGCGCCAGGCAATGCCAAGAGGCGGTTCTTCTATGGGCCAGGCGCGGATAACTACGATATGGCCGTGGCCAAGAAATTAGCGCTCACCGAATCGAAGTCCCTGGTCTTCCGCGTGGAGGCATTCAACCTATTCAACCACACGCAATTCAATGGCCCCAGCTCGGTCGACGGCGATATCGGTAGTTCGACCTTCGGAGAGGTGATCAGTGCCGCAGCCCCACGAATCCTGCAGGGGGCGCTGAAGTTCACCTTTTGAGCAGCGTCTTATCGCCTCTGCGATACTGTTGCCGATGCGTAATTTCTCCACGGCCCTCCCGTCCACGTTGCTTCTGCTGTTGATCCTGATCGTCTCCCGCCCAGCGGGCGCTTATTCCCTCCTCACCCACGAGCAACTCATCGACCTGACGTGGCAGAGTTCCATCGCGCCCCTGCTGCGCAGCCGCTATCCCAACCTCACTCCGGCAGAGCTCGAAGAGGCACGCTCCTATGCCTATGCAGGCTGCGTCATCCAGGACATCGGCTACTACCCTTTCGGCGATCCCTTCTTCTCCGACCTGACCCATTACGTCCGCTCCGGCGACTTCGTCGTCCACCTCTACCGGGATGCCAAGAGCGCCAACGAGCTTGCCTTCGCCATCGGAGCGCTCTCCCATTACATTGGCGACAACGTCGGCCACGCCGAGGCCACCAATCGCGCCGTACCCGTGGAATTTCCTAAGCTTGCCGCGAAATATGGGCCGGTCGTCAGCTTCGGCGAAGCTGAACATGCGCACATCCAGACAGAGTTCGGCTTCGATATCAACGAGATCGGGCATCGCCGCTTCGCGCCGGTTCATTACCTTCGCCACGTCGGCCTCAACGTTCCCGACCGGCAGCTCGCGGCCGCCTTCTACGAGACCTATGGCCTCAGCGAGGATTTCTCCAAAGCCCGCTTTCGCCGTGTCAACGTCGAGGGCTTTCGTTTCGCCGTCCGCAGCTTTCTTCCCCGCATTGCGTATGCCCTTACACTTCTCCACCGCAGCCGTATGGCGGCGGACCCGATGAGCCCGGAGCTGCAGAAACTGGAGAGCGAGATTGCGCTGGTCGCCACTACCAACAACTGGGACCAATACCGCAAGAAGGCCGGCATCGGAACCTATTCGCTGGCCGGGATCATCTGGATCCTGCCCAAGATCGGCCCCCTAAAGATGCTCGCCATCAAGGGCCCTAACGCGAGCACCGAAGAGGAATACGTCCGCAGTGTCAACCAGTCCACCGATGCCCTGAGCTCAACGTTGAGCCGGTTTGGCAGGCCGCATCAGACGCTTCCCAACCGCGACCTCGATACCGGCTTACCGGTCCGCGCCGGTGGCTACCGCCTCACCGACGACACGTATGCCAAGCTCCTTCACCGCGTGGCTGCCGACCCCCACGATACCGTTCCGCCCGGCCTCAAGTCCGATATCCTGAATTACTACGCCGACCCGGCCGCCCCTATTCACACCAAGAAGTATCCAGCGAAGTGGGCCCAAGTTCAAACCGACCTGCAGATTCTCAAGACCATGCCCGTGAGCAACCTACCCATTGCCCCGGAAACCGAGTGAGGGGTCTTCACGTTCATAGCCAAATCTGCTCACCGGCGTTGCCGACCCGCGGGGGATGAAACGAATCCGGGGTTCGCTTCCGGGATGACCAAATTCAGGTTTCGTGGGGATGACAGATTGATTCAAGAAACGGCGTGAGAGTAGCCCAGGAGGTCAGTCCTGGGTAGGATTAACAAATGAGTCCAGTCCCGCAGGGGACTCTTTTGATTTTAGTCCAATGTGTACCCAGGACTGACGTCCTGGGCTACTTTCACGCCGTCCCTTCGGGACTCGGAGGCCGTGTCGGGTACGTTAAGGGCGCGCCAAAAAAAGTAGGCATCGAGCGCAGGCGAAGAACTCCCGGTGCAATTTGTACCGCAGCAGTTCAACAGAAACAACCTGCTTTTCGTTTGGCCAATCGCTCCTCAATGGAATCACCCAACTACATCCTCCAACAACCCGGTTTCCCGCTCATTTGGACAGCTCTGATTGGCTACCTCTTCGAAATCAGTCCCGAAGGGGACGGCTGAACCCACGTCTCGGCGGCTCAGCCGCAGATCACCGACGGATCAGCGTAGCCTTGCACGGGAGGGAAGATTCAGCCGTCCCTGTCGGGACTGGCGCGTTTCTTGATCCTACCCAGCGCTGCGTGCTGGGCCTGGAGTTTCTA
>PLZN01000471.1:0-182 GCA_003152195.1 Acidobacteriaceae bacterium
CCGCAGCGCTACGATGGTTGGAGATCGCGCCTCCAGACGTGATTTCCAGAGCGAAAGCGCGTCCTCAACCGTGATCGGAGTCTCCCGGAAGATGGCCGTCGAATGTAACACGATGTCGCTGTAGATTTCCGTAATCCGACTGAAGTCCTCTTTGACTGCGTCTCGAATCAGCATTGCAGCCC
>PLZN01000471.1:191-29677 GCA_003152195.1 Acidobacteriaceae bacterium
CCCGATGATTGCTCTCCGCAACAACGGAGGCGCTACCCTTCGGAAGCCCGGATCCCTGAGAGTCTATCGGTGACAGGAACGACTGTTTCGGAAAAACGCCCGGCACCGGCTACCCACAAGCCCTGATTACTACTATCCTGCCGCCGGTTACTTGGATTCCTGGAACAGATTCCTCTGGAAGCGGTATGCTCGTTTGACGAGCATACCGGTTAGCTCGATCGATTGTTTAGCAGAGAATCATGATCAATCCAAAGAAAACATCTAAAATCTTGCCGTTCATTGTGCCACAGACTGAGATTGAGACGCCGCTCGAGGCCTGGTTTCGCGGGATCGTGCAGAGCAACCATGAACTGACAAACACCTTGATGTGTCTCCGGGACTGCTGCAGCGAGATGCTGGCCGGTAAGGTGGTTAGAAATCCATATGACCTGCTGGCGAAGGTGGAAACGACTCTAAGGAACGCGGAGAGAGCGAGAACCTTGATCTAAACAGGCAAGGTATCGGAAGCGGGCTGGACAGGCTGCGGAAAAAGTGCTGGTTTGAGGCGAAACGATACCGAGTTCATTTCAAAAGCATTTGCGTACGGCCTGAAGGCCGTACCCTTCAAAAAGATGAGTTTTTCCGCAGCCTGTGGAGCCCATTCACGAGTTCTCACACCATAGGTCTTAGATGAAGTCGATGCGAAAAATATAGCCGCTCGAAGGGCTTTCCTTATCCGGCCATCCAGGATGGCACCCAGCGTCACAGCTGATGAGCACGCCGTCGTGGTTTTCAAGGCCGTGAGGATCGCACGAACCTGGAATGAATTCCGCAGTCTCTAGCACCTGTCCGGTCGCAACGTCGTATTTAATCAGGCCCGGCTTCCCTTCCGCGAAGCTGGTGCTGTCGTTTCCGTTGATCTGCCAGAGAGATCCTTCGTTGTCGAAGGTGATGTCGTGCCATCGCGAAAGCCCGGTTGTAGTGTAGATCGGAATCATAAACTCGGGTTGCCAGGTTTTTGGGTCCACGCGCAAAATTCCGCGAAGCCGGTTGGCGACAATCCACAGTTTTCCATTGTGCCACTGGGCGCCGTGACAGCCACCTCCATTGTCAGAGGGCCCCAACGGGATCTGGAGATGACGGATGAGCTTAGAGTTCATATCCGTCTGGAAAAACCCTTGCGAGTCAGCGTTCGCGCCCATCCAAACGCATCCATCGCCATAAGCCATCCCGCTGGTGTTCCGTGATTGGGTCACGACCGTTTTAAGCAAATTGCCTTGCCAATCAACCAGCCAAGCGGCTTCGTCGCGATCGACGGGCACCGGTTCGTGCCACAAAGCGGCTTGCTGAGCCGAGATCTTTTGCTGTCCGATCCATAGGCCATCCGGCGAAATTGCCAGGCCGTTGGGATACAATCCGGGCGCCTTGAACAGCCTGGTCGTTTTCGCCTGGCGATGCGGAATGGGAGCCCTCGATGGCCATTTGGCCGCTTGGGAGAACGCCTCGGGGACAGTGTCCCATCCTAAGCCGAAGCCGACAGCGGCACCTGCGGAGAGAAATTCTCGCTTGTTCATTTGCGAACCCCACGGAAGACGTGCACATGGTAACTCTGAAATTCGATTCCCGTCGAGCACGGCGGTCGCCTCGAACTTCTTAGAGCGCGGATGACCATAAGTTAACGTTGACATATGACGCCAGTACCTAGTAGTAATCTGTCGAAGTCGTGAACGTGTCAATAAAAACGAGACTTCGAGGCTCCATGCCGAAAGGAAGTGTACTCAGTATGAGCGGGTTTGCATTTGTATAGCCTTGAACAGCGCCAAAGGGTTCGCGGATCGAGCAAAGATCTGTATCGATTATCGGCAGGTATTTTTTTGACCCTGGTGGCGAGTTCTGGCCTCACCTTTTGCCAACAACTGCCGTCCGGGCCCGGAAAAGAGCCTTTCGCGCGCATATGCAGTAGTTGTCACGGACTGGATGTTGCCACTGGAAGAAGAACCAGAGACGGTTGGGCCAGCACGATTGATAATATGCGCGCGCGAGGCGCGAGCGGTAGCGACGAGGAGTTCAGCCAGATTCTTGGATATCTTGCGGATAACTTCGGGCCGGCGAACTCCGCGAACCCGCAGACTACCAACGAGCGGGTAGAGGCAAAGCGGCCACAAGCCGGCATTCAGGGAACGAGCGGCGGCGAATGGCCCACCTATGGCGGTGACCTCGCCAATCGACGCTATTCGCCGCTTGATCAGATCAACGCAACCAACTTCAATAAACTCCAACTTGCCTGGAGGTTCAAGACAGATAACTTTGGGCCGCGGCCGGAGTATCGGTTTGAATCTACCCCGCTGATGGTAGGCAGCACCCTTTACACAACCGCTGGATCGCGCCGCACGGTGGTTGCGCTTGATGCTGAAACCGGCGAGATGCTTTGGATGCACAACGAACACGAAGGCGCTCGCGGCGAGGAGGCCCCGCGTCAACTTTCGGGGCGTGGATTGGCCTATTGGACTGACGGCAGCGAAGAGCGGATCTTATATGTGACCCCTGGCTACCGCTTAATCGCGCTGGACGCAAGGACCGGCAGTCCGATCAAGACATTCGGCAACGCTGGCGTGGTCGATCTCAAGCTGAACGACGATCAGGAGATGGACCTGGTTCACTCCGACATCGGACTGCAGTCGGCGCCTACGGTCGCCGGCAATACGATCATCATTGGCGCCGCTCATCGTTCTGGCGAATTACCAAAAAGCAGGATAAATATAAAAGGCTATGTCCGGGGCTTCGACGTGAAGACCGGCAAGCGCCTCTGGATCTTTCATACCATACCGCTGCGTGGGGAATTCGGCTACGACACGTGGGAGGGGAATTCTGCCGAGTACACGGGAAACACCGGCGTCTGGAGCCAGATCAGCGTAGATGAAAGCCTTGGATTGGCCTACCTTCCGGTCGAACTACCGACTGGAGATTACTACGGCGCCTACCGCCCTGGGAATGGACTATTTGGCGAGAGTATTGTCGCGATCGATCTCAAAACCGGGCAGCGTAAATGGCATTACCAGCTTGTCCATCACGGAATGTGGGACTTTGACATCCCGTGCGCTCCGGTGCTGGTGGATATAACCATCGATGGCAAGCCGGTGAAGGCATTGGCACAAGCCACCAAACAATCCATCCTGTACGTTCTGAACCGTGTGACCGGCGAACCGATCTGGCCGATTGTCGAACGGCCAGCGCCAAAGGGGGATGCACCGGGTGAATGGTATTCCCCCACGCAACCGGTTCCGACTAAGCCGCCGTTTTTTGGAAGGAATGGTTCCACGACACAGGAACTAATCGACTTTACTTCCGAGTTACGAGCTGAAGCGTTGCAGATCACCTCGAAATATAAGGTTGGTCCTATCTTCACGCCGCCCGTAGTCAGCAAGGTAGATGGACCTCTCGGTACCCTCGTCATGGGGTACCCGAATGGTGGGTCCAATTGGGCCGGCGGATCGTACGACCCGGAAACTCACATCTTTTATATTTTCTCTCAGGGGACCATCAATAGCCTGGGACTGGTGCCTCCGGACCCAGACGAGTCCGACATGAGATACGTTGCCGGTACTGCTTCGGTTAGCTCGGACGCCCCGCGGTACCGCGGCGTCACTGTTCAAGGATTACCGCTCCTGCGGCCGCCCTACGGACAGATCACTGCGATCGATCTCAACCGAGGCGAGATTCTCTGGCACGTGGCCCACGGCGAGACGCCGGATGACGTGCGCAACAGCCCTGCGCTCAAAGGTCTGGATATCCCGTGTACCGGGCGGCCGGGGATTATCGGCGTTCTAACAACCAAGACGTTGGTGATCGCTGGTGAAGCCGGAACCTTTACCAACGCTGCAGGCAAACGTGGAGCATTACTGCGCGCATACGATAAGGCTACCGGTAAGGATGCGGGTGCGGTGTACATGCCAATGGGGCAAACCGGTTCGCCGATGACATACCTGTTAAGGGGTAAGCAATATATCGTCGTAGCTGTAAGTGGTCAGGGATATCCGGGCGAATTATTGGCATTTACTTTGCCAGACTAGGTAATCCCAGAAGGGCCTTTACGGCTGAACGTTGGTCACGCCTTCCTCACCGGGCTTGGGGAAATGCCTCTCGTACCAGGCGATGGATCGGTCGGCTGCATCGATTTGATGTTTCACCTCGGAGAGGCCGTGTCCTTCTCGGGGATAGCGAAGGAACATCGTCTCGACCCCCACGTCTTTAAGCGCAATGAAAAGCTGCTCCGCTTCGGCAATCGGAACATCGTTGTCGTTCTCGCCGTGGATGATGAGTGTCGGAGTATGCGCGGCAGCGATATGCTTCAGTGCGGAGCGTTCCCATGCGATATCCATCAAATTTCCCTGGTGCAGGAATTGCCCAAACTCCATCTCCTCGTATTGGTTGTAGTAGGTCATGTAGTTGTAACTAACCAGATTCGCGATACCCGCGGTGGGAATCGCCGCCTTGAACTCGTTGGTCTGAGTGATGAGCCAATCGGTTAGCTGGCCACCGTAGCTGACTCCCTCGATGCCCATTCGCTCGCGGTCAATCCACAGATAACGCCGCACCGCCGCGCTGACACCGTAGAGAACGTCTTGGCCCTCGTTGCCGTCCTGGTCGCCGAAAACAGCATCGGCAAACTTCTGGCCGTAACCCGTGGAACCACGGTAGTTGACATTGAGCACAGCGTAACCGTGCGCGGCGTAGACCTGGTTCTTGAAGTTAAATGCCGGGCCATTTTGTCCGTGCGGCCCGCCATGAATCACCACGATGAGCGGATGCTTCGACGTGGCGGTGATCCCGATCGGTTTCGTAAGAAAGGCTTCCACCTCGAAACGGTTATCGTTGCTGACGAAGGTGAAAGATTCGACCTCGCCGATGGGTTTCCCGGCGAGGAGTTCCTGGTTAAGGTCCGTGAGCTTGCGGGGCGCGGAGTCGCCGGATTTCAAGTACAGCTGTGGGGCGTCACGCGGTGTGATGAAAGCGTAAGCGATCGCTCCGTTCTTGCCGACTGACCAGTCGCCGACGCCACCGGTGTCCTTGACGATGTATTCGGGTTCACCCCCGGAGACGGGCACGCGCACGAGATGAATACTGCCACGTTCCTGCACGGTGAAATAGACGGCGCTGCCATCGGGCGCCCATTGCGGCGCGCTCTGGCGATTGTCAACCGCATTGCCGATTTCATGGCGATTGCTGCCGTCGGCATTCATCAGCCAGACATGCGTGTCTTCCATGGTGGTTTCGCGGTCCGTGAGTCCACGACGCGTGGCACTATAGACGATCGTCTTGCCGTCCGGTGACCACAACGGCTCGTATTCGCAGTTTTCGGTGGCGGTTAAGCGGTGGATGCTTTTGTCGGCCAGTTGCAGCGTGAAAAGGTCGTAGTTAAAGAACTCGTCCTGATTCGGCTCGCGATTGGAACCGAAAATGAGTTGCTTACCGTCGGGCGACCAATCGATAGAATGCTCGTCGTAATTGCCTTGGGTGAGCTGGTGCACCCGCTTGGAAGCGATGTCCACTACAAAAATGTGCAGGCGCTGATTGTCGTTGAAGCGCGTGAGTCCTTCACGCGCGTCAGGCTTGTAGAGATAGCGCGTGATGACCATGGGATCACCCTTGGCTTCCGCGGCGCCTTCGCCACCCGTGGAAGAAACGAAGGCGATCTGCTTTCCATCTGGCGACCACGCGAAATCCTTCCCCGTTCCCGGCAGGGGGGAGTTGGTGCCCGCGAGTGCCGCCAGGAAGGTTGTACCGCTGCCATCGGGACGCGCGATCAAGAGGCCGTGCTTATCGCCATCAGCACCGTGGAACGCGATCCATTTGCTGTCCCCGGACCACAGCGGACCACCGGAGGGCTTGTCGCCACCGAGGCGGACGCTCTTTTCCGTGCTTAGGTCCATCACCCAGAGTTGGTCATAAGGGCGGCCGGGGTGATCGCGCATCGTGATCGTATAGGCGATGGAGTGACCGTCCGGCGAGAGCGCCACGTTGCCAATGGAGCGCAGGCGAGAAAGGCCGCTGCTGTTAAGGCCTTGAGCACAGGCGGGCGTCGCGACAACAGCTGGAAGTGCTGCACAAACCAGGCAAACACAAATCCACAATAGCGTGGCGTTTGAGCCGTGACGCATGGAATTCCCTCCAAATCCGAGTTTTGTCCTGAATGGTAAGCGTCATACTAGGTCTACCACTGCGGCCGGGTCAACGTGCGATAACAACGCCGACTGATCAGACACCGGGGAAAAGGCTGCTCGATCAGGCTATGCTTGCTGCGTTGGACCTGCCACGTCAGCGGCCGAGATGTTTGTCGAAAAATGCCGTGATCTCTCCGAACGCCTCCTTAGTCTCGGGCACACGATCGTCAGATTGGTACTGGGCGTGCGACTGACCCTCGTAAACTTCGAGTTGCGCCTCGACGCCAGCCCGCCGAAGTTTGCGATGCACCCGCACTGTGTTGCTGAGCAGCAGGTCGCGCGTCCCGGTGGTCAGGATCGCCGGTGGGAAGCCGTGCATATCTCCGTAGACAGGCGAGAGTAGCGGATCCCTAAGATCATGGCCGTGCGCATAGACCATGGTCGCGGCGGCACAGAACCCGTCGCGAGATACCAGGACGTTGTCGACCATCTCATTCGTGTAGAAGGTGTCGCCCGTCTTGGTGACGTCTGACATTGGGGTACCGGGTGCTATCGCGCCTGGCATCGGAAGCCCCTGCTGCTTCGCCTGCAACATCATTTCGAGCACCAAAGCACCTCCAGCGGATGTCCCGAAGACCGCCATGTTCTTCGGATCGGATGTCTTGAGTGCCGCCATGTACACCGTCATCGCATCATCGAGGGCCGCGGGGAAGTAGGCCTCGGGCGGCATCCGGTAATCGACCGAGATCACTTTGAAGTGTCCAATCCCCGCCATCAAGATCGCCTCGGCCGTTCCCGCCTCCCCGGGAGAGAGCACATAGCAGCCTCCATGAAGATGAATGAGCAGCTTGTCGCGGTGTTCGGCCGGTATGACATCGGGCGTTACGACGTAGACCCTCACCCCATCCGTCGTGCTGGACTGCACGGTCACGTGCAGGCGCTCGCGCATTGCCGGGAGCCCCTGAAGGGTCTTGGCGGCTAGCGCGTTGGCAGCCGCTCTCCATTCCTCCCCCGTCTTCCACNNTACCCTCCCCCGTCTTCCACAAGACATCCCAAGCGGGCCTTCGTGGCGCGGCAATGATCCGCTGCATCTCGGGGCTAACATCGGTTGGCACCGGCACGGTCTTCGCCGGCACCTGCAAGGGTGGCAAAGTGTCATCGACGTTCATGGATCACTTCCTTTCGTGTCGGCTCAATTATTCCAGCTGGCGACTGTGCATAGACTGTGCAACCATCTACCAACGATGGCCAAAATCGTGTCGTCTTCCCTCGCTGAGCACCACCTGCACCGCCGGCTGGGGCTGCGCGATTTGGTTCTTGCGCAAATCCTATGCGTTGTTGGCAGCTCCTGGGTCGGAGTCGCCGCCGGGCTTGGCCGGGCTCAGGCTCTAACCTGGGTGGCTGCCATGCTGCTCTTCTATATCCCGATGGCGGCCTCCGTTATCTGTCTCAACCGCGCATGGCCGCTGGAAGGCGGTCTTTACGTCTGGGCGCACAGGGCGTACGGCGACCTGGGTGGTTTCCTTACCGCGTGGAACCTCTGGGTGTACGGCATCGTCGTAACTGCTGCCATCCTTTATGCCATTCCCACCGAACTTGCGTACCTCATTGGTTCCTCCGCCGTCTGGCTCCCAGAGAATCATCTGGCATCGCTTGCGATCGTCACCCTCGTGATCGCAGTTATCACCGTCGCGGCCGTTCGAGGACTTGAGGTCGGTAAGTGGATTCACAACCTCGGCGGCATTGCCATACTGGTTGTTTTTATCGGGCTCATTCTTCTTCCGCTCTGGGCGCTTTCGCGTCACATGCCCATTCATTGGACAGCGTTTGCCGTAAAACTTCCACCCCACAACCTGCGCTCTCTCGCGCTCTTCGGTCAGATGCTTTTTGGTGCGCTCTGCGGTCTGGAGTATATCGCGATCCTGGCGGGTGAAAGCAGGCAGGCCGCGCGGAGCATCGGACAGTCTGTATGGATCTCCTCGCCGATCATCTGTGCCATGTTCATTCTTGGCACCAGCTCGGTGGTTGCCTTTAGTCAGCGCGGCCACATCGACTTTATCGCCCCCATCCCACAGACGGTTCGCATCGCATTGGGCAGCACCGGAGTTGGCAGCCTCGTTGCGGTGACAGCCATTCTTCTGCTCCAGCTGCGCCTGCTCGGAGCGGCCAGTTATATATTTACCGGAATCACTCGTCTTCCTATGGCTGTGGGGTGGGATAACTTGGTCCCGGCTTGGTTTACACGACTGCATCCACGATGGCGGACCCCGGCGAGCTCCATTATCTGCACATCGATTCTTGTCTTTCTTCTCATTGTGCTTGGGAGCATCGGGGTGCACGCTCAGGAGGCCTACCAGCTGCTCTCGAATGCCAGCCTCAGCCATTACGAACTTGCCTATCTAGCGATGTTTGCCGTGCCGATTTCCGGAGTTGGCGCGCTCCGCCGCTCTTTGCCCTGGTGGCTAAAATGGACATCGCTGATTGGTTTTTGCTCCACGCTTTTTAGCCTGCTGATCTCAGCGTATCCGTTCGTCGACGTCGTTAATCCGCGTGCCTACGCCGCCAAAATTCTGGGCACGACCGCTTTCAGCAACCTCATCGGCTTTGCCTTTTACAGGCTGCGCACTCGAACGGTTCCACGGTAGGGTCTTTCGTCCGCGTTGCTTCCTACGTTTTCGGTTCCGGGCTGCTGTTTCCCATATCGAGGACTACTTTCCAGGTGCTATCCCTCTGCTTCTTCCAGATGGTGTTGTATTTGCCGTACGCGACGACAGGCTTGCCATCTTTGCCTGTCGATCGGAACTCATAGATGCCATAGGTGTAGCCCAGGTCGCCTGAGGCAGAGAGGTCTGCGCCGATCGGCGCCCAGGTAAGGTGATTCTGCTTGTTGTCGAGAAAGCCC
The DNA here is from genome assembly GCA_003152195.1 of Acidobacteriaceae bacterium. Classification (GTDB taxonomy): domain Bacteria; phylum Acidobacteriota; class Terriglobia; order Terriglobales; family Acidobacteriaceae; genus PALSA-350. Next base: position 9,234 of record PLZN01000471.1, read on the forward strand.
ATTGTCTTGGCAATGCTCTCTTTGCCCTGCAGGATCGGCGCACCGTCGGGCACTTCGACAGCGTCATCGGCATAGTAAGACAAATACCCTTGCGAACCGTGCTCGGCTGTGGCCTTCATAAATTCGGCCTCAAGCTGGCGCAAGGTCTCGGTGTTGTCTTTTGCAAGAACCGATGAAGGTGGGCGAAGGTTGGACAAAACGGCCACACCGATGAACAATGTGGCGGCCAAGGCTAACAGAAACGATTTCATGGAAACCCTCCAGGAATCCCGAATCTGCATTCTATTCCGGACGGGATGCGATACCGTCGAGAACTAAGTGATTGCGTAGTTCAAGGACACGATGCCGGTCTTGTAGACCTTCTGCGCCTTGAGCGTTAGATTGATCCGCTTCGTGGGAGGCGGCAACAGCGGAATCCCTCCGCCGAGTAGGATCGGGATGACCGCGACCTCGATGGCGTCCACGAGCCTTGCCTCGGCCAGGCCGCGGAATAACAATCCTCCGCCAAATAACCAGATGTCCTTTCCTGGTTTCGCTCGCAGCGTGGCTAACGCCTCCTCAGGCTTGTCTGCCACGATGCTGACGTTCGGGCGATCGGTTTGTTGCAGCGTCCGCGAGAAGACAACTGTTTCCATGCCGGGCATCAACCCATTGCCCGCGCTCACCATACCTTCAAAGGTCCGGCGGCCCATCAAGGCTGTGTAGAACTGGCTGAATATCTCGCCGAAATCGATATCCGGATCCATGATGATCCAGTCGGCTTCTCCGTTCGGCCCAGCGATATACCCGTCTAAGCTCGTTGCTACCAGGTAGCGAATGCGTCGCATTGCGCCCTCCACGGCCGACATCTTGCCCAGTGCAAGAAGTCTAATTTGAAAGCAAGAAGCGGAGTTTCTCGAAGTTGGATTCTCGCTAGCATACTTATAGCGAGATTAGAGAGGAGATCCTATGAGCACAGCAACAACAAAATCCGAGCTTGCAAATGCAACGCTGAATGATCCTCGCTGGGCATCGATCGTAGCGCGTGACACCACGGCGGACCGCAAATTCTACTACTGTGTAAAGACAACAGGAGTATATTGCCGCCCGTCGTGTGCGGCACGCCTCGCTCGACCAGAGAATGTGCAGTTTCATGAGACCTGCGGGGACGCCGAGAAGGCGGGCTTCCGCGCCTGCAGGCGGTGCAAGCCGAAGGAACCTTCTCTGGTGGAGCAGAACGAGGCAAAGATTGCGAAGGTGTGCCGCCTCATCGAGAAGTCGGAGGAGTCACCGAGTCTGAGCAAACTGGCGAAATACGCCGGGATGAGTGCCTTCCACTTCCACCGGACGTTCAAAGCTGTCACCGGTCTTACGCCCAACGACTATGCCGCGGCGCATCGCGCAAACCGTGTGCGCGCATGCCTGGGCGAAAACCATTCGGTCACCGATGCGATCTATGACGCCGGGTTCAAATCCACCAGTCGTTTCTATGAGAGATCCAACGAGGTACTAGGTATGACTCCAACGAATTTCCGCGCCGGGGGCGCCCACACCGATATCCACTTCGCGATCGGCGAATGTTCACTAGGGTCGATCCTGGTGGCCACGAGCGGGCGCGGCGTATGCTCCATTCTCATCGGCGAAGATCCTGTCTCGCTGATCCAAAACTTGCAGGACCAGTTCCCCAAGGCGAACCTGATCGGCGACGAACGTGGCTACGAGGACCTGGTCGCAAAGGTGGTCGGTCTCATCGAGAAGCCCGGTGTGGGCCTCAACCTGCCTCTCGACATCCGAGATACCGCGTTCCAACAGCGCGTCTGGAAGGCGCTGCAGCAGATCCCCGTAGGCTCTACCGCGAGCTATACGCATATCGCGGAGCAGATCGGCATGCCCAAGGCGGTTCGGGCAGTGGCCCAGGCCTGCGGAGCAAATGCGTTGGCTGTGGCAATTCCTTGCCACCGTGTCATCCGGAACGACGGCGGTCTTTCAGGATATCGCTGGGGAGTAGAGCGGAAGCGCGCACTTCTCGACCGGGAGGCACACGCATGAGTACTCAGTTCACCGGTGTCATCGGGACAACTACCGGCAAAGATGCGGGGCCCCTCCCGGCGGAGCAGGCCGTCGCCCGCGTCGATGCTTTCGACTGGCAGCGCGTCGGAGAGGACTTAGACGAGCAAGGGAGCGCGTTGCTCCCAGGCGTCCTGTCTCCTGAGGAATGCCAGGCACTCGCCGGCTTGTATAAGGAAGATGGTCTCTTTCGGAGCCGCGTCATCATGGGACGGCACGGCTTCGGACGCGGCGAGTACAAGTATTTCAGCTATCCACTGCCTGATGCCATCCAGGGGCTTCGGGCCGCGCTCTACCCGCGGCTCGCACCCATTGCCAATCGCTGGAATGTCGCTATGGGTATCGATGCGCGTTATCCCGAGCAGCACCGCGAATTCGTCCAACGATGCCATGATGCAGGACAGCTCCGGCCAACGCCCTTGCTTCTACAATATGGTGAGGGCGATTACAACTGCCTGCATCAGGATGTTTACGGCGAGCATGTCTTTCCGATCCAGGTGGCTATCCTGTTGTCGGAGCCCGCAAAGGATTTCACCGGTGGCGAATTTGTGCTCACCGAGCAGCGTCCTCGCATGCAGTCGCGGCCAGAGGTGGTTCCGTTACGCCAGGGTGACGCCGTGGCGTTCGCGGTACATCATCGGCCAGTGCAAGGAACGCGCGGCATATATCGCGTCAACCTACGGCATGGCGTAAGCCGTTTGCGCTCCGGAAGACGACACACGGCCGGTATCATCTTTCATGACGCAACCTAGGAGGCAGGATGACCTTGAGGCTCTTTGATGACATCACGGAGCCCGGGCTTTCGAAGGAGAGCCTGGGAACCGGTGCAGCTATCCTGCACGGGTTCGCCCTTGCACGCGAGGCCGCGCTGCTAGAAGCGTTGAACAGCGTGGTCGAGAAATCGCCGTTCCGTCATATGGTCACGCCTGGTGGCTTTCGCATGTCAGTGGCCATGACAAATTGCGGTGTTCTCGGCTGGGTCACGGACAGAACAGGCTACCGGTACGACCCAATCGACCCTGAAACGCAGAGACATTGGCCGCAAATGCCGCAGCCCTTCCTGGAACTGGCCACAACCGCAGCGGAGGACGCTGGTTTCCCGGCATTCACTCCCGACGCGTGTCTGGTAAACCGCTACGAGCCGGGCGCCAAACTCTCGCTACATCAAGACAAAGACGAGCGCGACTTCACCCAGCCGATCGTCTCAGTCTCGTTAGGTCTCCCGGCTGTATTTTTGTTCGGCGGAGACAAGCGTACCGACAAGACGACACGCATTCCAGTCGCTCACGGCGATGTGATTGTCTGGGGCGGCCCGAAGCGCCTCCGATACCACGGTGTAATGCCTCTCAAGGACGGCAGTCACGCATTGTTGGGCGGATACCGCTTCAATCTCACCTTCCGCAAAGCTGCGTGAAGGGAAGAAATATCTGGTTTGTGCCGGAGAACACTGCCTAATTTAACAGTTGAAGTATATGGCCTTCAAAATCGTCCTTGTTCACAATGCCTGTGTGGGACAAAGCGATCCTTCCTTCCCGGTCGATGAGAAGAGTCATAGGCATGGAGGTGAGGCTGTACTCTTTCGCGAGTTCGTCGTTACCGATGACCACGGGATACTCCATCGCCGTGTTTCCGCCCGTTTCTTCATCTCTTTTCCTGGCCAGGAATGGCCTAACTGCTTTCCATCCATCCTCATCCATCGAGACTCCGATGACGGCCAGACCTTTCTGCCTATATTGCTTGTCGAACTCCATGTACCAGGGGATCTCGATCTTGCAGCCGCCACACCACGTAGCCCAGAAATCCAGCAGAACAACTTTGCCTTTATAGTCTGATAGGTTGATGGGTTTCCCGTTGGCATCTGTCAGAGAGAAACCTGGTGCAATTTTTCGGCTCGCCTGCGGCAGCAGCTTGTCCACCGCGGCCGTTGCACTTTGGCCGGCGTGATCCTGCGCACGCATCGACAGTCCAAACGTGCAGGCAAAGAGGCCGGCCGTCGAAATGGTCAGGGCGATCCTACGAGATAGCGCCGGAGCAAATCGAGGCTTGATTAAGAACGTTGCGAATGAATGGATCAGTTTCATACAGTGACTCCCAAGCATCCTGCTGAGGCAGATTTTGACTTTCACCTAGATTACTACCACAATGTAAGCATACTATGCTTGGTGAATTTGAGTACCTCCTAATTGCTGCAGCGGCCCGTCTCGGCGACGAGGCCTATGGCGCCGCCATCCTGCTGGAAATCGAACGTTCCACACGTCGCAAGTGCTCCATCGGGGCTCTCTACACTACGCTGGACCGTCTCGAGGCAAAGGGAATGATCACGACCTGGATGGGCAATCCAACGCAAGAACGAGGAGGTAGATCCAAGCGGATGGTGCGCGTCAAGGCGAAGGGTGTTGAAGCAGCGACCGCCTTCCACGAAGCGGTGTCGATGATGAGTCACGGCACATCGTGGGAAGCTGTTCAGACCGGAACGCGAAAATGAGGAATTTATGGACCCGGTCCACGGATGCACTGTCCAGATCTCTGGATCCTAACGAACGGGAAGCTGTCTTTGGCGATTTTGCCGAACTAGGCATGACTGATCAGCGAGCTATGAGGAGCGTGCTGGGTTTGGTGCTGAGACGTCAGCTCAGACTTTGGAAACAATGGGAGCCGTGGTTTGCCTTGGTTGCTATCATCGTCCCCGTTTGTCCGCTTTTGGCAGCGCTATCAACTGAGCTAGGACAGGGAATCTTTCCTAAGGCTTGGATGTGGTTGCATCACGGAATCTTCTACGAAACCGGAGTATCGCCTGCCGCGCTTCTGGTTGCTTTCTTTATCCAGGCTATAGCGCTGATCACTTGGTCCTGGACAAGCACCTTTGCCTTGGGCTCGCTGTCTCGAAGAACCAGCTGGGTGAATGGAACTCTGTTCTTTGTAATGTGCCTGACTCTTGGGGTCCACCGGTGGCTGTTTTCCTTTGGGCTCTTATGGTCGACGCCATGGGCGTGGCTCCTCCTTATGGTGAAGTTCCTGGTAGTGCTTATCCCGGCTTATTGTGGACTTCGTCAAAGTGCCAAGTCACTGAATCTGAGGATTCGTTGGATGGTTCCCCTGACCGCATGGACAGTGACGATGGGCGTCCTCGCGTTTTGGACACGGGGATGGGGACAAGCCGCTATCGACAACTGGAGTCACGGATCGTCCGCGCTGACTCTATTGCAACTGGCGCAGCGCGCGGACGTTTGGGAAGCCATGGTAAGCCATTTGCTCACGGCTGCTGTTTTGACTGGGCCGATCTTGTATATGCTTGCGATCAATACTTTCTTGCATAGACAAAGCAGGATTCGTAGAGGGTGAACTAACGCCCTCGGTGATTTCCTGAGCGCCTGAAACGTCTGGGTGCACGGTATCGCCGTAAGTGCGGCTATCCTCTAAGCCATTCCCACCGAACCATCCTGCATTACCGGGCACGGTAGGTACCGTCGCGAAAAGACGGGTGGGATAAAACGACCGTGTGCATTAAGATTCGTGGCTTGCCACCCTTGCCGGAACAACACCGGCAAGGATGGGGCACGGCGGATTTGTTGCACTTTCCGGTGAGGAACATCAAGCTGCTCTCGCGATTTCTGTCTCGTGAAACCGCTCTAAACCCAGAACCCACAAGTTCACGCCTACTCTGAATCGGCTTCGGCTTTCGGCAAAGAAGGTGTAATCATGGTTATGTTTCGAGGGACCCAATGAGGATTCATGTTGTCTCGCTCGCGATTGCACTTCTATTTGCAAGATCGTCGTTTGCTGCGGTCGGCTTCCAGGAAGCCACTGTACCTGATCCCCAAGGCGAAGCGATTGCGGTCGGCATCTGGTACCCGAGTGACGGGCAGCCATCGCCGCAACCACTCAGAATGTTTAGCCAGACCGTAGCGGCGGATAGTGATATTTCTGGAAAGAGCTTGCCGCTCGTTCTGATATCGCACGGTACGGGCGGCTCACTAGCCAGCCACTACGACACCGCAATTGCGCTGGCTGAGGCCGGTTTCGTGGTTGCCGCCTTAACGCATACCGGTGATAACTACGCCGATCAGAGCTATGTTGGAAATCGTAAAGATTTGATCGATCGACCTCGACAGGTGAGAGTCGTCCTTGACTGGATGCTTTCCTCCTGGGGTGACCACAGCAGTCTGAACGCGGAACGCGTGGGGATATTCGGGTTCTCCTTGGGAGGCTTCACAAGTTTGGTGGAAATTGGGGGCACTCCTGAATTGGCGAGAATGGCACAGCTCTGTTCCATGTACCCAAGTGCTCCTGAATGCACCTTTGTCGCGAAGCGTCATGGAGATCAACTAGCCCCCATCGCGACCGAACCAACCTGGGTCCGTGATCCACGGATCAAGGCTGCGGTAATAGCGGCCCCAGCAGTCGGTTTTCTGTTTGGAGCAGGCGATCTGCGGCAGGTTAGCATCCCAGTCCAACTCTGGCGCGCAGGAAACGACACGCAGGCTCCCGATCAGTGGAACAGCGGAATCATCCGCAAAGAGCTTCCGCGTCGTCGGGAGGATCAACTGGTGCCGGGCGCTGACCACTTTGCTTTCCTTGCGCCCTGCAGCAATGCACTTGCAGCAGCAGCGCCCGAGATATGCCAGGATCCACCTGGCTTCGATCGAGCAGCTTTCCACCGGGCCTTTAATAAAGCAGTGGTTCGCTTCTTTAGCGACGAATTGAAAGACCTCTAGAATCGTCAATCGGACCGCGGGTATGAGCAACTGTCAAGAGTTTCGGGATGCTTCGCCGAATGAAGTACCCGTTCGGGGGTTCCTGCATCGCCCGACCGGTTCGGGTGAAGATGGCCTCGTCTTGACGCACGGTGCGGGAGCGAACTGTGACTCTCCGCTTCTCCTGACGCTCGCGGATGCGTTCTCCGCCTTGGGGTTGACCGTCCTCCGTTGCGACCTCCCCTTTCGGCAAGTGCGACCACACGGGCCGCCACCACGCGGCAGTGCAGAACGTGACCAACAGGGGCTCCGAGCGGCAATCGCGTCCTTGCGACGACAAACCTCGGGCCGAATGTTCCTGGGCGGTCATTCCTACGGAGGGAGGCAAGCGTCGATGCTGGCCGCCACCGAACCCGGTCTGGTCGATCGGCTCCTGCTGCTTTCGTACCCGCTCCACCCGCCGCGACAACCCGGTGAGTTACGGACCGCCCACTTCCCGCAGCTGCAGGTTCCTGCGCTTTTCGTCCACGGTACGCGGGATAGCTTCGGCTCCATTGACGAAATGGTCGCGGCGTTGAAGCTCATCCCGGCGCGCACCGAACTGCTTCCCGTCACTGGTGCGGGGCACGAACTTCTGAACAAGCGGAATCGTGATGAGCCGGCAAAGATAGTTGTGGAGGCTTTGCGGCGATTCGCAGACGACGTGGCAGTTTGACTGGATCTTCCGGCCAGCTCTATCACTCCTAATACTTCGTGACGACTGGGTTCACGCAGGTTCTACTTGAATGGCCGATTCTCAGACTAGGCTGGCCGACGCTATATACGCATCAGAGAAGAGGCCGCTCCAGGAAGGATCGAGATACAGCCAGCGCTGGGTGCTAAACCAACTGGTTGGTAGTTCGGGAATGTGCAGCAATCCGTGTCCCCCTGCACATATCAGCTCCGTGCCGTTCCAGGCAAGGAAGTTTTGCGATGCTTGCCCGACGCGGGCGGGATTGGAGAGCAATCGCAGGCATACGGGACAGCGCTTTCGTTGATCCTGCAGGATCCAGCGAAGCGCAAAGAGAAAGCCAAAAAACGAGATGGCGAGCTGGATACATTGCGCAGTCGTAAAACTGACCGCTTGAACGCCATATGCCACATCGAGAGAAGTGAAATGGACGAGAGGCACCACGAGCGCAAACTTTATCGAAAGGAAGATCCATCGTCTCGCTCTGGTGGCCCGCGGAAGGCGGCCGCTATGCCGTGGGTACTCGCCAAGAGGCAAGGGGGTGGTTGCCGGCAAAGACAGGAAGGCGAGGATTAACGTAAACAGAAAGATGGAGGAGGGCATTTGGGCTCGCTGCGCCAACGATATGCAATCGAAGCGATCGTTGGCTCCATCCTCTCTGCGTACGGTCATGTATCGCCATCCATCCAACCGGGCCAGAGATCCGGATGTTCGCGTGTGAGCGAGCACAAATCCCCTGGAGCTTGACGGCAGTGCATCCAGATGCTGCTCGTCCTCGAGCATCCACGCATCCATGTGGCCGGGCAACTGCCAGGAGCTTTTTGAGACAACACCCACGATCAGGGCGCGTTGGCCGGCTACCCTAACGACACGTCCAACAACGCCAGGGTCGCCGCCCCAAAGACTGCGCCACGCCGCCTGGCTCAGAATGAGTCTTGCCGTGTACTCGCGATTGGACTGATCCGTTGCATCCGATAGAACCGGCAGGGGGACTGGCAGGTTGAGCAACTGGAAGAGATTGTCGCTTGCCCGGCCAATGGAAAGCTCCGCGAATTGATGTCGCGTAATATGGACTCGTTTGCGTATCGGCTGATAGAAGGCAACGCCAGTAAATAGATGCTGCGCGCTCGTTCTCCACGATTGATAGTCGCGGAGCCGGATGGTCGGAGACTGGGCTCCGGAATAGCCTCCGCTTGAGATCATTACCAGGTCGTCGGCGTGCCGATAGGGCGATGGCCGTATCGCTCTACGGGCGCCCGGCAGACAGAAACAAATCAAGAGGCTCGCCGCGGTCCATACCGCTAAGGAAAATGCACACCGCGACGGAGAGCCGGTGCGAAAGACACGGCGCGGTATCGAGCGCGGATTGTTCCATCTGAGCCAAAATGCGTCCTGAAATGCACCGAGGCAGAAATCGGTCACCTCTGCGTTGCCGTGGAAGCAACTGCGGGCATGGTACGAATGGCAGACGTGCCAAAGCTCCGCCTGCCACTCTGCTAACCACTCTGCACGTTCTCGAGCGGGCGCCAGCAAAGCGGCACACCGGATAATGAAGCGAGACACCGGAAGAGAGTGGAGCAGCAGGCGCATCTTCATGCGTTTTTCACCTCTCGAGACGGGATCAATCTTTCCAGGAGCGGATAGCGCTTGTGCATGGCTTCGAGTGTCGTCACGCCCGTCCGCGTCAATTTGTAGTACTTGCGCAAGGGCCGCTGCTCGGCGTCGGCAATCGATTGCTGTTCCCACTTCGACACGATCAGACCATCGCGTTCCAGCCGCCGCATCGCCGGATAAACCGTTCCGCTGGGCAGGCCCGTCGCTTCCATCAGGCTGAAGCCATAGATCTGGCCGGCATGAATCGTCTGCAGAATCATGGCCGCGGTGTGGGAGAGTTTTGGCTCGATTGCCATGGCCGAATTGTATCTATGTAGCATACTAGTTGACTAGCCAAATACAGTATGCTACATAGAGTAGGTGGATCAGGGGCTCCCTATGCTTGAGTTGCAGAATCTTTCCAAGAGCTATCGCGGTATCCCGGCGATCGTGAACCTGAACTTCCGCATCAATGCCGGCGAGGTCGTTGGGTATCTGGGGGCCAACGGCTCGGGAAAGTCCACCACGGTCAAGATCATCACCGGGCTTCTGCAGCCGAATGAGGGCCGGGTGCTCTTTCAGGGTAAGAATATCCGCGACGATCTGGTGAGTTTTCGTGAAGCGCTGGGCTACGTGCCGGAAGAGGCGCATCTTTATACCTATTTGTCGGGCCTCGAATATCTGCAGCTGGTGGGCAGGCTGCGGGGATTGGCGGAGCGGCTGATTCAGGTGAAGGCCAATAGGCTGCTCCAACTTCTGGGCCTGGAATCCTGGCGGCATTCGCCGATCTCGGTGTATTCCAAGGGAATGAAGCAGCGGGTACTGATTGCCGCGGCGCTGATGCACGACCCTAAGCTGTTGATATTCGACGAGCCGCTCTCCGGGCTGGATGTCCTTTCCTCCCGCCTGTTCAAGGATTTGCTACTGGAACTGACAGCGGCGGGAAAGGCCATTCTCTACATCTCGCACGTTCTCGAAGTGGTGGAGCAGATCTGCGATCGAGTCGTGGTCATTGCGCAGGGGAAGATCCTGGCGGATGCGCCCCCTTGCGAACTGACAGGCGTAATGGAGCTGGCGAATCTCGAAAGCGTCTTTGCACAGCTGGTCCAGCAGCAGGACACCAAAACAGTGGCCCACGAACTGGTCGAAACGATGAAGGTGCAGAATGCTTAAGGAAGCACCAAATAAGTCCCTGGGCGAGTCCCCTCGGCGTCCAAAGCCGCACTCATTCTGCGGCATCTATGGACGGCCTGAAGGCCGCCCCCTGCAGAGAACAGACTCAATTCGGAGGTTCCTTAAAGAACGGCTTAGCCGCCTCCGCATCTTCACGCCGCCGGAACATCCTGTTCTCTCCCTCGAAGTGCAAGCCCGGCTGCCAATTGCGGAGGCGCCGGAACGAAGTAAATTTCAACTTTTGGTTCGGCACTTCCTGGAGAGATTCTTCAACAACGAAATGGTTTCGACGGATGGCGACGCGAAGACACGTCTTCTTCAAGTAGTGGGCGCGATCGCTCTCCCAGGAATGGTTTTGGCCCTGTATTTGTTCGCCCCATACCACGCACCCCATGGGCGTCCTTTCTGGTCTCAGGTGAGCGATCACTACATGTATGTGATGTATTCCTTCGTCGCCGTGGGAGCGGTCTCCATCTTTGCTTGGGACTTGTTCTTTCCAGATTTGCTGGATGTTTTCGTGCTCGCGTCCCTACCCATTGCGCATCGAAAGCTGTTCATGGCCAGGATTGTGGCTCTTTCTCTTTTCCTGGGACTTTTTATTTTCGGTACCAACGCGCTTGGATCCATCTTCTTTCCGGTTGTATGCGATCTCCCGAGCTTTGTGCACCACTTCTTTGCCCACCTGCTGGCAGTAACGGCAAGCGGCGCGTTTGCTGCGGCCTTCTTCCTGGCCTTGCAGGGAGTGATTTTGGCGGTCATGGGCGAGCGCTTCTTCCGCACCATTTCGCCACTCCTGCAGGGCATCTCGATCATGATGCTGTTGACAATCCTCTTGTTTTTTCTGGTCTTATCCCCTTTCCTAAAGGTGCTGATGAATTCGCCAGCCTCTCGATACTTTCCGCCGTTCTGGTTTCTGGGAATTTACGAGAGGCTTTTAGCCGGGTCTTCCGCACTGCCGGCCTTCACGGGGCTTGCGAGAACAGGTTGCCTGGCAACATTCCTGGTAATTGCGTTGGCGATCCTCTCTTATCCGCTCGCTTATCGACGCAGGACGCGTCACCTGGTCGAAGGATCTGGAGCGCTCAGTACGCCGAACTTGGCCGCCATGCCAATCCATCACTTGCTCCACGCAACATTGCTACGAAATGGGGTACAGCGTGGGATCTATCACTTTATCAGTTACTCTTTGCTGCGAACGCAACGGCATCGTGTGTACCTGGCGATATATGGCGGCCTCGGCCTGGCGCTCATGACTGCGTGCGTGTTGTTCTTGAAACTAGGGCATGGTCATGTCGCTTTCGCCCTTTCGCCCGATGGCTTGCGAGCAGCAGTCCCGATCGTGGCATTCTGGACGATTGCCGGATTGCGGACCGCATTCCTCTCCCCTGCGGATCGGAGGGGAGGTTGGCTCTTTCGCGTGATCCTGGGCAGGCCTGGGCTAACGCAACTTGCTGCGGCTAAGCTGTGGGTGGTGCTGTGCGGAATGGTTCTCACGCTGGCTTTCTTGGCACTCGTAAGTGCGATTGGCCCTCCCCAGTTACGCGGCTGGAGGTTCGCTACGAGCCAGGGGCTGGTGGCGATTGGCCTTTGCCTGCTTCTAACGGAGGCCCTATTCCTCAAAGTCAGGACTATTCCCTTCACCGGCGCAGCAGGAGCACCGACGACAAACCTGGCATTCATCCTGCTCCAGTACTTCGGGTTCTTCCCACCCCTGGTATTGCTGACATTAAGTCTGGAACCTTGGTTAGAAGCCAATCTGTGGCACGCAGCCGGGATGATTGTAATCATCGTTGCGGCCTTTCTCTGGATGCGCAGGGTTCACAGAACGAATGTGCACTATTACACCAATCTGATTGACCTTGATGAGGATGAGGAGGAATTTCCCCAAAGACTCGGGCTTCGCTACTAACTGGACATCTCTGCGTTACACGCAGCGAAGGGTCTATTGCCGAGAGATAGTTTGAGCGCACGTTGAGCTGCCTGCGTCTTTGCCTTGAAGTGTTCGATGCCGGACAGGCGTGTCCAGAAGTGAACAGGAAAGCGATGAATCTATTGCGACAAAAGCCGCGAAATCAAGTAGGCACGCCGCTTTGGGCCGAAACCTACGTTGGCCCTTCACGCGCAACTATTATGCGCGGGTCGAAATGAAGGGCAAGCAATGGAACCATCCCCAGTCCGCCTGCGTATCAGACGGCATTGGGCGCCGCCGGATCGGCTCCCCGGCGGCAACTCGCTTTCTGGACGGACGCTGTCAATGATCCATTTCTTCCCTGGAACACGCCGCGTATTGGTGGAGACGCTTCTGCTGCTCCTGCTCGTTCTTCCTCTCGTGTTTCCTTCAAGAGTAGCTGCCCAGTCCGCCGGGAGCCTTCGAGGCCAGGTGTTGGATCCCAGTGGCGCCGTGGTTCCCGGAGCAACGGTGACGCTTACACAGGGGCCTACCGTACTAAGCGTCCAGTCCGGCAATGACGGTGTCTACGTCTTCAAGACAGTTCCGGCAGGGTCATACACGCTTACCGTGGCGGCAAAGGGATTCGCGCTCTTCTCCAAAACGAGCGTGGTGATCGCGGCCGGCCAGGCTCGTCAACTGAATGCCTCGCTGGCGATCGCAGTGCAACAGCAGGACGTCACGGTCAGCGATCAAAGTGCCGGTGTGAGCGTAAATCCCGATGAGAATTCGAGCGCGCTGGTGATCAAGGGAAGCGACCTCGATGCCCTCTCGGATGATCCCGACGAGTTGCAGAATGAACTCCAGGCACTGGCTGGGCCCGCAGCCGGGCCGAACGGCGGCCAGATCTACATTGACGGTTTCACCGGAGGCCAAATTCCTCCCAAGTCATCGATCCGGGAGATCCGCGTCAATCAGAATCCATTTTCAGCGGAGTTTGACCGCATCGGCTACGGGAGGATTGAGATTCTCACCAAACCCGGCTCGGACAAATTTTCAGGTCACATTACATCCTTGGGCAATGATTCGGCGTGGAACACGGCAAACCCGCTCGTCCAAAAACAGCCGAGCTACTATCTGTATTTCATTCAGGCGGATGTCAATGGACCTCTGACGAAAAACGCCTCGTACTTCTTCAGCCTCTTTCACTTTGATCGGCAAAACCAGAGCATTATCGATGCGATCAACCCGGAGGATACCGGCACGACCATCAATGAAGCCCTTCCGAACCCATCCTCTCTCTTGTACGCCAATCCACGCGTAGACTTTCAACTGGGCAAGAGCAACACGTTGTCAGTCCGCGACTCATACTATCGCTCGGTCGCGACGGCGAATGGCCCTGGACAACTCAGCCTTCCCGAGCAGGCATTCAATGTAAACAACCAGGAAAATGCCATCCAGGTCAGCGACACGGTGGTGGTCAGCCCGCGGGTGATCAACGAAACCCATTTCCAATGGCGCCGCGTCCGGAACAGTCAAGTCGCCTCTTACTTTACCCCGACCATTTCCGTTCAAGGGGCCTTTACAAACGGGGGAAGCAACTCCGGCGTGGCGCACGATCACCAGGATATTTTTGAATTGCAGAATTATTCCACTGCGACGGCGGGAAAGCACACCATTCGCTTTGGAACGCGTCTGCGTGCATATCGCGATGCAAACTATTCCACCTCCGGATCCAACGGCAACTATTTCTTTGAATCCATTGACCAATACCTGGCAAAGACGCCCGCGCAATATCAGGCCACGGTGGTTGAGGATCCGCTGGCGCGGGCACTTCTATTCGACGGAGCGCTCTTTTGTCAGGACGACTGGCGCTGGAAACCCAACCTCACCCTAAGCTATGGGCTGCGCTTTGAAACCCAGAATCGTATTCACGATCACGCTGACTGGGGCCCACGCTTTTCGTTGGCCTGGGCACCTGGACATGTTGGCAAGACTCCTCCCAAAACGGTCTTGCGGGCCGGCTATGGGTGGTTCTATGACCGGTTTACCGTGCCCAACTCATTTAGCTCTTCCACCGGGACACCCTACATTGTGCAGGCGATCCACCAGAACGGGATCAATCAGCAGAGCTACGTGATCAATAATCCCGATTTCTATGATCCGAATGCCACGGCGCCCCCTGGCACCGTGGCGGATGCCGCAGCGTCCATTCCATCCTTCTACAATATCGATCACCACTTTCACGCGGCTCTCAGCATGCAAGGTGGGGTCGGGGTCGATCAGCAGATCGGCAAGAAGCTTATGTTTAACGCGACTTATCTGTTTACCCGCGGCGTGCATCAGTACCTCACCAACAATGTGACAGCTCCGGAGTTCGATCCGTCCACTTACACCGTGGTAGGCCCTCTTCCCGCTGCCTATAACTACCAGTTCCAGTCCGGCGGCATCTATAAACAGGATCAGGTGATCGTGACGGCCAACACCCAGTTTCGTCATCTGTCGCTGCACGGTTCATACACCTTCAACGAGGCAAGGAGCGATACGCAGGGCGTCACCTACGTTCCCTCGGTCGCACAAGATCCCGGTCTTGATTACGGCCGCGCCAGCTTCGGGATCAGAAATCGTCTCTTCTTGCTAGGAACGTACTCCGCCCCTCATGGAATCATTTTTGCGCCTCTGTTGGCAGCTCAGTCCGGTACACCGTACAACCTGGTGATAGGCAACGATCTCACCGCGAATAACCAGTTCAACGCCCGGCCTACTTATGGCGTCTGTGGGGCAGCGGGCGTGGTTTCCACCCCCTATGGATGTCTGGATACTGATCCCGTGGGGAAAGGAGAGAGAATCATCCCCTATGGCGCTGGCCTAGGTCCCGCGAATTTCGTGATGCATATGCGCGTCAGCAAAGTGATTGGGATTGGTCCCAAAATCGAAGGATCCAAGGGCGCAGCGGGCATGCAAGGGAACGGGAATGGCAGCGTGAATGGGCGTGGGCTCAGTGGTGGTCAAGCGCAACCGAAGCTGGATGCCACAGTTGCCCGCAAGTACAGCCTGACCCTGATCGGCGGGGCCATGAACATCTTCAACATTGTGAACCTGGGCACGCCCAACGGCACTCTAGGTTCTCCTCTCTTCGGCAAGACGCAATCCCTTGCCGGCGGCCCCTTCGGATCACCGACACCTGGCAACCGCGCCGTTTTTGTTCAGGCTGTTTTTACCTTCTAGTTTGCTGCGAAGTTTCCGAAGACCCTACTTTTCTCGCAGTACGCGAGGCAAGTGCATCTCCCAGAGAAAGACACTCTAAGCGAGGAATTTCTTCAGCGGTTCCCAATAGTGCGCGTGCCATCCCGAATCCAGGCTGTCGAAATCACCTTCCGGGAAACCTTTGTGATCTAGAACCACGGTGGTTACGTAACCCTGGGATTTGAGTTCAAACTTGACGATCGAGTAGATGCCCGGGTCCCAACGGGTGGGACGCCACGCCTGCACGATCCGCTGGCCGGGAACCAGCTCGATATTACGTCCGACGATCGATCCCCCGAACATCGAAAACGCTCCGCCCGCTTTCGGGCCGATCTCGGCCGGCCGTCCGGTGAATGCAGCGAACTGCTTCGCATCCAGAAGCGCCTCATAGATGCGCTGAGGGCTAGCCTTTATATCGATATCCTCATGTAGGGATGTGCGAGTCTTATTGGCTGCGGTCGCCGGTATCTCCTGCATGGTCTGTTCCGCAGCGGCTCTGGGGCCCGCGGCCAAGCAGCCTAAAACCATAGCAATAACGGTGCCTACCTGCCGCCGCGTTGGCGTATTGATCAAAGCGGCCGCATTCTTTATCTCCGTCATCGTGCCCTCCTGGAAGTTGTAAGTGCCGTCAATGCATAGAAACATGCAGCTAATTTATGTTCAAGATCATATTTTGCTGGACGAGAGAGGACTGCCCGCGCAATACTTCGGCTCACAGAAACAAGGAGAACTTATGCCTTATCCGAGCGGTCATCGCGCCGAGGTAAAAGGGAAGATCATTCAGAGCGCACGGAGGCTGTTCAATCGGCACGGCTTTGACAATGTGTCGCTCAATCAGATCATGTCCGGTGCGGGCCTAACGCGGGGTGGGTTCTATAGCTATTTCCAGAGCAAGAGCGATCTATACGCCGAAGTATTAGGGTGCTTCTTCACCGACCCCGAATGGAAGAGCTGTTGGGACGGTGTGGAAGTAGATCTGGCCTCCACGGACGTTGGGCCTCAAGTGGTCCGCGCCTATCTATCTCGCCAGCACTTTGAGGATGTAGAGAACTCATGCCCGATGGTTGCATTGCCAACCGACGTGACGCGCAGCGGTAAAAGTGCAAAGCGGGCCTTCGAGACCGTATTCAGCGCGATGGTCAGCGTACTGGAGCGCAGCTTGATCCCGCGTCGCCTGCCTCGCCGGACCGAAGCACAGGCCATCGCTGCTTTGTGCGTGGGTGGCATGGTCGTGGCGCGGGCCATGGCCGATCGCACGCACGCCGATGAATTGCGCGACGCATGCATGTCTGTCGCTCTCGATCTTGGGGGCTGGGAGAATGAGGGCACAGTGAAAAATGGGACATCCAAGCGGTTGCGACGATTGGGAGCGGCAAGGTCTTAGTTAGAGCAGTTTCACGGTTACTTTGGCAGGTGTTGCTGATAGATTCAGCGTTGCTCTACTCTAGTTTCGAGTGCCAGCGACTTCACTCATGGTCGCGATTCGACTCCATCCCCTCCAGGTCTGCGAGGCCCTATGATCCGCTGTCAACTGACCCGTCGCGGCTTTTCCTTAAGAAAAGCCGCGCTTCGCTACACTGCCAGTACAGAGTGGAAAATGCTCTAGTGCCGGTCGGCTGCAAACGGAGAGGTTAGCCAGGGTGAAGAGATCACTTCCGATCCGGCCACAGTCGTGCATCTGCCTGCGCCCGGGCCTGCTGGACAATGCCACCAGTTATACGTCGCGTTCACGATGCCGGCGCCCAGATTGTCGACGCCGATTCCTTTGGTGTCAAAGTCATTCAAGTGTACGCTGATCTGGCCGGAGGGGGCCTTGAAGGCAACGTCGATGGCTTCATCGTCAAAGACGTTCTGTGAGATGACGGTTCCAAATACCGGCGCCACACTGTAGATGTTGATCCCAGTGGGACCTGAGGTTGCCGCGTCCTGAGTGTCTGCCGCGTTGCCGGAGAAGTAGTTGCCGACAATAACATTGCCGTTGAGATTGATGGGGGGGGCCGGAGCGGGGGCGGCTGCGTGGTTGTGCAGAGTGACACCCGGCAGGCCGTTATTGAGAAGTTCGTTTTCGATGACCACGTTGTCAGCCGCGGTGGTGCCGGGGAATGGAGCGAAGATTCCGATGCCTGCGCCCGCACCCGGAACCTGGAAGCCATTGTGCGAGGAGACATTATGCGCAATCGTGTTATGGGTTACACCATAGGACACGGTTGCGGAGGGTATTACCGTGGTGGCGGGTCCGTGTGAAGCCATGGTGATACCGCAGTCGTAGGCATTGTCGTGGACCGTATTGCCGCTGATGAGATTGTCGCGACTGGGGCCGGTTTCGTCGCTGGTGAGAATTCCGCCTGAGTTATTGTCGATTTCATTGCGAACCACCGAGGAGTGAACTGCAGCCATCAGGTGAACTCCCTCGCCACAGTCTTCGCCTTCGTTGGTCTCGAAGGCGGGAATACCGGGGCATGTGGAGCCCGCAATATCCAGCGCCCGATTGTTGTCGAAGACATGATTGCCGACAATGGTGACGTCGGCAGCGTTGACGACGAGGATACCTTCGAAATTCGCGTTGTGGATCCTGAGACCCGATATCAGCACATTGGCTACGCCAGCGTTGGGAGCCGCCCACATGCCGTTGATGAAAATGCCATTGGACAGGCCGGTCGCGTCGATGGTGGGCTGTATCTGATCGAGTGCGACCAGGGAAAGCGACTTGGTGATCGTTACCTGCTCCTTGTATGTGCCTTGGGCCACCTGAATCGTGTCGCCTGCGGATGCCGCGGCGACGGCAGCGCTAATCGTGGATTTGCAGCCGAACTTTCCGCCGGGGTTGACGCACAAGGTGGCAGCCAAGCCGGAAGCACCGCACCCGAAGAGCAGGACGAGTCCGATCAGTGACAGCAAGAGGTGGTCATGGATTTGTCCATGATGGATAGGACGCACGTTGTGAGACATTGTTCCTCCGCATTGGTTCGCACTTGCTTTGCGCAAGCGGTGTNNGTCGGGGGGGGGGAGCCTTGAGACGTTCGAGAAGCGTGACGATACTAACCCCGCCGGACGGGGTTTGCCAAGCACTAACGAGGATTTCTTTTTGCGGGTTAGATTACAAGCCGCTGATCCGCGGGAACGTCTCTCCTTAAAAGAGCATCACGGCTACGTGGTAGGTGGTGAAACCCTGCCTCTCATCCCCAGAGCTACAAGAGCCAACTGCCGCGGTGCGGTACTTCCCGCTGGAGATCCGTTCCTCGAGCACGTTGGGAAGCCGGCCCAGGTCTGAGCCCTCCCAGCGCATGATGAACTTCGGGCGAAGCGCTCCCACCGAGCCGTGATCCATCGCACAGGTCTGGCGCGCGGCGGCCACATCGCCCACCGGGCGGATGCCGCGATCGATCAGCAACTGCTCTATCTTGCGCTCGATCTGCGAGGAGCCTAAGTCAGCCACCGCGGCGGAGAAATCTTCGACCGCCCATAGATTGCCGCCCTGCCGCACCAGGCCTACGCCGATCTCATTCAGCCGCGCATCCAGAATGTTTCTGCGATGGGGCGGTGAGTGCATCCACTCCGCCTCCACCGCCGCGGGGGTCGGCGCGACCGCCAGGTTTTCGGCAACCACGTGAAAGTGCGCGCCATCCCGGCCGGCACGTTCCGGCAGATCGGCTTCTCCCGCGTATTGGTGGGACAAGGCGCCCCCTTCCCGCACCATGCGGTCCGCATGCGCTTGCGCAGCTCGGGCCAAGGCCGGATCCCATTTGAGCGGTCCGAGACCCTGCTGGGCGCGATCTTCATTCGTCGCCTGCATCAGCTGCCTCTCTTCGGCCGACTGTGCCTGCGCTCCGCATGTCATTCCCGCCGCCCACGCGACACCAAGCACGCATACCCATATCCGTCTCGTCATTGGCGCTCACCTCTGCTCTATTGAACGCGATCCGGAGCACACGNNTTATAGTGCGATTCCAGGTACGGCTCGACGATCAGTTGGTCGTCGGGCACTTTCTTCATGCCGGGAAAGAAGATTTTCCTGGTTTTTTGAAAACCCGTGTTCCACACCACGTACCTTACGCGGCGTTGTTCCAAGACCCGGACGACCTCCTCGAACTGGGAGGAAGTGTTGAAGTCGTACAGGAGCGCGCCGTAGCGCGTGGGATTCGTGGTGGCGGACAGGAAATAGTACATAGGGCAATATGGGTAGGCAAAGATCTCTTCGCCGGGGGCTGCTTTGCTCTGCAGCAAGGTAAGAACGGGATCGCTCTTAAGCAAAGCTACCGAGCCCACCCGGGTGGCCGTGGGACGCGCGGACAGGGCCAGGAAAAGATTGAAGCCAGCCAGACAGGCGGCGCTTATGGCAAGAATCTGCAACGCTAAATCGGCAACCTTCGCCCGGTACTGCTGGAGATAATAGATGAACAGGATCATCAACAGCGGCGATCCGAATACAAGATGGCAGATATCCTTGCGGTGAATCTCCGACAGCCACAACGCCCAACCGCACAGCCAGTAAAGTACAATCTCGGGTCTCACCGTGTTCCTTCTGTAGCGAGCAGCGAGAGCCGGTAACAGGGCAGGTAAAGCGGCGACAAGGAGGAAGGGCGTGATCAGGACTGCCGCGGTGACGATTGTCCAGTGAAAGCCACTCTTTGCGAGTACGAAATGATCCCAGTCGTAGTGGATGATGCCTTGCGCATAAGGGACAACATTCACTGCGCTGTAGTGCCCTGACGGCCACACCACGTTGGCATAGAACAGGTCCCCAAGGGCGTGCCGGCTCCAGAAATAAACCAGCATGAACCCAACCACGCTTATGTAGCCTCCAGTCACTGCCCATAGCGATGACAGGGAGGTTGCCCCCCGTTTGCGCTGCATCCAGAGCCACAGCCATATGGAAACCAACAACAGGATGCCCTTGGGCTGAAGGAAGCACGTGGTGGCTCCCGCCAACGCACCGGCAGCAAACAATAGACCGTGCTTGGGTCTACCCTGCCAGAAGGTCATGCACGCGACGGACAGCAAGGCGAAGCAATTACTATCCGCGTGATGGCTAATGGCCGGCCATGACGAGCCGAAATAAGTACCGGCGAGAAGG
>PLZN01000485.1 GCA_003152195.1 Acidobacteriaceae bacterium
TCTGCATCAATGGCATCGAGTGCCCAGCGGAGGTGACCCTCCGCTTCCGCGTGCACCAGCAGCAACCGCTCTCAGGGCCGCTGCTGGAGTCCGCGGAATCGCGGACTCCAGACGCGCCGTCCGATTCCTGGGTCGTGGTTGAGTCCGATGCAGACGCGGTGCAGGCCGCCCGCTCCGCCACTCTGCGTATGGTGGAGCTGCTGGTTGCGAAGTGGTCATTTGCGCCCATACATGCCTACCTGCTATGTAGCGTGGCCATGAAACTCCGGTTGAATCAGGTGGTCAACGAGCCCATGATTACGGTCAGCGCGGCAATGCCCAAATGCGTGCTGCCCACGAGGAAGATGTTCTGACCGCCATGGTGATCAACGGCCCCGGCACCATTGCCGAACTGCGCGAACTCTATCCCCGCTACGAGCAAGCCCTGATCAGCAACGATGTAGAGACCCTGCTGCGCATGTTCTGGGCCTCTCCCTACGTCGCGCGCTTTGGCCCCGCCGAGAGTCTGTACGGGATCAGCGAGATCGAGGCCTTTCGCAAAGGACGTTCTCCATCCAACCTGGCGCGGACCATCAAACGGCTCGATATCGTTGCCTTCGGCAAGGACTTCGCCAGTATCACGCTGGCCTTCGAGCGAGAAATCGATGGCCGGGTCACACGAGGCCGCCAAAGCCAGACCTGGGCCCGTCTTCCTGAAGGATGGCGCATTGTCTTCGCCCACGTTTCCCTGCTGCCCTGCAACCGGACACCTCCCCTGCATCTTTCTTGGTGCAACCTGCGCTGTTCGTCCCTGATCCAGAGTCCTTCCTCCCAAACGCAATTTTGCTTGGCGTCGCGATCAACTTTCAGCTATGCTTTCTCAAACAGCTCCTCGAAATCCATTCAGCTGCTTTTTGGGCCGTCACCCTGTCGTGACCTTTCTGGTTGCAAACGACCCTGTAGTCGCATAAAGAAAACCACTTAGAGTCTGGTCCCCAGCTTCTCTCTCGTGCGAGGCATATCCAAGATGTATCCCAATTTCAGAAGGCTCTTTTCGCCATTTCTAGTACTGTTCTCAATGGTCTTGTTGCAGCCTCACGCGCTGCGGGCGCAGCAAACCCTGGGTGGAATCACAGGAACGGTGGTCGACCCTTCAGGAAGCGCCGTTCCCGGGGTCGAGGTGAAGGCCACGTCGGAAGATACGAAGCTGGAGCGCACCGCGCGGAGCAATGCACAGGGCACCTACGGGCTGGTCGATCTCCCGATCGGCAAATATACCGTGACGTTTGCGNNTGCAGGGCTTCTCGACCGAGCGCGTCCCCGGCATTCTGGTACAGGCCGACCGCACCATCACGCTCCCGGCCCAACTCGCCGTGGGCGCCGTGGCTGACTCGGTTGAGGTCGATGTCAATCCCCTGCTCAACGCCGTCGACACCACCAATGGTTACGTGCTCGATAGGGCGCAGATCGAGGCGATCCCGCTGCCGACCGGCAGCTTTACCGGGGTCGCCATTCTCTCGCCCGGCGTCAACGCCGAGTTGCCTGGCGGAAGCGGCGTCAACTCCGGCCTGGGCAACGCCCCCATCTGGGCCAACGGTGAGCGCGATACCAGCAACAGCTTCCTGCTGAACGGCGTCGACGCCAGCAACCTGTTCAACGGCAAGAGCACCAGTCAGGTCGCCTCAGCGCGCGTGTCCAACAGCACCGGCGTGGGCAACAACGGCGGCGGCGGCGTCATTCAGTCCAGCGCCTCTGTCTATCTCTCCATCGGCAATGCGCTTCCGTCTCCCGCTCCTGAAACCATCCAGGAGGTCCGCGTGAACGCATCGATGTATGACGCACAACAGGGTGCAACCAGCGGCGCGCACATCGACCTCAGCACCACCTCCGGTACCGACACCTATCACGGATCGCTCTATCTGCATCGCGCCACCAACTGGCTCAATGCCGCGCCCTTCTTCTTCAATCAGGACCAAGCCGTCCCTGCGAACGATAAGGTTCCGCAGCTGCACCGCTGCACCCTGGGCGGAGCCGTGGGTGGACCCATCATCAAAGACAAACTTTTCGGCTTTCTTGCTTATCAACACCTGCATGTCAGCGATGCCGAGATCGGCGATTCCTTCCTTGACGTGCCGGTCGGCCTGAGCGACGATCGCAGTCCGCAAACTCTGGCCGCCATCACAAACACCTCCTTTGGCGACGGGTCGGTGACTGGCGCCATCGATCCCGTCGCGCTTGCTTTGTTCAATTCGCCTGCGGTTAAGGGCGAACCCGGCAAGTGGCTCATCCCCAATGCCCAGAACGTCACGCTAGACCCCGCGCATACCTTCAACGCCTTCATCCCCGGAACGGCCACTTTCATCGGCGACCAGGCGGTGGCCAATCTCGACTACAACGCCACCACCAAGGACACGCTGGCCCTTAAGTACTACTATCAGCACGACCCCACCGTAGCTCCTTACGCTTACTCCAACGTTCCCGGCTTCACCCAACGCCTCGACGCCGGATCCCAGGTCTTTTCCATCAACAACACCTATCTGATCAAATCCAACCTCAGCACACAGGAGACCCTGGGCTTCTTGCGGGAGAAGATTTACAACACCAATGAGCAGGCCTTCACGCCCCAGAGCATACCTGGAGGAGCCTACGGCACGGCCTCCATGGACACCTTCGGGTCGACGTACTTCCCCGGGGTTTCCATTATTCATGTGCTTGGCGGCAGTAAGGTACCGGGAATCGGGGACACGCTGAATATCGGTCCGGGCGCCAGCGCACAGGGATCGAATACTGGCGTCTTCCAGAACCGCCTGCAGCCCTCCGGTAACGCCATCTGGGCCCACGGCAAGCATAACGTTGGCTTCGGCGGCAGCTATAGCTTCACCCAGCTCAACACGAAAGATCTCCGCCCAGGTACGGGTAGCGTCGCGAGCGCGGATCTTGGACAGTTCTTCCAGGGATACGTCACGCCCAACGACGATTACAACGTCACCACCTTTCTGCAGGGCGACGCCAGCCGCTACTTCAGGGCCAATCAGATTGGGCTCTTCCTGCAGGACAAGTTCCAGGTGAAACCGAACCTCACTATTACCGGCGGTATCCGCTACGATTGGGACGGCGGACTCACCGAGAAGTACGGACGTCTCTTCAACTTCGATCCCTCCCTTTACTCCTACATCAGTCCAACCGGTCCCCTACCAAGCGGTGAATCAACCGGAACCCTTGGACCAACCCAGAGCGGCTTCATCATCGCCGGCAACAATAAAAATGGAACTCCAGGTGTCAGCAACACCACACTTACGGGGCGCCAATGGGGCTTCGCTCCGCGTATCGGCGCGGCATGGGAGCCACAGAGATTCAACAACAAGGTCGTTGTCCGCGCCGGAACGGGCATGTACTACGACCGCGGAGAGCTCTTTAGCTACTTCTCACCCGGCTTTGCTATCGGCCTGGTTACGGGAGGACCGTTCGGCGCCAATCAACAGGTTCCCTTCGTCACTGCCCAGAGCTGCCCGGTCGCAACCTACTACCAGGGTTACATTCCCTCGTGTGGCGGTGGCACTACAGGCTCCCTGGAATTCCCTTTCACGAACGTCCAGAGCCCCGCACCCACCAACCCCAAGGCGTCGGATTTCGCGAGTTATCTTCCCAACGCGACCGGGATCATCAATGGAGCAGCGCCGATCTCCCTTGGCGTCTACGACCGCCAAAACAAACTGCCCTACTCGATTAATTACACCCTCGATATTCAGTGGCAACCGCGCAACGATCTAGCCTTCGATTTCGGCTACGTTGGCAAGGTGGGCCGCCATCAGGTGATCCCCGTCCCGTTCAATCAGCCCAACATCGCCTCACCCTCGGCCCAGATTCATTCCCAGAACTACTCTTATGGCTACACCCCTACGAATCCCGATGGCAGCTTCCTTCAGCTGGGGGACGGCTCGACAGCGCTGCTCAACTATGAAGGCGGCAATATCGACCTTCGCGTTCCCTATGTTGGTTACGCCGCCGAGTCCATCACCTATAAAGCAGCGGGCGTTGCCGCCTACAATGCCCTGCAAGTCCATGTGGAGAAGCGCATGAGCCACGGTCTCCAGGTGGGTGCCTCGTATACCTACTCGCATGCCCTGGATGAGCAGAGTGCAATTGGCCTCTTCTACAACGGCAATAACCCGCTCAACCTCCGCGACGGTTACGCCTCCTCCGACTTCGACCGCACCCATGTCCTCAACTTCAACTACGTCTACCGTCTGCGCGATTTCTACGGCAAATACACGCTCGCGGGCCGCGTAACGAACGGTTGGTCGCTGGTTGGGCTGACGGTTTTGCAGAGCGGACAACCATACAGCGTGGTTGACTTTAGCGGCGCCGTTGGCAGCCTCTACTACAGTGTCTACGACGGCATCACCAATCCCATCGTGCCGCTGAATTACGCCGCCTGTTCGCCGAAAAAAGCTGAGACCGGGCACTCCGGAGCCTTCGGAGTCAACTATACCGCGGCCCTCAACCCCGCATGCTTCACTGTTCCCCTTGTCACCTCGTCCAGCCCTCTGGCTTCCGCGGTACCAGCAGGAGATACCGTCGAGACTAGCTTCACCACCGGTCAGCGCAACATCTTCCGCCAGGCATCTCAGAAGCGGGCAGATATGTCCCTCGTCAAAATGACCAGCTTGACCGAACGCTACAGTCTCAAGTACACCTTCGACGTGTACAACCTGACCAACACCACCAGTTTCGACATCCCCGGCAATGAGGTCTTTCAGAATCAGTACTTCAACCAATTTCCGGCCGTGGGCACCACCGCTCTATCCACCGGATGCAACTCCGAAGGGACCGCGGCCAACCCAGGCTTCTACAACTGCCCGGCCGGCCTTGGCTATGTAACCCACGCCATCGGCAGCCCACGGCAGATCCAGATGTCGCTGCAACTAACCTTCTAAAGCACCTCAACGTACCCAAAATAAAAAGCCGGTTGGCGTAGTTAGCCATCCGGCTTTGCTTGGTCCTGCTCCCAACAAGAAGCGCTTTGATCGATTCATTTTTATCTCCCTGAGCTTTTCACTCACCGCTTAGCGAGTTACCGTGACCGGTAGCAGCACCGGTTCGGCTTCGTGAAACCTTTCCTGGAGTTCCTTAGCGCTGGTGAAGAGCTTGCCTTCCACATGGCGCGCGGGCAAGGTGAACTCCAAGGGCGAGGCGGCAAGGGGATAGGGAGTGAGCCGGAAGCGGCGCTCACCCAGCGATTCGACCGCAATGCGGTGGGCGCCGCCCTCGCGCAAGGGCAGCGCATGCAGCAGGTCCGCGGATCGCGCATAGTCGACACAACTCAGTAGCGACAGGTTGTCGGTTGCCTGCAGCAGGCGAAAGTGATTCTCGATCCGCGCCGGCGAGATCTCTTCCGCCGCAAGCTCCTTATCCTGCGCCAGCCGAGCCTGCAGATCCTGCTGAAACTGCAACTGCCGGGCGAGAAATGTATCGAGCAACGGGAGTTGTTCCGGCTGGATCGTTGTGCGGTCGGCATGCGCGGTCAGCAGATTGTAAGTGTGCTTGGAAACAAGCAGAGCGGCATACGCATCCACCTCGGCCACCAGGCGAACAGCCCGCTCCCGCACCGCGAGATAATCGGAGAGGTCTATCTCTTCAAAGGCCGAATACTGGCCCACCAGCTCGACAGAATACGCGCTGGGCTTTCCCTGCCGCGTAATCTGTGGGTGCTGATCGCGCGCCGCCCAACCGTCGTCGTGTGTCGCAACGCCGCGCAGCACCCGTGCGCGGGGTTCCGGAGCCAGGAACAAATCGTTACCCCATTGCGCCGCGAAGGCTCCCGCCAGTTGCGCATGGTCGACATGGGTCACCAGCCACCAGCCGGTTTCAGTTTCCAGACGAAGCATAATTGCGTCTCCCTGTGAGGCTTCTATTCCTCACTCATTGTCCGTGCCGATTCGTGCCAGTTGTGCAGGAAATACCACTCCAGAAACATGACGAGGAAGAAGAAGACAAAGCCTAGCACGGTCGCAGCCACCACCAGGGCGAAAAGGTAATCCGTTTCCATCTGCGCGCTGGCGTACAGGATAGAGTAGCCGAGGCCGCCTTCGCCGACTTTGCTGGAGCCGGCAAAGAGCTCTCCCGTGATCGCGCCGATGACGGAGATGCCGGCCGCAATGCGGATACCCACGAAGAGCGCAGGCACGGCATGCGGAAGACGCAGCCGGGTGAGGATCTGTACCCGGGAAGCATTGTGCATCAGGAAGAGATGGATGAGATTCGGTTCCACGCTGATCAGCCCCTGGGTGGTGTTGGCAATGATCGGCGCCAGGCAGATGATGAACGCCACCAGCGTGACCGACAACGTGCCGGGACCAACCCACATGAGGATGAGCGGGGCAACCGCCACAATAGGAACGGTCTGCAGCAGGATGGTGTAGGGGTAGAGCATGCGCCGTATCCAGCGCGATTGCGCGAAGAGCAGCGCGATCAACAGTCCGGCCACAATACTGCCGGCCAGTCCACCGGCCGCTTCCTGCGCGGTGATGGCAAGCGACGCGACCAGCGAAGGGAAACGGGCGACGACAGCCCGGCCCACCCCGAGAGGCGCGGGCAGCATATAGGCAGGCAGATGCAAGAGCAGCACGAGTATTTGCCACAGCAGCAACAGCGCGGCGAAGACGCCAAGCGCGTTGAGAAGCGTGACCACATACTTCTTCATGCGCTCTGTACTCCGCGAAGAGCCCGGGAAACAGAGGTCACGAGCGATTCGAACTCCGGGCTCTCTCGAGTGACGCTGGTTCGGGGAAAGGGGAGATCGACCGCGATCTGCTGCGCGATGCGACCCGGTGAAGGCGCCAGAACAACAATGCGGGTGGAAAGAAAAACAGCTTCAGCGACGGAATGAGTCACGAAGACGGCTGTCCAATTCTGTTCCTCACGCAGGCGCAGCAACTCCTCGTTGAGCCGATCACGGGTCATCTCGTCGAGCGCACCGAAAGGCTCGTCCATGAGGAGCAGGCGCGGTTTGATGGCCAGCGCGCGCGCGACCGAGACCCGCATCTTCATCCCACCGGAGAGCTGCCGCGGATAGGAGTGCGCCACGTGCGTCAACCCAACTAATTGGAGCAGCGACTCCACCTTCTGTTTCCTGATTTCACGGCTGACGTGCTCCAGCTCCAGCCCCAGCCCGACATTGTTCGTGACCGTGCGCCAGGGCAGCAGTGTCGCGTCCTGAAAGATGAAGGAGATGGTCTCTCGAGCATTCACAGGAGTCATGCCGTCGACCAGGATGCTGCCGGAGCTGGCGCTGCTGAGGCCGGAGATGAGCTTGAGCAGAGTGGACTTGCCGCATCCGGAAGGGCCGATGAGGCTGACGAATTCGCCCTTGGCGATCGATAGGTCGATCTGCTGCAGCACCGGCGGGCTGCTCCCATAGCGCTTGCTCACGTTTGAGAGGACGACCTGCGGAACTCCCGAAATCACCATATCGGCGTCACCGTATCGGGCGAGCCTGCCAGGGGCAGTTCAACCCGGGATGGATGGCCGGTATCATGCAGCAGCATCTGGGTTGAGCGCTGCCAGTTCCACGAATCCGCAAGCCAGGGCTGCACCGCAGTGGATGGATTCCGGTCGTAGAGGGGGAAGGCGCTGCTGGCAACTTCGAGCCGGATCGCATCGCCGGCGGCGAAGACGCAGGAGGTCGGCTCGAGGGAAAACTCCCAGCAGTGAATTGCATCCGCGCTGTAGCCGGACTCGCGAAAGAGGTACGAAGAACGCGCGATGCCGATACAGACAAAATCCGCCTGCCCCCCGGGCCGCAGCCTCACCAGCTTCCCGGTAAAGTCGGCATGAGCAGCCGAGGTTACGCAATAGAGCGTGAGCTGCGGCGATCCCAGGACGTGCATCGGTGCGGGTAATGGCGGGCTGGTGTAGACCAGCAGGTTGTTGCCGGTTTCGAGCTGGGCCTGATTGATCGGACCGGGCAGCGCCGCCGGGCCACCCGGCGCGTGCACCGGGACCTCCGGATCGTAGACAAAGATATCGCGCGGCTCGGGTGAGCGGGGAGCCGAGGTCGAAAGCAATCCATCTCCTTTACGCGAATCAGCGCGGCCTTCACTACGCAGGTACAGGGAAAAGCGCTCTGCCGGGAAAGCCTCGGCATCACACCAGCGATTGGCGCCCAGCGCGAAGTGGCGAATGCGCGGCTCCCGAGCAAACTCGCCGCTATGCTTGAGCCAATGGTTGAACCAGCGCAGCAGCAGTGAATCGGTATCAAGCAGGGCCTCGGGGCCGAGGTTCTGCTCGCCGATCAGCTCGCCCCAGGGGATGTGCACCCAGGGACCAGCGACCAGGTATTGGTGTTCGCGGGCTGACCGTGTGGCTGCATGCGCGGCCAGCGAAAGAAAGCCCGCCACACTGCCCGACAGGTAAGTATCGAACCATCCCGCTATGTGCAGTGCGGGTACGGCAATCCGCGTCAGCGACTCGCTCACATCCAGGTCTGACCAGTAAGGGCCTGGTGTGTCGTGAGTGAGCCAGTCCTGCACGTAGGTGGGCATTCCCTCGTGATGCAGCTGCGGGTGCGCGCCATAGGGCGTGAACAGCGGCTGGCTGCGCAGATCCGCCCACGCCCTTTCGAGGCCATCGCTCGCCGCACGGAGTTTACGGCGGCGGGCATCCGCCTTCAACATCTGCAGGCCCCAACCCAGGCTCGACGCCAACCGCAGAGCGCCTTGGCGATAGAACCAGCCGTGATAGAGATCGCATGCGGTCATGGCGGGCGCGATGCAGAGCAGCCCTTCCGGCTGCTCGGCCGCGGCGAGAAGCTGCGTCAAGCCCTGGTAGGAGAAGCCATACATGCCGACTCTGCCGTCCGACTCGCCGCGCGTGCGCAGCCAGCGGATGGTCTCCGCCCCATCGGGTCCTTCCTTGCGAAAGGGGTAGAACTCGCCTTCCGAATCACCGCGTCCGCGCACATCCTGGATGACAACGTTGTAGCCGTGGGAGGCGAACCAGACGGGGTGAGCGTACACGACGGTCGAGGCAATATCCCTGCCGTAAGGTTGACGCATGAGCAAGGTCGGATGCGGTCCGGGCGCACGAGGATAGTAGTGATCGGAGACGAGTACGACGCCGTCAGACATAGTGCAAGGGACGCTCCGTTCGAGGCGAACCCCGGAGCCACAGTCGATCATGCTCGATGGCTGAAGACGCTCAGCGCTCATGGCTCATGCTCCATGCAATTGAGATCAGGGCGTTTTTCCGGCAAGGGTGGGAAGCCACGAATCTCAATACAAACCGTCGTTGTATCCCACCCTTGAACCCAAAGAACGGGTTCAAGGACCCCGGATTTCCTACTGCACTGCCCCAGCCAGCGTTGCGTGTGCGGCTTTCTCTTAAGGAA
Source organism: Acidobacteriaceae bacterium (assembly GCA_003152195.1). Classification (GTDB taxonomy): domain Bacteria; phylum Acidobacteriota; class Terriglobia; order Terriglobales; family Acidobacteriaceae; genus PALSA-350. The sequence continues at coordinate 9,368 of PLZN01000485.1, forward strand.
AGCCGCATGAAGTTCGTCGACCCCATCAAGCCTTACAGGAAATCCGGGGGGATGGGGCACCCATTTTTCGCGGCGCTACCTACTGTGCTCGACATCTAGGGCTTATGCCAGTTCTGGTATGCGGACATGGCCGCTAGCGCAGCCGCGACTTTCTTCGCGGCTTCCTCAATCCAGAGCGTGCCCTTTTCCGCCGTAGCGGGGTTGGGATCGCCCATCACTCCACTGGGCGCGATGTCGCGGGTAAGCCAAGCAAAGGTCGCGGGAGCGTTCTCCGGACGCAGCACCTCGGGCTTTGCAATATCCGCGATGTAGTTCACGGTGTACTCGCTCGTGTGAACCAGCTCCGGTGTGGCGCTGAGCAGAAATGAGGTTTCGACTTCCCCTGCATGGAAGCCATAAGCGCGCTCCTGGTCGCCGAGCCCGGAGAAGGCTGCGCCCCCTGAGCCAAAGAGCGAAAACACGCGCAGCCCGAACTCTGCCCGCAGGTCGCGCGCCATCACATCGGCCAACGAGGAGTTGCCCCCATGCGTGTTGTAGAGCACCAGCTTCTTGAAGCCGGAGGCGGCAATGCTGGCGCCCAGATCGCGCAGCACTGCCATGAAGGTGGAAGCTGAAACGGAGAGCGTTCCAGGAAAACCGATATGCTCGTTGCTCTTGCCATAACAGACCGCGGGGAGCGCGTATACCGGCATCTCCCGCGGCAAACGCGTCAACGCGGCGCCGAGAAGAATGCTGTTGATGAGCGTGTCGGTGGCCAGCGGAAGATGCTGGCCATGCTGCTCGATGGCCGCCGTGGGCAGTACCAGGAGCGTCGACTCCTTGGGCAGAGCCTCGACCTGCTTCCAGGTGAGATAGGCGAAGTTACGGGCATCCGGAATCCAACTCTTCATGAAATCGATGCTCCGGCCGCTGGCCTTTCGAAGGTGACCATCTTGCCCGGATTCAACAGCCCCTTGGTGTCATAACGAAGTTTAGCCATCAGCTGCACATTGTCGCTACGATAGCGGCCTCCTCCCTCGACATTATTGACGTGGGGATTGGCAACGCTTACCCCAATCTCGCGACAGTAATCGATCATTTCGTTCAATCGTTCCTCGGTGATGAATCGGACTACGGGAATTGCCCCCGGAAACACCACCCCCTGCGCGTTCTTGATGAACTCGATGTGAAACAGGATTTCGTCGCCGAAGCGTTGCCTGAGCCGGGCAAACTGGCTGCGGGCAGCGAGCGGGTCGAAGCCGCATTGCAGATAAGTGAACTGCGGATCGACCTTGATGGCCCAGAGCGTAGTGTGGTTCCAGGTGTAGTCGGAGAGCAAAGGCACGCTGCGTAGCCCCTTATACGCCGCGGAGAAAGTGATCGCGCCGCCAGCCTCGAGGGCGGCCGCTTCCAGGCGCTGCCGTTGGTGCTCCGCAATCAAGAAAAAAATCAGCGCCTTGCCCTCCGGAGCCAGATTGCGCACTGGGCCGAAGAAGGAGGGAATAGGCCACTCGAAGGTGGTGATGAGCCGCTTGGTCCACTCCTCTGAGGTGGCCACCCGCTCACTAAAGTCAAATGCCTGGTGGAAGGTGTCGAAGGCGACGGCGCATTGTCCCCACTCGACCTTCGGCGTCAGCGCCAGCCAGATGCGGGTGATGATGCCATTGGTGCCCCACGCGTGCAGGATCTCGTGGATGGCTTCACCTTCGTGGTGGATGATGCGAGGTTCCGCCTCCATGGTGACCACGTCGACGGCGCGCACCTGGGAGAAGTCCCGCAGGCCTCCATGCGCCACCGAGCCGATCCCTCCGGAACCGCCGCCCAAGAAGCCTCCCACCGAGGCTTTCACTACCGTGGACGGATAACAACGAAGCTCCCATCCTGCGTTGCGGGCTTCGGCTTCCAGCACGCCCAGACGCACGCCCGGCTGGCAAACCGCGACGCCATCCGCGGTAATGGATTCAATCTCGGTGAGACGGGAGAGATCGAGAACCACGCCCCCTTCGAGTGGAACAGCCTGCCCGTAGTTCCCGGTTCCAGCACCCCGCGCCGTGACCGGGATATCGTTGGCGTAGCAATAGCGAAGGACGCCCTGAATTTCACTAACCGAGATCGGATAGACGATGGCATCCGCGATCTTGCCATCGAGCCGCTTGCGCAGCACAGGAGAGTACCAGTAGAAGTCGCGCGAGAGCCGCTCGATCACTTGTGGAGCTGTCGAGACCCGCGCAGGATCGGCCAAGATGGCGGCCAAAGACACTTCAAGCGGCGTTGTCATGCAGTATGGCTGCTCCTTTTGCGGGCAACTGGCTTTTATTCCTTACGGCTGGTCTTCCTTACGGCTGGACCAGGTGGCGAAAGCCCTCAGCATCCGCGGGTCGTTAAAGAGGCTGTTGCAGAGTTCACGCAGTACGGGGCCGGTGACGATGCATTGCATGCCGCTGCGCCGGGCAACCTCGGCGGCTGGAATCTGGATCTGGCGGCAATGGCGATTTGCATCCTCGATGGTTGCCCCGAAGACCACCCGATCGAGTCCGGCCCAAAGAGCATTAGCCATGCACATGGGGCAAGGCTCACAAGTGGAATAAAGAGTGTAGCCGGCCAGAGAGTAGCTTTTGCGTTTTTTGCATGCGAGGCGCACCGTGCGCAGCTCAGCATGCGCAGCGGGATCGTTTTCCCGAGCCACCGCATTCCGTGCGCGCATGAGGGTCTCTCCGCTTTCGCTGTTGACGATGAGGGCGCCGAAGGGCACCGGCCGGGGAGTGCTGAGACTTAGAGCGGTGTATTTGACCAGCGCCGCGATGTGGGTTTCATCCACCGCGGCGGTGTCACGGACAGAAGGTTGTCCAACGCTCATGCAAAAGTTTAAATCATTTCCGCGGCAACCGCGTGCCACTCCTCCGGCCTTGGTGCGCATTCAGCGGGCCATGGTGTATACAAGCCGGTATGTCTCCTTTGACCGAAACACGATCAGCCTTAGCTACGCAGGGGCCGGCTTCGCTGGCGCAGGAAGCGCTGGCGCGCGCCAACAGCAATGCCAACCAGAATGTGTATCTCGCCATGGACCCGCAACGCACCATGACGGAAGCTGAGGCTCTCAGCGCTCGCTTTCCCAAGCAGGCGCAGTGGCCGGGGCTCTTCGGCGTTCCGATCGCCATCAAGGATTGCTTCGACGCCGCGGGCTATAACACCACCTGCGGCTCCCGCTTCTACGCGGAGAAGAACGGCATTGCACGCGCCGATTCAGCCGTGGCCGCGCGACTGCGACGGGCCGGCGCCGTGATCATGGGCAAGACCCATCTGCATCAGCTTGCCTATGGCATCACCGGCGAGAACCGCGAGTATGGCGATTGTGTTCAGCCCAACAATCCTCAGGTCCTCACCGGGGGCTCATCCAGCGGCAGCGCCGCAAGCGTGCAAGAAGGCTCCGCGATTGCCGCGATCGGCACCGATACCGGAGGCTCCATCCGCGTTCCGGCAGCCCTTTGCGGGTTGGCCGGCTATCGATCTTCCCTGGGCCTTGGCGGCAGCGAGATATGGGAGGGCGCCGTTCACCTCGCTGTCTCGTTCGACACGGTGGGATGGCTTTTTCGCGATCTGCGAGACGGGCCCGCGCTCGCAGCCGCGCTGTTCGGCCTCGAACCGGTCGCGGCGCCGCAAACGGTAAAGATCGCCGTCGTGGGCGAGTCGTTCGTGCACGACTGTGAACCAGCCGTGTTGGAGATGTACGCTGGCTGGCAAGAGGTACTGCGCGGGGCGGGAGCCTCTCTGCGGACCTTCGAACCCGATTGGTGGGCGGATACCCGGGATATTTTCGCTCCTATCCAGGCGTATGAGGCCGCAGGCATTCATCGCGGCACAGACTTTCATCAGTTCGAGCCCGCGATCGCGGAACGGCTTGCCTGGGGCACATCGTTGTCCGTGAAAGAGGTCGAGGATTTGCGCAAACGCCATGCCGCGTTTCGCGCACGGATGGATCAGCTATTGGAGCAGGATGATTTTTTAATCCTGCCGTGTGCTCCCGTGAGTGCACTGGCCGCAGGCGTCGACCACTCAGCCACGCGCCAGACGCTCCTGCGCTACACCAGCCCGATCAGCCTGGCCGGCATGCCGGCGGTCGCGCTGTCGGCCAAGGGTGGCGGAGTGCAGCTGGTTGGGCCGCGAGGCAGCGATGCCAAGCTGCTCGCATTTGCTGCCAGCCTGGGCGAAAGGATTGCCCTTCGGCGTTGAAGCTGAGAATGCTACGCTGCAATGCATGATGCTGCCATTTTCTTCATACCACCGCCGGTTAGCAGCCATAACGGTCAGCCTGGGGATGCTGGGCATCTGTGCCATGCTTGGGGGCTGCCGGCGGCAGCATGGGGCCAACGGGCTGACGCCGGTAACGCTGCAAACGGACTGGTATCCGCAGCCGGAGCATGGTGGCTTCTACGATGCCCAGATTCGTGGCTACTACAAAGACGAGGGCCTGGATGTAACCATTCGTCCCGGCGGGCCTTACATCAACGCGGAGCAGCAGGTCTCCGTGGGAGAAGCGCAGTTCGCCATGGGTTCCTCGGATCGGGTTCTGCAAGCCGTGGGCAATGGAGAGCCGATCGTAGCCGTAGCGGCGACCATGCAGCGCGATCCGCAGGCCTTGATGGTGCATCAGGATTCGCCGGTAAAAAGCTTCCAGGATCTTGATGGCCACGCCGTCGCCATCAAGCTCGGAGCGACTTGGTTTAGCTACCTGGTCCAGCGATACCACCTCAAGAATGTGCGGGAGATTCCGGCTACCTTCAGCGTCGCCAACTTCATGCAGGACCCGGGATATATCCAGCAGATCTTTGTGACCTCTGAGCCGTTCTTCGCGCGCCAGGCTGGAACACAGGTGCGCACCATGCTCATCAGTGAGACGGGTTACAACCCTTACCGTGTGATGTTTACTTCCCGCGCCTACCGGCAGGAGCATCCGGAGATCGTGGCTAAGTTCGTGCGCGCGTCGCTGCGCGGCTGGCGGGATTACTTGACTCACCCGGACGACATCAATGCAGCAATCGGCAAACTTAACCCCGCGTTGAGCGGGCCGCAGATGCAGTTCAGCTATCAAGGCCTCAGAGATCAACACTTCATCGCCGGCGATGACACCAGCGGAGCCGAGTTGGGCCAATTCACCCCGGCGCGCTGGACCAGCATGTATCAACAACTTCTGGACCTGAAGGTGATCGAGAAGCCGTTTGATCCGGCCATTGCCTACACGCTGCAGTTTCTGCCTAAAGGCGGCTCTTAAGGAAGCGGTTGGGCAACGCGCCGGATTGGCCGCTTTGTATTCACCAGAAGTGAAAATGCTCCAGCGCGCAGGGTCTCATTCAGCCAATCAAAATTTGCGCCAAAAGAGCTATAAGCGTCGGAAGTTACCTTAAGTTACCGTTTCTTGCCGCGGTCAGGTTACAGCCTGGTCCTGATTCCTCGTGAAATGCGGTACGCGGGAAAAGCACCTGAGGGAGCCACATTGTTTAGATACGGTTTGCGACGATCTGGCGCCGAAATATTTAACCTGGGTGCCGGGTGCCCCGCCCTTCGCGGCTTTCTATAAGGAAAGCCGCA
>PLZN01000615.1 GCA_003152195.1 Acidobacteriaceae bacterium
TCGTACTGAGCGCGTCCGTAGGTCCACTGCTGGACTACCTGTCCTGCTGTTTGTTCGGCGATCTGAATCGGTACCGTGTGCGCATTATCCCGATCCCGATTGATGAGAATAATCTCATAGGATGAGCCATGAGTCGCTGCATAGGCGGCGAGCCATGGGGCGTTCTGAAGATCAGTGACGACACGCAGCATATGCTCCCCTTCAGTGACAAAGCCGCTTTCCGACAATATTTGAAAGGACCGCGCCACAGGAGTGATGTCGCCAGCCTTCAGGCCCACCAGTGTTTCGGCAGGATAAGGACCGGTATACGTGAGGAAAACACCCCCGCAATCCCACCAGTTATACGTGTTTTCACCTGTCCAGTCGTAGTTATATTGTAAGCAGGCATCACTCTGTCCTTGAGCATACCAAGTAGCATATTGCACACCGGCTTGCATATATTCGGCAAGTAGCATTGTTCCAAACATCGGCATCACCGCTCCCATGGTTTGACGGGACCAGAGGTTGCCGTTCACATCACCGTTCCACTCAGTAATCCAAATCGCTTCCGGGCTCTTGTTGACATTAAGGAGTGCAGTCTGGAGGGCGAGCAGGCTGCCTCGTGTGCGCCCGATATTCGAGCTTACTCGTTCCGGATACAACGTCTTTCCATCTGTAATCGGGTCCGTCATTGGATAATTGTGATAGACCACAGCATCATATTTTGCCGCTTGCATTGCGGGAAGCGTCCAATTAGCGAGCCAGGAATAAACGCCGTCGGCCACCGGTATGCCGATAAGAATAGTGCCGTCCTGTCTCTTCATGCGAGTGTAGAAGCCCGCCTCGTAAGCAGCGTAGTTTGCACCCACCCCCAGCCTAGGATGAAAATCCGTCTCGAATACGCCGCCGCCGAATAGTTCGTTGCCTATCTCCCAGTATTTGATCCCATAACGCCTTTGAACATTCGCATACGCAACCAGATTGGCCCCATTTGCGGCGGGGTCTCCTCCGGCGTTGCAACTCGGCGGATTCGTGCCATAGTTGACTGTGTACCCTAACGATGCCCCTAGTGGTCGAGAAACCTGACTAACATAGTTGTCCAGCGTGTTTTGAGTGGACAAATTTGGGGGGGGAGTTGTGGAGCCGCGCTTTGCCGTACAAGACGGGCCTCCCTCCCAGTTTTCTAGATCGGCAGAAGCCCCGCTGGAGCCATTAGCATAACGGACCGCCGTGGCCCCCATCGATGACAGGCCCGATGTTAGCGCGCTAACAAGCGGTGCAGTTGACAGATCGGCATTAGCGTCTGCATAACCAAGGACATCCCGATGAATCAGCCCCAACGGTTGCGATGTGATATACACGCCGCCCGTGGGGGGCACGATGAACGAAGGATTGTAATCCGCAGCGACCTGGGCAGCGCTCCAGGCCTGGTTTGAGATCGAGGCCTTTGCCAAAGTCATTTGTTTGCCAGTGTCGCCGCTCTCTGGGAACAGCCTGTAGACAAAGACCGTACTGTCCAGCAACCCGGAATATGCCGAGGTAGAGACACCGGTACCGTCAATATATAAATTCATGGTTCCACCGGACCAGGTAAACACCACGCGATGCCAGGTGTTGGGGGTGTAGCCACACGCCGCCGGTGTAATAAAAGACGAACCGGAAGAGTTGCCAAACATCCCCGTGAAGCATTCACTATTCGACGGAGTGAATGTCTCGACGGAAACATGCGATTTAGCGTGCTCGATGGCGGGCTCGAAATAGATCATATTTGTGGGGAAATCGGTGGTGTCTGAATTCGCCCATAGAGCCAACGTGCCTTGATTGGTATTCATAGGAATATCTTGACTCGCTATGAAAGAAGAGGCGGTGGTGACTTGGTCTGCAGTTTCTCCATCCGGGACGGGCCCTGGGACCCCACCCTGAATCGTTCCGGGCCCAGAACTCCACGCGTTGCTTGCGGGGGTCAGGTCAAAGCGGCCCGCATAGTCGAAGATATTGGGGTTGCTTCCCGCTTCACACAGAGCCCAGTAAGCATAAACCCCCGGCTCCGCGATATAGAACTGGTCGTAGCTGGATTGGCACGCATTAGGCGAAGGCGGTATAAAGCTAGAACCTGGCGGAATCGGGGACGGAGAGACTGCAGAAGCTCGTATACTTGATCGTTGAGTGTTCGTAGTGTGGCCATTGACCGTCGGTGACTGCGCATCAGCGATCACGCCAGGGGTAAGGCCTAGGTAGCAGCCTGCCATAGCCAAGAAGAACCTCGGCAGACTGTGGAGCTGTCGAAGTTGGACCGCAAGAAAGTGATCTTCAGACAAGCGAGGTCGCATTTAGCTTTATCTCCGTATAAAAGATAGCCATTACCTACGTTAGCGTTCTTTCGCGTAATGAGCGGTTTTGCGCGCATAACTAACGTAGCTACGGAGTTAAAATGGGAGAGACTATTCCAAATCGGGAAGCGGTGAATTAGTTGCGATGGCGCAACGGTTCATACGTAGCTGTCATAGGTGTGTTACGTCTGTAGGAAAAGCGGGACAGACGGAACGTATTCCTGATAAGGTTCGGCCGTGGAACGTAGGGCGACTGCATACCTATTGCGGTAGATCCAACCGCTCAGCTTGGCGCGGGCTGCGCGCGGTCGCGCTTGGGTGCAAAAAGTATTTTCCGATGCTGGCCGGGGAAAGCACTGAAGGCTCAGGCATCGAGCGACGTAATGCCCGCCAGCATGACCGGCTCGCGATCGGGAAACTCCGCCACCAACGACAGCTTTCCTCCCATGGCTTCGATGGAACGCCGAAGCGTCGATATATGCATGTCGGTGCGTTTCTCGATTTCGGAGATTTGCTTCTGCGCGACTCCGAGACTCTTCGCCATGCGGACCTGCGTCATCGCGCGGGCTCGGCGCAGCTCCTGTAGAGTCATTTCTTCCGCGATCAGCGCGCTGGCGCGCTTTTCGATCTTGCGGCGGCGGCTTGCGGGCAGGGTCTTGATGATCTCATTCACGTTCCGGACCATGATCTATTTCCTCTTTCTCCTGATGCGCATCGAACCGCTGGTCAGCCTTGCGGATCAGCTCGCGATAGAGCATTTTCACTTCCGGTGCATGCGGAGGAACCACTCCCGGCGCGGCTTTTCATCAAGAAAAGCCGCACTTCGCTTCACTCGCCTGTGCCGCTTAGAAGTGAAAATGCTCTAGAACCTCTTTTGGCTCCCGCCCGACTTGTCGCCCGCAACCAGCAGGATCGCCCGGCGTTTAGGGTCGAAGGCGAAAGCCACCCGCCAGACGCCGCCGGCCGCGTCAAACCGAATTTCCTTCATGTTCGCATAACGCGAATCCTTAAGCGTGTCGACGTGCGGACGTCCCAGATGGGGCCAAAACGTTGCAGGAGGAGCGTCATGGCCAGTGTCTCGTCCTGCACGTCTTTCGGGAGCGGCAGAAACTCGGGCTCGAATTCTCCGCCGATGAGAACCACCCATGCCATGTTTTATATACTCCCAGAGGTATATCCCATCAACGGTATATTTCTTGGATCGGCCCAACTGGATAGTAAGGACTGGGCCTGATGACAAGCAGTATAGGTCTACCGGCGCCTCTAATGGCCTCACGACCGTTCCATCAATCGTGCCCTAGGTTGGATAGGCTCCGTTTCATTCGATCTCACCCGCGACCGAGCTCGCTCCTGATCGCGGTCTTTCATGTAGGCTGTCCTTTTGACTCATGCGTTTTTGCGTAGCTGTGCACCGCACGAAAGAACCAGGGGCCAAATGACCGGTGTAGGAGAGTGAAGGAATGAAGAGAAACATCCCCGGACGCGCGTCTTCCACAGTGGTCTTGCTTGCCGGCACGCTCGCCGTCATGATGGCCGCCGTCCCTGGAGCCGCGCAAGCACCATCCTCGCCCCAGGCCCCGCTGGCGCTCATGCCGCTGCCCAGCTCGATCACACGCGGCGGAGGGGCGTTTACGGTCACTCCTGCCGGGGGAGGCCCTTCCACATTCACCTACAACTATGGGCAGACGCACGATGCGCGGCTCGAAGCGGCTGTCAGAAGGGCCCTGATCCGGCTCGGCCGCACCTGCGGCGGAGAAGTACTGCGCTCCACCATCGATCATCCAGCTCCCACGAACCCCTCGCTGCTCATCAACGTCGCCGGGCCGGGCGAGCCGGTGCAGACGATCGACGAAGACGAAAGCTACCAACTGAGCGTTACGGGCCAGGGAGCCACGCTGACCGCGGCCACCGGCCTGGGCGCCATGCACGGGCTCGAGACCCTCTTGCAGCTCGCCACCATGGAGCAGGGCGCCTGCGTGTTCCCGGCCGTGACCATCAGCGATGTGCCGCGTTTCCGCTGGCGCGGCTTCATGCTCGATGTGAGCCGTCATTTTGAACCGGTAGCCGCGGTCGAACGCACGCTCGATGGCATGGCCGCCGCCAAGCTCAATGTCTTTCACTGGCATCTCAGCGACGATCAGAGCTTCCGCGCCGAAAGCAAAAAATTTCCCCGGCTGACCGGCGTCGCGTCAGAAGGCGAGTTCTATACCCAGGATCAGTTGCGCGAGGTGGTCGCCTATGCGCGGGCACGCGGCATCCGTGTGGTGCCGGAATTCGACATGCCCGGCCATGGCTCCAGCTGGATCATGGCTTATCCCCAACTGAACCCGCCGGCGCCTATCGCCACGCTGCCGGTCGTCTACGGAATGACCACCGCAGTCCTCGATCCTACCCGCAAAAGCACCTACAAGTTCATCAACACCCTGGTGGAAGAGATGGGCCGCATCTTCCCGGACGCCTACTTCCACGTCGGCGGCGACGAGGTGCGGGGAGAAGCCTGGCTTGCCGATCCGCAGATCGCTGCCTTCATGAAGAAGAAGGGCTACACTAAGCCGGCCCAACTACAGGCCTGGTTCAACCAGCAATTGGAAGATATTCTCAAAAAGCACAACAAGAAGATGATCGGGTGGGATGAGATTCTCGATCCCGCTTTGCCCAAGACGATTCTGATCCAGAGCTGGCGGGGAGAGGCATCGCTCTCCGAAGGCGCTCGACAGGGCTATCAGGGCATCCTCTCCGCGCCCTATTATCTCGACGGGCAGAAGAACTCCGCGCAGATGTTTCTCGCGGATCCCATCCCCGCAGACACTACCCTGACGGCTGACCTGCAGAAGCTGATCCTGGGCGGCGAGGTCTGCATGTGGGCCGAGCAGCTGAATACGGAAACAATGGATTCGCGGGTGTGGCCGCGCACCATGGCCGTTGCGGAGCGTTTTTGGTCCCCGCGGGGCGACCGTGATGTTTCGGATATGTATCGCCGTCTGCGCATCAACTCGCTCAAGCTTGAGGATGTAGGGCTGCGGCACATCAGCGGTCCCGAGACCGTCCGGCGCAATCTCCTGCTCGAGCGTGACCCTCAGGCACTGGATGTTCTGGCCTCCGTACTGGAGCCGGTCGATTTCCATGAGCGCTCGAAATTGCAGCACACCAACGGTTGGACCGCGCTCGATCGGCTTGTGGATGCCGTGGTCCCGGATCCGCGGTCACGCCAGCAGGTCGCCGGAGAAGTCGATGCGATAGCAGGCGACACGAGAGTCCCGGCCCCATCCGATCCAAAGCTGGGCCTCGACCTGAGCGGCGATGTGCCGGAGGACCCCATGCCATCTTCGGAAGCAGCGTTTCACCGGCTGCGTCAGCGATTCCTCTCCTGGCAGTCGGCGGAGACGCGCCTGCTTGAGGAAGTGCAGCAGACCCCGAGACTCAGCGATGCCGCCGTGCGCGCCGAGCAACTGGGCGAGTTGGCCGGTGTCGGGCTGTCCTCCCTGGCCTATTTGGAAAGCCACACTGTGCCTCCCGCGGGATGGCAAGCGCAGCAGATGAGCATTCTGGACGCGGCGGCACAGCCATCCGCGCTGGTGCGATTTACGGTGCTCTACTCCATGCGCAAGCTGGTGTTGGCTGCCGCGCAAACCGGCCACGCGAATTGAGTGCCGGCGCTCGCTGGGTTCAGTACTGAGTGGAACAACTGGCTCGGGCTACTAGAGCATGTTCACTTCTGGTGTTTACGGAGTGACTAAGACGACGCTAATTCCATTACGGATCACACGAGGGGATAAGGTTTATTCCTGTAGATAAGTCATTCTGAATTTGCTAACCCCCGTCAAATCATAATGATCGTGCGATGGGTGAACGGCAGGCGGACGGGAGAGTATGATACCTCCGCTAGAACCATTTTATAGCCCGAAGATCCAAGGGGGAGAGATTGCGGACATCCGGAAATCGAGTTAAGGATGCTGGTGACCCGCAATTGACCCCGGATCCACCCNNCGGAGGACCTCAGCGGCGTCGATTATGTCTGGATGGCGGCACCATGCCGACCGTCTAATAGCTTGCATCGGTACTTACGGAACGGGATACTTCTGCAATGAGTGCTTACTTGATTTTCACGCGCGAGCGAACGCTCGACGCGAAGGAGCTGGCAATCTACTGGGACAGAATTCGGGCCACCTTCATCGGTCATGAGGTAAAGGTGCTTGCGGCCTACGGATCGTATGAAGATCTGGAAGGCCCACCAACCGAAGGTACAGTGATCGCCGAGTTTCCCAGCATGGAGGCGGCGAAGGCGTGGTACGACAGCCCCTCCTATCGCGAAGTGCGGCAGCATCGACTCAATGGTGCGGTCTATCGCGGGACGTTGGTTGCAGGCGTTTAGATCGATACCTACCTCCGAGTGTGACACAGCGGCGGCGGCCCCTAAGCTCCACTACGGTTGTTAGCCAGAGGGACGACGGGCGGCGTCCACCGCCAGAGAGGACCGAGGCCTTCGGCCCTCTCCTAACAACATTCTCATCAGAAAACGTCGCTTATTCCTAGATACAAGGGATCTGCGATTCTCTTGACTAGCATCTGATCCGTACGGAAGCGCCACCCACCCTTTGTCATCCCGACCGAAGCGGAGGGATCTGCAGTCCTCTTGACCGGCAACCGATCCGGCTGCCGAGCAGCGCTCAAGCCCGCGAACTCGGCGGCGGCCTCATGGATCGGATTCAGGCGAACGACAAGTAGCTAGAAAATGATTCGCTCACGCGTTCGTCTTAAGTCGAGATCGACGCAATCGCGCTCATTACCAACGCCGTCATGGATAGCTGCTCGTATTCTTGTGGCATATACTCTCTCGTGAGTCGACCAGGCAAAGGAGCGCCTCAATGGGAATCAATAGGAGAACATTTCTTACATCAATGATAGCGGTCGCAGCGGGACGCATGTCAAGGCTCAGCTGCCACCGGAGACAGCGAACCTGTGGGGCACTCCTGTGATCGACTGTCACTTTCATCCACGGCCGACGTTGGAGGCGAACCTTGCTCACCTGAACGGATCGGGTTGTCAGGCGGCATATCTGTTGGCGCGGCTTACCGCAGCCGACGATATGAAACGCTTCATGGCGCAGGAGCCAACGCGCTTTGCCGGTTACTCCGTGAGCACCGGCGTCTCGGCACCCGATGCGGTAAAGCTGCTGACCGAGGCGGTAAAGTCCGGAGCGCATGGGTTCGGCGAGGTGAAATATCACGTGGAAGCCGATGGGCCGGAGATGCGGCGGCTGTACGCGGCAGCGGCGGAGCTCGATGTGCCCGTGACCATTCACTTTCAGGAAGTGCCGCACACCGCAACCGAAGGTGTATTCAACACCGGCTTCAAGCGCTTCGACACAATCCTGAAAGAGTTTCCAAAGACTACCTTTGTCGGACATTGCGATGCATTTTGGGCCAACATCAGCGCGGATTATGCCACCGACAAGGACTACCCCAGAACACCCATCGTGCGCGGAGGGATCACGGACAAGTGGCTCTCCGATTATCCAAATCTATTCGCTGATCTTTCGGCGAACTCCGGCAACAACGCGCTCACACGCGATCCTTCGTTCACCGCCGATTTTCTTAAGCGGCACAAAGACAAGTTGCTCTTTGGCAGCGATTGTTCCTGCAAGGACGGACACGGGGCAGGAATCTCGCAGGGAGGCAATCCAGGCGCAGCGAGACTTGCGGGCAAGTGTGTGGCCCGCGAGACGCTCACCGTGCTGAAGGCCAATACAACTCCGGAGCTCTTCCGTAGGTTGGTTTGGGAAAACGGGCACCGTGTATACAAGTTGAAGATGGCTACAGCGTAGTCGCGGATCAGATCACAAAGGGCCGATGTGCCGATCCTGCGCGACCTGAGGCTCGGCAGATAGTTGTGTTAGGAGTAGCCAGCACGAGCTCGCGCAGTATCCTCACCGGACCGAATCGCACAATGGATTCGCCAACCGCTGCCTCTGGACTTGCGCGCGGCGGAGCAAGTACTCTCCATGGCAAGTACCGATTGATCTCAGCGGCGTTCCCTGCCCACCGAGCCCTCTCTGTCCAGCCGGCCCAGCTGCTCCACGACGAATAGCCGGCCATGCACATTGCAGCAGCTGCAACTGATCGGAGGCGATCGATGTCCCTGATGTCAGCGACCAGAAACAGCCTCAAGGCCCCGGCTTTCGGGGAGAGTGTCGAAAACGGTTGAACCTCCCACATCCTGAAGGTCAGAAAAATCGGAGGGCCCTACATCACCGCAACCGTTCAGCATGTCTTGCGAGAGCTTTCGCTTGATCTCAAGCAGTTGGTCAAGCTTTTCATCAAACGTGACAAAGTCTTGTGCCACCACGACGGGATAGTAGACAAAAACGTCCTTAGTTTGGCCAATCCGGTACGCGCGGTCTGTAGCTTGGTCCTCTCGTGCTGGATTCCAGGTCCGAGTAAAGTGAATCACGTGGTTCGCAGCTTGAATATTCACACCAAAGCCAACCGCCAGCGGGGAAAGGATGATGACCCCGAAACCAGCTGTTTGTTGGAAGCCCCTAAGTCTCTTTTGGCGGTTATTTGTTTCCGTGGCTGCGGATGTGTCACCGTTAATGATCTCCGCGACAAACCCGAGGCGCTCCGCGATGGCACGCTGAATCGTGCGTTGCAGCTCTTTGAACTCGCAAAAAACGATTGCCTTATCGTCTCTTCGCTTGATTCGAGCCAGTTGGGTGAGCATCCACCTCATCTTTGGTGAGTATTGTTCCAACTCGGCCAGGGGTTGCAGATTCAATGAACAGGGTCCCGGTGGTCTTGGATCGGAGCACACCGTCCGCAGGTAGTGAAGAAGTCCCAGGTGATTCTTCAAGGCGGTTGGAGGGCGGGCACCATTCTTAAACTGGGCCACCGCTCTTCCGTAGTCGGCTCGCTGCCGCTCAGAAATAGGGAGGGCGCGGCAACCGGCGTCTACGATCTTGAACGGCAGATCTTTTGCCACCTCGGCTTTGGTTCTTCTAAGTTTTTGCGGTTCAATCAGCGCTCTCAGCTCCCCCACGCGGGCTTTCTCCGCTTCCGTCTCTGCCTCAATCGGCCTTCTGTACCGGTCCCCGAAATCCTTTAAGGAACCGAGCAAACCGGGTTGGATGTAATCGAAGAGACACCAGAGGTCGGTTAAGGTATTTTCCACGGGTGTACCTGTGGAAGCGATCTTGAATCGAGCATTTTGCTTTTTTGCCGATCGAGACACCATCGCATTGGGCGTCTTGATCTTCTGTGCCTCATCGCAAACCATAACCGACCACTTCTGCCTGGCAAGTGAAAACTCGAGGTCTCTCAACGTCTCATAAGTGGTAAGTACTACTTTCGCGCTCCCTAGCCAATCGCGGACCAGCAATCGGGCAATACCAGCATGGACCAGCTCATCTTCGATGGCTTTACGAGGCAATCGCTTCTCGCGTAAAGCGGAACCATAGAGAGTGAGCACTGGAAGCGTCCCGGGCTCGAAGAACTTGTCAATCTCTTCCTTCCAGTTCTCCAACAATGACACCGGCGCCACAATCAGAAAAGGGTCGATGCCCGGGTCACGTTCAAGGCAGTAAGCGATAAACGTGAGCAATTGGATTGTCTTTCCCAGGCCCATATCGTCAGCCAGCAGGGCTCCTCTACAAGCGCCTGGCGAGAGACCCCATAGATGTTGAAGCCATGCAACCCCCTTCAGTTGATGGTCTTTAAGGGAAACATCTCTGCGCAGTGCCGTGGGAAGAAGAGGTTTGGTTCTCGGTGGAAGTGAAAGAGAACCACGAAGCTCCGCATAGTCCACTTTAGCGACGTTTGACTTTACGACCAGACCATTCCGCTTCGGCGCAAGGCGGACCGATTCCTTCTCCGGATTGAATTTATGAGCCGCAACGTCCCGCTGGGCTTCCTTGAAGATAGTCAGCATGGCTTCGGCTTGTGACACCGTAACCGGCTGCGGGAAGCCTGCTAGCACAAACTCAGTTCGGTGCTCATCCTTGGCCCTTTGTAGCGCCTGCTTAAATTGCTGGAAAGCCTCCTCGGACAGCGACATTGCGATGGGCTTTTCAGACCCTTCCGGCGTGTATTGCAGGCCGAAGATAACATTGTCCGGAAACCAACTGTCCCCCTCTCTTTGGCGTGCGATGAAGGGCGAGAAATATGGCTTCTCCTGCCCGAATCCCTCAACCCGTTCCGAGTAGAGAGACAAGTCGAAGATCTCTGAAGCTCTGTATCTCCCCTGGACACGCCACTCATGGAGGGCCTCCCGTAAAATCGCTACTTGATCGGACGTATCCCCCAGGATTTCCAGTTCATACCCCTGCCAGGGACAGCATTGAGCCTCCCGGCCCATCCGGCCTTCAACCTTGGCTAAGAATTTCTCTAACTCGTCGGGGTCTGCAAAAGGCAGCACCGCGGAGGAGCCCTCGTCCCCCTCCTCCACGACCAGGCTGACACTCACTTTCGAGTTAAGGCGATCATGCTCCACCCGCGCAGTAAACCGGACAAACGATATGCCGGCCTTTGCTCTTGCCTCCTCGAATTGCGCTGCATCAATGACCTTGTCCGCATCCGGACCCAGGGTGGCAAAGGGATTTCTAATAAAGGCTTCGGCACGCTCGCCCGCTACGCGTCGGGCAGGCATCCGCTTTACCTCTTTCAAAACGGTTTGCACCTCGGGAGTAATGACGACGTGCGTCAGTCCCTCACCGTGGGCAACCTCATAGCGATCTCTGACTTGACCAAATCGGTCAAACGTCTGTAGCCAACCCGGCGGTTGACCGGGAAAGTTTGGCAGGACCTCGATGACTTTGCCGCCTGCGATCTCGCTCTTGCGCAACTCCACTGTCAACTTGTCAGGGGCGACGACCACCGTCGACTCAAGAAAATGAGAAAGCTGAGCTTTGGCCGCCTTGGCATGCCGACGAATGTCCGCCCAGCACATCCTGTTCGATTCCGCGGTGCGATCCTGCATCTTCCGTTCATGGAAGGCTGCCACGGCGGTAAGGGTCTTCCACACCTCGTAATCAAGAAGAGCCACCTGCTGATCGGTTGCGATGATGCCCCCGGTGATCCGAGGATTCTCCCTGACCGGTGCGCCATCGGATGCGACCCAGCCTGAGATAAAAATAGAGAAGTCCGCATCGGAGAAGGAACCATGACTCGCCAGGCAAGGCCGAAGAGGGCTGGTGTGGGGAAGCATCAATAGCGGATAGCTCGTGCCATAATCCCGGGAGCTCTTAATTTGATAAACCCGCCGCCAGCTTACGAACAGCTCACCAGAGTTGAAATCAGCGAATCCTTGTTCTTCCAATTGCGATAGAAACGATGCGAGATCGAACGTCTCGCCCAAGTCAAAAGGAACAGGAAACCAATCCTCGCGTCTGGATTCTGCTGTAAATGACACGCCGGTGGACTTGTAGGAACGTACCAGCCTGTCAGGCCCGGCTAGCTTGTGCATGTTGGCCTCGCGTTCTGCACGCGAAAAGAAATTTCGGTGGCCCATTTTTGCTACTCCCTCCACCACCCCTTGCCGTCCCTATAGCTAAATCCCCAGTTCTTCAGCGATTCGCACACTTGCGCGTTGGCGGCATCTGTTCGCACCCAGAGACAACCGCCCTTGTGGACCCGATCATCGACCGCCAAGCCAAACCTGGAGATGAATCTTTCAAAGTCCAGACGACTGAAGGATGTCCGCCAAGGGTAGACGGGAGCACTGGTGCGCACGTCTTGAACGCTCTTGGCCGGCACGGCCCCGCGCGACGAGCGTGGGTCGCCGCCCCCGGAGGGCATGAACCCCAGAAGAGGACATATGGCTGCGTCGAACTTGGGCTCCCAGCTCCCCTGGTGAAGGAGCCGAACTTCATAGCCTGCCTCTTTCAACTCCGCAATATCGATCAGAGCCTGGGTGGTCCCGCTATTGAGACGCCGCTTGATGCGTGCGGGAAGGTCATTGTACCTATAGGCAAAGCATGCGTTTCCCGTGATCCCAAACTCGATAACCACATATTCGCCAATGTGCATAAGGAAGGCATTATTGATCGTTGGGGTAGCGCCAACCAAATCGAGAAGACGGCCATTCGCCCGTTGACGAAACTCGGCATAGTCTTTTCTCCTGTCACTCATCGCATCGGCACCCAACGCGAACCACATGTCCTCGATCATTGGCTCAAAACCCAGCCAGTAGTTGAGGCGGCGACTGTCCGCCGACCGATCCTCGCTCAGCAAGTCGAAGAAGTCTTTAATGAGGCGTACCTTGAGCCAACCATTCACCATCTCCCTGGCGTCATCATCAGGCTGGCCGTTTTGGTCGAGAACGTACGAATCCCAAGCCGTACGGTGCAACCACGGGTTTCCGATCAACGCAATGGCCGCATCGCGCAGGGCCATGTGTTCAGGCCTGCTGCCGCAGGCTGCATATCGGGAAACCAGCCGCGCCAGGCAGCGGGTGGCAATGCTCCTGGATAACCTGAACTCCGTCTTACCGGTGGCAACGTCAACCAGGCGCGATAAGCAGGATTGAAAGCCTACATCCTTGAGATCAGCGCCTGCCTGCATCTGCGCATCGATGGCTTCGTTCCGCAGCCACGAATCGGAGGGAACCCCAAGATTCTCCAGAGCTTCATTGAGGCTGGCACTGACACCGGTCAGCAGCTCTTGCCCATAACGTTTGCAAGGCCGGTCGGCGAGTAAATTCGCATGATTATTAAGGGTTTGAAACCAGAGCGGTTTGGTTTGGATCGACCCGCCGAGATAGATCCGTTGCCCATCGAGCCAGCCGCGAAGCTTGGCCCATCCGATCTTCGATGCAGGAGTCGTTTCTTCGTCATCTCGTGGAAAGGACCAGTAGCTGCGAAGGAGGCAGGAGAAATACTTTAGGCGCCATCGATCCGGGACTGCCTGAGCAAGCTTCAGAAGTTTGTCCAGAAGGCCGGCATCTTCCAAAAGGCACCATCCGGAAAACTCCTCCGAGGCTCCGATGCAAACGTATTTGATATCCAGATAGTCTGTCAGCTCCCGGGAATTCCGGTATCTCAGCACTGCCTGCGAGACCGATCGCCGATTGACGCTTACCAGCGGACTTTCAAAACGGCCGCTTACCAGCGCCAGCACCTTGGACAGCGGCTTTGGATTACCCCAGTATTCGCTCGCGCTGATGCCGAACGAACGGCCGGTAGCCTGAACCAGGCTTACGCTCAGGTCGCTGAGATAGCGATTCATCTTGGACCTATCGGACAACTCGCGTACTCATCCAAGTCCGTTGGGGATGGCGGTATCTCTTCCGGTTCCCGCAAAGCGTAGAACTCTAGTGTTAGCTCGATGCGGCGGCTTTCTTCAGGGGTCTTTCTTATCGTGCTGGTCGAGTAACCTCCGACAGAGAAGAAGCCCTGAATCATCCGGCGATCCTCTTCACTCATAGGATCGCTTACGTCAGTATCCAACAAAGCACACAAGACCCGTTCCGATCGCTGGGTGCTCAGGTTCATGTTATATAGGTAGGTCCCACCTTGACTTGCGAAGCCTTCGACCACCACTCTCTTGAGCCAGGCTTGACAGACCGATTGCCTGGAAATTGTGAGCACCCGAGGAACAAACTGCCGCAGGAACTCTTGCTGAGTTTGGGTCAGGGCGCTGCTGTTATTTTGGAAGTTGGCGAGGATGCCGAAGTCAATCGACTGCTGTCTTAGCACCACCCCGGGATACGCCCGGGTCACCGCTTGGAGATCGGTGAGGCAGGATTGAATTGCGGCCATGCGTTCTTTTTGGTCGTTGTTTCCTTTTACCGCCGGCGCCGTGACTGCCAGCAGAGCTACAGCCATCGCTACCAGGAACAAGACCATAAGAGCCGTCATCAGATCGGAAAATGAGATCCAAAATGGCTTTTCTGCTTCGTCCTTGTTCGCTCTATTGGATGAGGTCTTGAGTCCGAGCATCTTCCGTTTACCTATTCGCCGCTACCCTCTCGAACATGTCCCCGAGATCCTGTACTCCTGCCGAAAGCAAACCCACAGCAGTTGAGAGTTCAACATGAAATTGAGCGTTTCCACGATTCAAGGTCTTCTCGATGTTGACCGCGAAGGCTTCGTGAGCCTTGGTCAGAACCTCATTGATGCCGCGCAGGTAGTCTTCCGATTGCCTCTGCGCAAGCCCTAACTGGGAAGCAGCGCCCTGCAGCTTTTCGACCAGATCCGATGTCATAAAAGCTTCTTTTTTGGCGTTCTGCATCGTGGTTTTGAGATCCGTAACGATCATGGCGAACGCCTCCCGATTCTTCTTGTAGTCGACAACGACTTCCATCGTGCCGTTCATCGCACTACTGAGCGAAAGGGTCGCTGCCTGAATCCTGTCAATGGCCCCGTTTGATCCCTTCATCGATGCAATGACTCCCTCACCGGCCTTGGCAAACTCTCTGGATGCAACGTAAAGCAGCTCAGCCCCTGAATTCATGCGAACGATTGCGTCGCGGGTCACATCAGCGATTGCGGCAACGCTGCCTTGAAGAGAGCGGCTGGTTTCGCCCGACTGGCGCAGGAGGTTCTCGACTTCTTTGGTCAAACCCATGACGGTTGCACCCGTCTGATCCGCGAACCTGGCGCTCTGCTCATGGTGACGTTCGGCGGAGTTTTTGGCCTGATCGTGCAACTGTCCCACCACTGCCATCGCGTCAGTCACGTTCTTACCAGCTGAGTCCACACTGGTAGCAAGCCGCTCAAACCGGCTCGTCGTCTCCTGCATGGACTGGGTTGTTTGCAGCAGCAGATCGCTCATCCCTTTCATCTGCCCGCCGAACATCTCCTGCATCTGCTCCGAAAACCTTGCCAACACATCCAACAGCATGGTGTTGATTGCGTCAGCCTGGGTAGCGCCGGCGCGTTCAACCGCGACCGAGATACCCTTCAACGGGCCTCCAAGGCAGTCAGCGATCACCTTGCCCACGTCCGTGGATATTTGGCTGCTGTCTCGGGCCGAGGCTGATACCTGTTGGGCAGTCATCTCGGTCAAAATCTGTTTGAGATCGGCGACCAGGGCATCCTTAATATGGAGAGCTTGCGTCGCGGATGTCTCGGATGCCTTT
>PLZN01000407.1 GCA_003152195.1 Acidobacteriaceae bacterium
ATCAGTTTCACGGATTTTAGACTTTAACCACGGGCTGTTAAGGTTTGCGACGCGAGAAAGGTGAACTGCAGATCCCTCCACTGCGGTCGGAGGCTGTGACTTTATTGATTTTTTGCGCTTTTGGAAGCACCTAACAGCCCGTGGTTAAAGTGCCTTTCTGGAAACATCGAGAAGTTAAGAAATTTAGATTCATAGTGTTAGAAAATCAGTTTCACGGATTTTAGACTTTANNAAAGTCACAGCCTCTCGGGATGACAAAGGTTAGGGCATGTGCCAGGCCGAGAGAACCTGTCCCCATGACAGACCATAAGGTCCTCAACCAATTTATGATTTGTCATCCCGACCGAAGTGGAGGGACCTGCGGTTCTCTTAATCAGCATCGGATTCGAACCGAAGCAACGCCCTACCCTTTGTCATCCCGACCGAAGCGGAGGGATCTGCAGTTGCGCTAATTTCCCAAATTGAGGATGAGGACAATCCATACAACTCCGCCTCAATGCAAGGGCGAACAGTTGCAGTTACCTTAGGCCATCGTCGTATTGAATTGGAATTGTATGAATTGACTGGGGAAGCAATTTTCGCGGTAGAAAAGCGGTTACTTCGAAACTGGCCCAGCCCGCTTTTCTCACCAGGAGCCACTATTCACAGCATTGCCCGAATCTGCGCTTGAAAAGCAGCCATCAGGCGCTGAGCGGGCGTTCAGGATGCACGGTCATCCAAAGAACAGCGCCGATTACGGCGAGCACCGCGGCGATCGCGAACGAGGTCGTCCAGCCGAAGCGCAGGGCGACCCAGGGTGTGAGCGAAGCGGTGACGGCGCCCCCGATCTGCGCCCCCATGTTGACGATGCTGGAGAACACACCCGAATTGCGCCCAGCGATATCGGCGGACACCGACCAGAAGGAGCTTTGGGAGACGTACAGTGCGCCTGCACCGCCAGCGAGGATGACGCCGGCAAGCTGAGGGCTCTGCACGCGGGAGCCAAGGACAAGAAAGAAGGCGGTGAAAAGGAACGCCACCGCGGCAATGCCACAACGGCCCACGCGGAGTCCGTAAGCGCGGGTAAGACGGTCACTCAGCGCTCCGCCGCCGAGACAGCCAATCGTCATCGAGAGAAACGGCAGCATGGAATAAAGAGCGCTGGATTTGAGATTGAAACCGCGCACCTGCGACATGTAGAGGAAGAACCAGCTGAAGAATATCCAGGCTGTGTAACCGAAGGCGAAATAGCTGACGATAAGCGCCGGGAGATCGCGGCGGCGCAGGATCGCCGCCCAGGAGATGGCAACGGGAGCCGAGCCGGCAAGCCCATCGCGAGTGTGGATCGGATCCGCGGCGATGCCCTCCTGGATGATTTTCAGTTCGGCGGGAGAGACGGCGGGATCCTCTTCCGGGGTGTCCCGTGCGAACCACCACCAGACCGCCCCGGCGATAACGCCGATAATGGCGCTGAACCAGAAGGCAGAGCGCCAGCCGTGATGGAGAATGAACCATGCCAGGAGTGGAGGGGTGAGGCCGCTGCCTGCGCCGACTCCGGCGAAGATGAGTCCGTTGATGAACCCGCGTTCCTGCTCCGGTACCCAGCGCGCGACAAACTGGTTGGCCGCCGGGTAAATGACAGCCTCGCCGGCGCCCAGCGCGAAGCGGATGGAGATGAGGAGCAACACGGCCTGGGAGATGCCGACAGGGATCATCGTGGTGAGGGCGGTCGCGACGCCCCACCATACGACACCCAGCGCAATCACCAGGCGTGGGCCATAGCGGGAGGCGAGCCATCCGGCGGGAACCTGAAAGCCGGCGTAGCCGATCAGGAATGCGCTGAAGATCCACCCCAGGCGCTGGTTGCCAAGCCCGTACTCGGTGCTGATCTGGAGGCCCGCGATGGAAATATTGGTGCGGTCGAGGAATGAGATGGCACTGAGGGCGAAGAGGAAGAATGCGAGAAGAAATCTTTTCCGGGTGTGGCGTTCTGCATGCATCGGTACTGCTCCTGAGGACGCGGGCACTCAATCCCGATCGATTGGGCGATTCGTAGTGTTGCCGACGCACAAATTGCAATGGATCAGCTTCGGCCGTTGCAGCGGTCGCAAGAAATGATACCCCAGAGCGGTAGGGACGAGCCTGGCGCCGGCTCGCCGGGAGCTTGTGCAGCATACCGAAGCCGCTGAGCCGTATAGAAAACACGCGGTGAACTACGATTCGGGCTTACGGTCCCTGCCTCTTAAGCCGTGATTGAAGCGNNCCCCCCTAAACTGGGACACGCCAGGGAGTTCGACCTATTCAAGTGGTGTTTGCTACCGCAGAGCGGCGGTTTGGTATTTGGGCTTCGTACGCGCCGTCCGGCCTAACCGGCAACGCCACGTCCGTTCCTGGGTCGTTGGGTCTTCCACATAATGTCTTTCCGTCCGAATTGGTTATGGTGGACGAAGTCCTCTAGGTCCCGGCGCACGCGAACATAACTAGCGGGAGGATCGAGGGGATGCCCCAGGCTACATGCGAAGGCAATCTTCATGTGCGGTGCCACATGCAGGACGCTCTTCACCTGCTTCTCAACCGGGCCATCGCTGAAAACAGTAAGCACGTGAAATCCGATCCCAAGGGATTCGCTTATGAGCCACATATTCTCCAGGACACAACCCAGGCCCATGTGACCAAGTGGATCTCCCTCTGAACCCGGAGCGCGCTTGTTTCCGTCATAAAGGACAACCAGCAACAATGGAGTTTCCCGCACGGATACGCCAAGAAAAGTAAGCTGAGACGTAGCGTCCGAATCAGGACTCCAAGCTTCGGGATTTGTCCAGGCTGGGGGGAACGTGCTCGCAAGCATCCCCGTCTTCTTAATGGACAACTCCGCTTCGGAGAAGGAGAGCTGGGCATAATTCTCGCGAAGAAAGTCCTCTGACATTTCGGCGGGAATCTTCCCCAGAGCTTCTAATTGCGTCTTGTCGTCTACGATGACGATTTCAAAGTTCTGCATATTGCTGGGCGTGGGAGCCCATTGTGCAGCCTCTAAGATTAACTTCAGTTCCGGCTTTGTTACGGGGCAACCAGGATCGAACGATCCTCGTGCGGAATGTCTGTCCCGAATGACTTCTAAAATCCGTGGCATCACACTATCCTCTCTTATCTGAAAATCTTTTGCCCCTTTGGGGTAGAGTCGTTCGAACGAGTTTTCATCTTCCTCCCGACAAGATCACGATCTGTGCCTCTAGCCCCTTAGAGAACCTCTGATTATGTCCCCGCTTTTGTAGGGTACGGGCTTTACAGGCTGCGGAAAAACTCGGTTTTAGGNNCCCGGCGTAAACGCAATGTAATCAGCGTGGGCTTTAGCCCCTGAGGGACCAGCAAAGGGACTCCAAACTCAGAGCTTTACACCGCGACGGTCATGGGCTCTTGCAATGCGTTATCATGCTCCGTCTTGCGGGATCCTTGCGCGAAGTCGAGGACAATGCGTGACGCCACATCCCCATGCTCGAGCCTTTCAAAGACTTGGTTGATCGAAGATAGCGGCTGCAATTCGATGTCTGCCTTGACCTTGCCGTCCACCGCAAAGTCAAGCGCTTCGACCATGTCCTGACGAGTTCCGACGAATGATCCGCGGATAGTGATGCAATTAGCTACCACGTCGAAGAGCGGCACNNGTACCAGGGGTTTTCCAAACTGCTCGACGACTGCGGCGTTCATCTTGGATGGCATACGTCATTCTTTCCTTTCGCCCAGGTGAGATCGCGGTTGGCACGCCGGCACACACGATCGGCTAAATCACTATTTAGTCCCCTTTCACTCTCGTCCCGCCGGAGCACAATCATGTCGCTTGATCCGGGATCACCGAATTGCGAGTCCTGTAAATTGTCTCCCTGCAAAGCCACCGGAATCTGTATCGTTTTGCTCATGATGCTGTCCCGGAAGGCTTGTTATTCGGTTGGCAGATGCCAACTAGACCGTCGCCGCCTGGCGGATCGCTGTTGGGCGTGGTAGTCCCAGCCGAGCCGTGGCGATCCCGGAAAGAAAGCTCCCACTCAGGTGGCCGAACTGGTCACATCCGCCAATGTGCAGCAGAACGAGCGTGTGTGTAAGTACCGCCGATCAGCGCAGTTGGCGGAGGTATGCCGCCAATGCTTCCAGATCATCCTGCTTCAGATCTACAGCTGTCATACCGCCGTTGGTCATCTTACTGGTCGGTGTATGAAACAACGCAATCAGTTGCGGGTCTGTATATTTCTGGCCAACGCCTGTCAGAGGACCTGCCGCGGCCGTGCCCATGCCTCCGTTTCCGTGGCAGGAGCTGCATGACTGAGCCTGAAAGAGGGCCTGTCCCTTCAGCACCTTTGGGTCCGCAGAAGCCAGCGCGGCCGATACACTCCCTGCAGCCGTTTCCGGGACGAAGGGCTTCTCCATGAAGGCCTTCGCATCCTCATCCTGCTTGTGCATCTGCGCCGCCACTCCAGGATCTCTGTAGTCATCCCAATAGCTGGCTACGCTGAGAGAGGTATAAGCAACCAGGTAGAGAAGGAATGTGCCGACTACGATTGGCCGTCGCCAGGGACGGCGCTCGAGCCGCCGATCCAGAAACGGCACCCCGGCAAAGATCAGCGCGAGCAACGCAGGGAAAAGAATGCCGCCAATCAGGGACCAGTGGCCGCTCAGATACTTGAGCCACTGAAACCCCGACCGATAATACCATTCCGGACGCGGCAGAAAGAGCGTATCTGCTGGGTTTGCCGCTGGACCCAAATCCATCGGGATCTTCATTGCAATGGCGGCCAGAACCCCGATCAGCACGACGGCAAAGACTGCATCGAGGATTACCTGGCGGGGATAGAACGGGACAGGTGGCAGCTTGGGGTGCACCGGGTCTTCGTTGATGGGGCCCGCCGCGCCTGCTTTGCGAAAGAAAAAGACATGCGCTACGATGAAGCCGATCAGCAGGGCCGGCAGCACGAAGACATGCAGCACATAAAAGCGGGAGAGTGTTAATGTTCCCATCTGATTGCCGCCCCGTACGAGCCGCTGTAATGGCGGCCCAATCCATGGGATTTCTGCAATAAGGTTCGTTCCCACCGCGCTGGCGAAATATGCCTTCTCGTCCCAGGGCAGTAGATATCCGGTGAAGGCCATGCCCAGCATCAGGGCCAGCAGGATGCAGCCGGAGAGCCAGAGCAGTTCGCGTCGGCCCTTATAGGACCCATAGAGGATGGTTTGTCCGATGTGCAACAGAAGCAGGATGATGATGCCACTCGACCCGTAGGCATGAATGCTGCGGATGAATGATCCCGAGGTGACCACTTTTACGATATACGACACAACGGTGTGCGCATGGTCCGCCGACGGCACGTAGTACAAAGCAAGGAAAACGCCGGTGATAATCTGCGAAACAAAAAGGAAGAGCAGTCCCGAGCCGAAGACATAGGCCCAACTGGCGCCGCCTGGAATCGGTTCGTCGAGCGCCTCATGCAGCAGAGAGTGGATGCCCGTGCGCCGGTCCAGCCAGTTCACTAACCGGGTTCCGACGTTGGACTGGGCGGGCGGCTCGGGTGGGATTTTATTCGTCATAGACTTTCCTGCACCTCAGGCCATTGCTTCT
>PLZN01000126.1 GCA_003152195.1 Acidobacteriaceae bacterium
TGTGCAGATCGGTGAAGCG
This sequence comes from Acidobacteriaceae bacterium, assembly GCA_003152195.1. Taxonomy (GTDB): domain Bacteria; phylum Acidobacteriota; class Terriglobia; order Terriglobales; family Acidobacteriaceae; genus PALSA-350. The sequence goes on from PLZN01000126.1 coordinate 20, forward strand.
CACCGTGAACGGATCCACGTCGGGAAATTTCTCCTGCAATTGGATACCGATCTCTTCCGCGTCATTCCAGGTAATCTCACGTGCCATCGTCCCCGCTCCTCGCCTTTACTTGGATTCGCCCGGGTTATCTTCATGCAGGCTTAGCGGCTTGCCCTCCGAGACGTAGTTGCGATTCCACTTGGNNCGGTCCAGCTCATCGTCATCCGCCGGTGTCAGTCTATCCGTGCCCTCCTTGGTCCACAGGTGACAGGTGGTACAGGCGCAGACGCCGCCACAGGCGTGATCGAGAAAAATATCGAAATGCTCCGCCACATCCAAAAACGACATGGGTTGTCCGTGATGTCCGTAAGGCAGTGTGCCGTAGGCGAACTCCACCGTGCGGCCTTCGGGGAGAAATGTGACGCGGACCATATTGTCCTGCTTGTCGTGCTCGTTCTGAGTCATGTGTTTCCTTCAATCATTGGAACTCCGCCCGTGCGATCGGATGCGAAGCGGTGGGACCATGGCCCAATCTGTCATCCGCCGCCTGCATGGTCTGGCCCCGGATCGCGCTGGAGACAGCCGCGTCCATCATGAGTTCAGCGAAACGGTGGGTCGCTTTGTCCAGCGNNCGCCTGCAGATCGTCGCCATCCTTGAGGACGCGCAGCTTTTCGCTCAGCGAGACAATCTCAGCCCGCTCAGGTGGGTCGAGTAGCTCCCACGCAGGGCTGGAGGGAGCCTTTTCCACCGCGCTGAGTATAGTAGCCGCTTCGTTCCTGGCTTCGACCAGCTGGCGAAGGTGGATATCCTGCTCGGCATAGTCGAACGATTCAAGAATCATCGACTCCACCTGTTCGTCGGTAAGACCGTAGGCTGGCTTCACCGATACCTCCGCCTGCTTGCCACTGCGCTGCTCCAGCGCGGAGACCTGGAGAATGCCGTTGGCGTNNGCCAGCGAGCGGCAGTCCTTGGCCATCTCGCGCTCACCCTGCAACACGTGGATGGCGACGTTCGTCTGCCCATCGACCCCGGTCGTGAACGATTCGGAGGCGGAGGCGGGGATGGTCGAATTCCGCTGGATGATTTTGGCTACCACTCCACCGAGCGCCTCGATGCCCAAGGACAACGGGGTGACATCGAGCAGCAGCATATCCTCGGTAGCTTTGGAGCCACCGCCCAGAATGTTGGCCTGCACGGCGGCGCCGAGGGCAACCACCTCATCCGGATTGAGCTCGGTGCGCAGCTGCTTGCCGCGGCGCGGCAACTCAAAGACGTCGCTAACCAGCCGCTGGACGGCTGGGATTCGCGTTGAACCGCCCACCAGCACGACTTCGTCGATTTGATCGGGAACCAAATGCGCATCCCGCAGCGCGTCGTGGCAGGGCGCCAAGGTACGGTGAATGACCGGTTGAATCAGCTCTTCCAGTTGTTCGCGTGTCAGTTCGCGCTTGTAGCTACCCCCTTGGGGGAGCGTGATATCCATTCGCGCCACGGACTGCGAGGAGAGCGCGATCTTGGCCTCGATCACGGCCTTACGGATCGCTTGAATGGCCTCTGCGTTATGGTGCAGATCGATCCCCGTATCGCCGGCGATGTCATGCAGCGCGATCGCGATCAGCAGGTTGTCGATGTCGTCGCCGCCCAGGTGGGTATCGCCATTAGTGGAGATCACCTCGAAGATGCCTTCATGCAGCTTGAGGATGGAGATGTCGAAGGTTCCGCCGCCGAAATCGTAGACCGCGATGATGCCTTCCTTGTTGCGATCAAGGCCATAGGCGAGGGCCGCGGCTGTGGGTTCATTCACCAGGCGCAGTACGTCCAGGCCGGCCATACGTCCGGCGTCCTTGGTCGCCTGCCGTTGGGCATCATTGAAATAGGCAGGCACCGTGATCACCGCCTGGGTTACAGGCGCGCCGAAGTACCGCTCCGCGTTCCGCTTGAGCTGGCGCAGGATGTAGGCTGAGATTTCCGGCGGGGTGAACTCCGAATCCCCTAGCCGAACGCGAAAGACTTCACCGGGCTGGAGATCGTGAACCAGCCGGAAGGGGAAGAATTTTAACTCCTCGGCAACATCTTCGACTCCGCGGCCCATCAGGCGCTTGACCGAGTAGATGGCGCGCTCCGGCGTGTCGAGCAACGCGTGTCGCGCGTCATTGCCAACCAGCATGGCGGGGCGGCCGCCATCACGGGCAGGGCCCAGCGCCACCACGGAGGGCACCAGGTTCAGACCATCTTCTCCCGGGATGACGACGGGCTTATCCCCTTGCATGAAGGCGACCAGCGAATTTGTCGTGCCCAGATCGATACCGACTACGCGTTCTTCTGCCATCACACTCACGACTCTTTCAGGGTTTCGCTGACGTCGCGCACCAGGTTCTGCAGATAACTCCTGCGTTGCAGCAATGCGGTCATTGCTTCTTTGGCCGCGGTTTTCTTCGCTTCATCGCTTTGCTCCCACGCGGCATCCCATGCCGACCATAGTGAGCGTATCTGCTCGTCAAGCAGGTTGAGTTGCGCGGCAAAATGGTCCTTCGCGCCCTCGAGATCCCGGCGCAATTGCGGATCGTCTTCGCCCAGCTTCTGGTTCTGGCGCAACTCCTCCAATTGCATATTCAGCTCAAAGACTTCTTCCAGCAGACCCGCGGGAACCTTAGACGGATTCGTATTCCCTGGCCCACGTTCGTCTTCGAACTGCACCCCTTCGAGCTTCAAAAGATACTTTGTGCGCTCCAGCGGATTCTTCAAGGTGCGATACGCATCATTCAGCAGCGAAGCCTGGGAGAGGCTCCATTCCTGCTCCTGCTGCGAAGCACGAGCGTGAACATCGGGGTGCAGCTTCCGGCTGTAGCGGTAGAACTGCTTTTCCAGCGCCTGCACATCGAGATTCAGCTTCTGCGGCAAGTCAAACATGTCGAAGTAACCGGCCTGCCGCGGCGGCTGCACCTTGGCGCAAGAGGAGCAGAAGGGCTGACCGTTCGCGACCTCTTGACCGCAGGACCAGCATTTTGCCGGCGCACTGACTCTTTCAGCAGCTTGCATAGGGCGGAGCAGACCTCGGGGAGCAAACAGTTCAACCCGAAAACGATGAACCGCAACCGCAGGACTTGGTCGAGTTGGGATTGATGAAGTTGAATCCCTGCCGCATCAGCGTCTCTTCGTAGTCGAGAATCATGCCGTGGAGGTAGATGAATGACTTGGGATCGACGAAGACGCGGACCTCTTCAAAGTTGTATACGCGATCGCGCTCTCGCGGCTGAGAGACAAAGCGAATGTTATAGGAGAGACCGGAACAGCCCCCGCCCTGAATACCCAGACGGAGTCCTCCGTCTTGCGTGGATACGCCCTCTTTGGCCATGGCCACGCGAATCCGCTTCAGGGCACGCTCCGTGACCTGGATGCCCTTTTGGTTCGGCGCCGCATTTTCCGCATTGAGAACAGGTAATTCCATCTAGCCTTCTGATTTACGCATTCCTCCTACCGGCGCGCAACGGTTGCCGGCAGGAGGTCTACAAAATGCTTAGTGAGCTACCGAAGCCGTAACTTCCGCCGCTTCCGTCACGCCATTCTTCTTCTTCCAATCGCCAATGGCAGCGCGGATCGCATCTTCGGCAAGCACCGAGCAGTGAATCTTGACGGGCGGCAAAGCCAGCTCTTTCACAATGTCGGTGTTCTTGATCTGCATCGCTTCCGCGACCGTCTTGCCTTTTACCCATTCGGTGGCAAGGGAGGAGGAGGCGATGGCCGAACCGCAGCCAAAGGTCTTGAACTTTGCTTCTTCAATGACCTGCGTCTCGGGGTTGACCCTGATCTGCAGGCGCATGACGTCGCCGCACTCCGGCGCACCGACCAGACCCGTGCCCACCTCGGACTTGCTCTTGTCCATCTGGCCCACGTTCCGCGGGTTATTGTAGTGGTCAATTACCTTGTCGCTATATGCCATTTTGTTCTCCTTCGATTCGTGTCCAGCGTGTTACCGCGTTCAACCCCCGCGCCTGCACCGTCGTCACCATCAACCAGCGGTTTAGTGCGCCTGCCACTCAATCTTTGAAATATCGATGCCTTCTTTCACCATTTCATAGAGCGGCGAAAGTTCGCGGAGTTTCTGCACTACATCGATCACCTTATCCGCGACGTAATCGACTTCGGCCTCGGTGTTGAAACGGCCCAACCCAAAACGAATCGAGCTGTGGGCTACGTCGTCGCCCAGCCCCAGAGCCTTCAATACATAGGATGGCTCAAGCGACGCCGAGGTGCAGGCCGAACCGCTGGAAACCGCGACATCGTTAATACCCATCAGCAGCGACTCGCCTTC
>PLZN01000129.1 GCA_003152195.1 Acidobacteriaceae bacterium
GCATCAGGTGGCGGTCGTCCTGGAAGACGATGGCGGTCTTCTCCAGCACGCCGCGGCGCTCTACATAGACCGAGTTGTAGGTGTTTACCAGAATGTCGTTGACGGTAGGGTCCTGGAGCAGCGGTTCAAGCGGGCCAAGGCCGAAGACTTCATCAAGAACCTCCTGTGCCAACCGGTCCCGTTCCGTGGAAGAGAGCGGAATGTTCTGCTCGCCGATCAGCTGATGAATCACGCTAAGAAGTTGCTGTTGGGAAGAGGGGTTTTCGTGCATGAGGGCGATCTTCTCGAGGTCCAAACGCTTGATAAGTTCCTGGTGGACCGCCGCCTTGATTTCCTGCTGTATTTTTAGGGCAACCGGTCTCGCGGTTCTCACGATGGCAGGAACGATCCGGGTGCTTCCATTGACGTTCAAGTCAGGCATACAGGAATCCTCAATACTTCAACCGCAGTTACGTTACTTCCACAGCGCGAACCGCTTCTTGGCCGGCTCCTGAGCTGTTGGCCCAGTGGCCCCGGCCAATGCGGTCGCCCACTTCATCATCTGCAAGGAAAATTCCGACTTGCTGTCCGACGCCACCGGTTTGCCGACATTGATGGACTGGACCAGTTGGCTATAGTTATTGGCGATTTTGATCACGATTGGCAGGTGGACGGCCTTTTCGATCTGCTCGATCGTGACCGCCTCGTGCGAGGAATAGCGGTTGATAACCACCTGCAACTTCTTCGTCGCCTGCTCATTCTGAATCAGACCGTCCACATAGCGGGACAGGTCGCGAATAGCCCCGATTTCCGGAGTGGCGATCAGGTATATCCAGTTGGAGAGAGCAACGACGGCAAGGTTGATGTCATCGAACGACGCCTCGCAATCCAGCAGAACGAAATCGTATTGAGTGCTCAGAAACTCCAGTGTCCGCTCGACGGAATCTGTGTCGGTCTTCCATACGCCCCCATAAACGTCAGGAGAGGACAGAACATCCAGGCCGCTGGGATGCGTTGCGATGAACCCGCGGAGCAAATCCTGGTCCAGTCGACTGACATTCTGGACCAGATCATAGAAGTGATGATTGCTCCCATCCATTCCGAGGTAGAGGACCACATGTCCTAACTGTGGGTGATTGTCGATGAGTAGCACTTTCTTCCCGAAGCCCCGGACCAGGAACATGGCCAGATGAACCGCCAGCGTGGTCGTGCCGACGCCGCCTTTTGCGCCGAAGAAGGACAGAATTTTTCCCGAATTCTGCGAACGGCCTATTGTGGCCGACCAGCGATGGTCGAGACGGGTAAGCGTATCCGTGAATTCGTCGGAGCCGAAAGGTTTGGCGAGAAATTCACTATACCCTCCTCGCATGGCGCGCAACAGCAGGTCAGGATCGGTTGTGGAAGAGAGAGCCAGAATCGCGATTTTGTGGTAAAAACTCTGGCGCAAAAATTCAGCGGTCTGGAGCGCGAGCTCTGGGTCCTTATCGAAGTCAACTACCGCGACGCAGGCCTGGGCGTCGATCGCCCGCTGGGTAAGGGGTGGGGGCTTGGCTGTCGAGAAGTAGTTCTCGTAATTCACATGAACCAGCGCCCAGGGCATATGGGAAGCAGACTGGCAGATCTGGTCCACCGTCTCCTGTTCGACATGCATGGTCAACAGCGCCACCTGTAGGGCATCCGGGTTGTGTGCGTTCTTTATCACTGCGTGCCGCCTGTCCCTGGTTGTGGTTGTGTAGCTGGTTTCTGCTTGCCCGTCTTGTCAAATTGCGTGGGGTCGAGCATCGGCACCGGGAGTTTCGGTAGGATGGGCGAAGTCGTATCGGTCAGCGGATCGACTAATGTGGGCGTCACGACCACCATCAGCTCCACCGTTGAGTGATTGATGTTTTTTGATCGGAACAGCTGGCCCAGAATCGGCACGTCGCCTATGCCCGGCATTTTGCTCAAAATGTCAGTGGTGCGATGATCGAGCAGACCGGAGATGGCGAAGCTCTGTCCATCTCGCAGCTCTACCTGTGTCTCTGCCCGGCGCGTGGAGATGGCGGGAATCGTGTACCCGGAGATGGTGACCGCATTGGTGTAATCCAACGCGCTCACTTCGGGCGCCACTTTCAACTGAATGGTCCCATCGTCATTGATGACAGGGGTAAAATCCAGCTTGACACCATACGGGCGAAACTGAATGGTGATGGACGTAAGTCCACCCGATGAACCCTGAACAACAGGGAAGGGAAACTCGCCGCCGGAAAGAAACGACGCCTTCTGTCCGCTGAGCGTAGTAATGGTCGGCTCGGCAAGGATTTGCGCGATCTGTTTGTCCTGGAGATCCTGGAGGGTCAACCCGATATTCAGGCCGGAGTTGTAAAGGAGCAGGTTCAATGGACTGGTTATGCTCAGCACCGGAGCAGCCGCTGTACTTGTTGAAGTCGCCGAAGTCGTGGTGGTGACCGAGGGAAACTGTCCGGTTTGAACGGCGCCCGAGGTCTTGCCCTGACTGAACAAGTTAATGCCAAACGCGTCCAGCTTCGACCGGTCAATCTCGATTATCTGGACCTTCAGCTTCACCTGCCCGATGTGCGGCTGTCTTACAACCAATGAATTGACAACGTCCTTCGCATATAGACCGGCAAGCTTGGCGGCCGCTCCGGAAGAAGCATCGCTCAACACTGTTCCGGAGAGAGAAATACGATCCTGCTGCGCTTCCACTTTGATGTTGTCATTGGGCAGCGCCTCCTGAATCTCCTTTTGGAGATTCAGGACATCCAGGTCGGAGGAAACCAAATAGGTCTTCGACTCGCCCGCTTCATCCCACAGGATCAGGCTGCTCACACCGGCTATTTTGGCCGTGACCACGATCTGTGAAGGGCTCGACGTGAAGGAATCGACGACCAGGGGATTGCTGACATACACACGCTTCAACCGGCCAGGCGTCTTGATGAAAATCGATCGCCCCACCAGGACGTGCAGCGACTGGCTCGCAAATTCCGCCGAGCTGGTCAGCGTGGCAGTTGCGTCAGGCAGGGCCGTAAGGTGCACAGCGGTTACAGAAGTGGCAGCAGGAGCCGTTGCTCCTGGCATTGCAGCCGTGGTTTGTGCGTGGCTGACGCCGCAAAGCATAGCCGAAACGAGCACGCGATATGTACCTCTCCAACAACAATTCATGACCATCGACATTCGCGCCTCAGTTAAAAGCTGCTTACCACTTGCTTATCGCCCAGAATGGTCTCCACCTGGTATTGCCTGGGCTTGGGGTGCAGTAATTTCGTAATGGGCGCCGCGGCTCCTTGGCTGGGCGATAGAGCAGAAGCGCCGGCGAGCTGATTGAGCCCAACCGGCGGACTGAGTGCCTGCTCCTCGTCCGCACCGTTTCTCAGCACGAAATAGATCCCCCCTAGACTGGTTGCGAGCACTAATTTTTCCGCGTCCTCCGGCTTCAGCAGCAGCGTTACCACGTTGACGCTGATCGGCTTGCCATCTGGTTCGGGGTGGACTTGCTGCCCCGCGGCAAGAACCACCACATCCTGCAACACCGTCAGTGTCTGTGGCTCCGGGGCAATCGTCGAGTGATAGGTCATCAGCACGTCGACATGGGTGCCGGGCAGCAGGAAGCCCGCCACACCCACAACTTCATCGGAACGAACCGAAATCGCTCGCATGCCCGATGGAATGCTTGCCGTCAGGCCTGCGCCGGCTCCCGCCGCCGCCAGTTGCCGTTCCAAAATCGGTTCGCCCTGCGGCAGCGGATAGAGCACTATTCTGCCGGCGACGTCGTCGATCTTGGTGAAACCACCGGTAAGGGGCGTCGATGCGGGCCACTCAACCAATTGCAGGCTTCCCGGTTTCAGGGCTTCGCCCGCATCGAGCGGCTTTCCCGCGGCTACATATAGATGCTTTTGCGGCACCTTCACACGAGCCGCCTTGGCGACCCGTCTGCTCAGCCAGAACGTAAACAGACCCGAGACGAGCAGTGCGATCATCAGGGCCGTAAGAAGGCGTTTTGCCTTCATGGCTTCACCTCTGCACAATCAACAGGCAAAGGATAAGAGCGCTCCCCGCGGCGATAGCCAATGCATAAGGCAAGCGCAGCGTTTGCGCATTGCCGATGTTGAACTCTGGATGGGGCGCCAGACCCACGGTCCCGTGATGGACCGCCAGAGCGTACATGTTAAAGAGCGTCTCCTTGAGCCGGCGATGATAGAGCGCAAGGCCGACTGCCATCACTCCACCGGCGAGAGATGTCAATATAAGCAGCGGCCCAATGAGCGAGAGCCCCGCATTGCAACCCGCCGCTGTGATGAGCTTTACGTCCCCCCCGCCCATGCCACCGGCCAGATGAAACAGGAGAAAGATAAGGCCGCAAAACAGTCCGGCTGCAGCCGCCGTGCCTAACTGCCGCCACCCGCCAAGAGTGAAATGCAGCAGCAGGCCAAACCCAATTGCGGGAAGTGTAAAAGCGTTCGGTATCCGGCGAATTGTTACGTCGAACACCGCGCCGACGGTAGCGCAGAGAAGGCAGCAAGCTGCGTACACAACCTCGGTGTTCAGTTTCCACACGGGACACTTTCAGGTCAGAAATTCATATTCGATCTGCGTTCGTGCAAGGTCCATATTGCCCCAAAGCCGAAGTCAGCCGGTTGAGTTATACAGCGTTGGTTAATCTGGTTCCAATGCCAGTGAGGGCGGTCCCAATAGTTGTCGCGAGAGCCTTCATCGAGGCCGTCGCGCCCAACCCGATCAACGCTGCGACAAGTGCATATTCGATAAGATCCTGACCNNACAGAGTTGGTTAGCTTGGTTCCGACGCCGGTGAGGGCAGTCCCGATAGTGGTCGCGAGTGCGCTCATTGCAGCCGTGGCCCCCAAAGCGATCAACGCAGCGACGAGTGCATACTCGATAAGGTCCTGGCCGGACTCATCACTTAAAAGACCAGATATAACGCATTGTAGATTTTTCATTGCTTCTCCTTTAAAGCTGTCAAATACCGAAACGCCCAGCTATCTAATGGAATGGTGTATCTAAGTAGCGGCAATGTCAATACACATGCCCCTGTTAGCCAAAGAGAGACACTTACATTGGTCATGGATATGTATGTGACAGATCATAGGAGGATGAGCGGGAAGGGACAAGAAATTAAGTGGGCAATATTGTTTCATCGGCGAACGCTATATATAGGAAGTTATGAAAGAGTGAGCAATATTGCTCTTTAATGCATGCTCGCCCGCCAGATCATAATGATTGACCAATTATTGCCGATAGGGAAACATGTCGCGTGAAAAGGAGCAACTCTGCGCGGGAAGGCCATCCATTCGGTACGCCCTACAGGATAGGACGAATAGCGCGCCGGGAAAGTGTAAATGCCTGCAGCGCGCCATTAAGCCGCAAGCTCCTGCGTAAAGAGCGTCTATGCGGGAAAGGTGTTACCAGTGATAGCCGCGAGATTAAGTGCCGGAAGTATTTGTCCGGCTTCAGCTCACCGTCAATCGGGGTACGTGGAATTACGATCGCTACCATCTGTAATATGGGTGCCACGGCTTATGGGAATAGGCCGGCTCGTGAGATATGTCAATGCGTATGTAAGTCAGGACCGCAGAGACGGCCTTGTGTGGAATGCTGGAACTATAGCGCGGCCACATGCAGAATCGCAATGGCGTGTAATAGTATGACGGCTCTGCTGAACCAAAGCTGCCTTCATGCTCCAGAAGAAAAGGTACCCGTGAACAGCGAGATTCAGTTTTGCAAGCGCAGATCGCATTTTGATGTGACAGGCGCCTCACGACTTTTGTGGCGGGGNNGCGGGGACAAGAAGGTCAGAGCCTGATGGAGGTAGCGCTCATGGTTCCGATCTTTACCATCCTGATCTGCTACGCCGTGGACTTCGGGTTCTTCTTCCTGGTTGCCTCATCTCTGAACTCGGCCGCGCGCAATGCAATGGAGTACGCGATCCAGGGCACCTCTTCACCGGCCCAGGCCGCTGAGCCAAGTGCCGCGGTAATTTCCAATCTCGCGATTGCCAGCATCGGACTTTCCGGTGCCTCAACAGCCACGGTCTCTGTTCGCATATGTTCGAGTGCCGTGGGTGTGACCGCGTCGAATAACACTACCCAATGCGCAACCCCGAGTACGGGGGCGGGGGCGGTCGCCGGCACGCCTGATACGGACCCTGAATCTCCCGCGTTCCAGTTGAACCGGGTGGACGTGGTCTACACGGTCACTCCACCGATTCCCATGCCCGTGTCCATCTTCCCAACCCGAACCTTCCATCGCATGGTGGAAATGAGGGGCATTCAATGACTTTCGAGAGGTGCCGGACTCCGTACGAGCCATTCGTCGCCGACGACCAGCTTCGTGTACCGGGGGTGGGCGGCTTCCATGGGATCGCGAAGCGACGGGCCCTGGGTTGTCCTCATATTGACAGGGGGCCGGGGCACGAAGATGGACAGGCCACGTTAGAGATGGTTGTCTCGCTAATGGTGGCCTTCTCGCTCGTGTTTTGGTTATTTGAGCTTTGCATGTTGACCTACACCTGTAGCGTACTTAATGACGCAACCCAGGAAGGTGTGCGGTACGCCATTATGCATGGAACCGACAGCTCAAACTGCAGCGGCCCTGATACTCAGTGCATAAATCAGACACCTTACTCGAATGTACAGGCAGTGGTGACCTCTGCGGCGTCCGCCTCGCTGCACAACATGTCCGCCATGACAGTTACCGTGAGTTATGCCAACAACACAGCAGCGATCGGAAATCCGGTCGCGGTCAAGGTGGCTTACATTTATGTTCCTTATGTCACTCTCCCTGGCCTGGTGAACGCGGTGACATTCGCCTCTCAGGGTGACATCTTGTACTAGAGCATTTTCACTTCTACTCTGCACGGGGAAGTCTAGCGAAGCGCGGCTTTTCTTGAGGAGAAGCCGCGAGCGGATTGGTTGCTTTGTATGCACCAGAAGTGAAAATGCAGCTCGCAAGGATGCAGCAATGAGGAGAATGAAAGCCGGATGTCGTTTCGGGGCAGGAGGGCTGGATAGTCAATCGGGCCAGGCCTCGGTGCTTCTGCTCTTGATTCTGGGCACATTTCTGCTGGCGTCCGTGGGCTTCGCCGTTGACCTCTCCAGCATGTGGTTCCATCGCCAGGCCGCGCAATCGGCCGCCGACGCCGCTTGTGTGGCAGGGGCAATGGACATGCTTTACCTGCACAACGGTACCATCACAAGCAGTCCTGGCTTTACCGTCGGCACAGCAGGTGACTGCAATTCATCGTCAGCGGCTGCGCTATGCCAGTATGCGGGATTCAATGGCTATACTGCGACGACATCCGCTGCCGGATGGGGCACGAGCACGGCCGGAGGCGCTGTCGCGGTAAACTGGACTTTCCCCAGTTCGGTGACCGGCGTTAAGGCCATTCCCGGAATCACATACCCGTTTCTCAAGGTCGTGGTGCAGGAGAAGCCGAATACCTGGTTCATGGGTCTGCTAGGGACTAAGTCGCTGGCTCTTGGAGCGTCCTGTACCTGCGGACTGCCACCCGGGCCTCCAGCGGCGCCGCTCATCATTCTGAACCCCACCATTAATTCAGCTCTTACACTATCAGGGGGAGTTCATATTGTGATCGTGGGGGGCCCCTCGACAAGCATACAGGTGAACTCGTCCGCGAATGGTTCACCTTCAGCGAATAGTTCCGGCAATGCTGTCTACTGCAATGGTGGGAACGGCTATCCCATCGATACCAGTACGGCAGGGCCATCTGGAACGGGCGGAAATCTGGCGATCGTGGGAGGCCCGTCTACGAACCAGTTCTGCGGCGCAAACTACATCATGAACAATACAACCAATGCGCTGTGGAAGAGTCCCGTAGCGGTTGCTCCCGACCCCTACGGCAGCGTTCCCGCTCCAACCCAGGCGGCGGGCAAGGTGCCAGAGGCCGTGACTCCCGTAGCCACCGTGGCGCAAGGTTATACACCGGCCTCGGACGCGACCTATGGCTACATTTACGGCACTTGGGTCGCGAGCGGAACGGACAGTTGCCCGAATACAGCTGCTCGGCAACATTATCTGACGTATAGCAGTACTTATCCCTATAACAGTGGAAATATCTACGGAAACTGCCTGGAGTTTAGCCCGGGGTATTACCCGAACGGTATCAACACCACCAGTCTCGCGGGCTACGCCAACGATGTTGTCATTTTCATGCCCGGAGTTTACTACCTGAACGGAAACCTGAACGTGGGATCAGCCACAACACTTCGCAATGCGTGGGTCGGAACCCAGCCGTCCACGCTAGGCGTCATGTTCTATTTCCTGAGTGGAGGACCTCTATTTGCCGGCGGGTCGGGAGCGGCCAGCAGCTCGATCACCTCGGTTCCGTCCTATTACATGAATTGTTCCGGTACGGTAACCCCTACGGGGACGCCGGCGTCCCTTACAGGGAATGTGCTGATATCCCAGTGCGCCGCGGGTGGAACTTACGTCGGCGTACCAAGCTCCGACACCTACGCGGCTACAGGAAATCGTGGACTTCTGTTCTTTTCTGGCCACTCGAATACTTATAGCGGCACATTGATCGGCGCGGGCGCATCGCTGAACTTCAGCGGCGCACTTTATTTCCATAACAGCAGCTATGCGGACGTGGTGAAGTTGGACGGTGCAGGCAACTCCACAACCTACGCAATTGGAACTATCGTCGTTGACCAGTTGACGCTGAGTGGAAGTGGAACCATCGCCATGGACTTGACTGGCGTTACGCCTTCAGGCCCTCCGGAAGTCAGCGTATTCCAGTAATCGCGCGCTGCAATATGTGGCTGATCGGGCAACTCAGCATACGAGCGTGCATCTTGGTCGAATTCTGGGCAGTTGCATAGATCTTGATCCGTCCGCTCCAAGAGGCGGACACCATCCTCTTCCTTCACCAGCTTGTAGTGCGATTCCAGGTAAGGCTCGATTATGAATTCGTCAGGCGGCATGCGTGCCGATGCGGGGGAGATAGTGGCGGCCACCTCCGCTTCGTAGTTCGTGTCCCACAGCACGTACCTTACGCGGCGTTGGTCTAAGACCCGGATTACTTCCTCGAACTGAGAGGGGGGTGTCGAAGTTGTATACGAGCGCGCCGTAGCGTGTCGGATTCGTGGTGGCAGATAGGAAATAGTACATGGGGCAATACGGGTAGGCGAAGATCTCTTCACCGGGGGCTACCTTGTCATCTAACAACGCGAGAACGGGAACGTTTTTGAATACCGCTACTGAACCCACCCGGGCGGCCAGGGGACGCGCGGACAGGACCAGGAAAAGATTGAAGCCAGCCAGGCAGGCGGCGCTGATGGCAAGAACCTGCAAGGCCAAATCGGCAATCTTGGTCCGGTATTGCTCGAGATAATAGATGCACAGGATGATCAGCAGCGGCGATCCGAATACAAGATGGCAGATATCCTTGCGGTGAATCTCCGCCAGCCACAACGCCCAGCCACACAGCCAGTAAAGTACAATCTCGGGCCTCACGGTGTTCCTTTTGTTGCCAGCGGCGAGAGCCGGTAACAGGGCGGGTAAAGCCGCGACAAAGAAGAAAGGGAGTGATCAGGACTGCCGCGGTGACGATTGTCCAGTGAAAGCCGCTCTTTGCGATTACGAAATGATCCAGTAGTAGTGGATGATGCCTTGCGCGTAAGGGACAACATTCACTGCGCCATAGTGCCCTGACGGCCACACCACGTTCGCATAGAACAGATCCCAAAGGGCGTGCTGGCTCCAGAAATAAACCAGCATGAGCCCAACCACGCTCATGTAGCCTCCAGTCACTGCCCATAGCGATGACAGGAAGGTTGACCTCCGTTGGCGCTGCATCCAGAGCCACACCAACAGGGCAAGCAGCAGCAGCAATCCCTCGGGCTGAAGGAAGCACGTGGCGGCTCCCGCCAACGCGCCGGCTGCAAACAATAGACCGTCCTTACGTCTATCCTGCCAGACGGTCATGCAAGCGGTGGACAGCAATGCGAAGCAATTGCTATCCACGTGATGGGCTAATGGCCGGCCATGACGAGCCGAAATAAGTGCCGGCTAGAAGGATGCAAGGAAGGATCTGGTATCGTCTGCATAACCTGCGCGACAGGAAATACATTGCTAACCCGGTCCCCAGGGAGGTGACGAACAGGC
>PLZN01000486.1:0-6206 GCA_003152195.1 Acidobacteriaceae bacterium
GTTGACCCTAAGTCATTGATTCTAATAGCATGGCGGAGAGAGTGGGATTCGAACCCACGGTACCTTGCGGTACACACGCTTTCCAAGCGTGCGCCTTAAGCCACTCGGCCATCTCTCCCGGTCTGTGAGCGCCATCGCGCGAGGCCGCGCTGCTCAACCGCACCTCCTTGACTTTACCATCTTGCATGCGACCCGCAAAGATTCCGTCCCAGATCAGTTAAGGTGGGAAGGGAACCATGCTTTCCCGCGCTTCAGCCACGCAAGTGCCCCCCGCAACGCGCTTCCGTAGCGAGCTCCGGGCTCTATTGCTGCTTGCTATCCCGGTCGTGCTCTCCGAGCTGGGCTGGATGGCCATGTCCATCGTGGACACCATCATGGTGGGCCGCTTGAGCCCGGCCGCCATCGGCGCCGTAGGCATCAGCAGCGCCATCTTCTACACCCCCACGCTCTTCGGCATTGGGCTGTTGCTGGGGCTCGATACCTTGGTGGCCCAGGCCTTCGGCCGCGGCGATTTCGACGATTGCCATCGGGCACTGGCCCAGGGCGTTTACCTGGCCATCTTGTACACACCGATCGCCATGCTGCTGGTAGGCATAGCGCCACATTTCTTTCCCGTCATGGGAATTACGGAAGCTGTGCGCGCTCCAGCCACGCAATACATACGCCTCCTTGTCTACAGCACGCTCCCGCTGCTCGTATACGCTGCCTTCCGGCGCTACCTGCAGGGAGTGGGCAAGGTCCGACCGGTCACCTTCGCCTTGATCTCTGCCAACCTGGTCAACTGGTTCGGCAACTGGGCGCTCATCTATGGCAAGCTCGGCCTGCCCGCAATGGGCGTGCGCGGTTCCGCTCTTTCCACATGCGTGGCCCGCACCTATATGGCCGGGGTGTTGGTTTGGTGGGCCTGGAAGCATGAACGAGAGCGTGGACATCCACTCTTCGCCCACTGGCCGGGGTTGCGGCTTGCCCAATTCCGCCGGCTTCTTCAGCTGGGCTGGCCCGCGGCTTCGCAAATGCTCTTCGAAGTAGGCGCATTCTCGGTTGCCACGCTACTGGCGGGACGGCTGTCGCCCGACATCCTGGCCGCACACCAGATCGTTTTGAACTCAGCCAGCCTCACCTATATGGTCCCACTCGGATTTTCCGCAGCGGCGGCCATAACCGTGGGCCATGCCGTAGGAGCAGGAGATCGCGCCCGCGCGCGCCGTGGCGGCTCGATGGCGATCGTTATCGGCGCCATATTCATGGCCTTGGCGGCCACGGCCTTTCTGACCATTCCGCGGGTGCTTATCCACGTGTACACCCATGACCTCCAAACCGTCGCCGTCGGCGTGCGGCTGCTCGCGGTGGCTGCCGTCTTCCAGATCTTCGATGCCATCCAAGGCATCGGCACCGGCGCCTTGCGCGGGCTGGGCAAAACCCGTGGTCCGATGTTGATCAACCTTGTGGCCTATGGAGTGATCGGTTTGCCCGTCGGCTACGTACTGTGTTTCAAAACCTCTCTGGGCATTTATGGCCTTTGGAGCGGCCTGACGCTGGCGCTCATTTTTGCCGCCGGGCTGGTGCTGGCGCTGTGGCTGAAAGGTTCCAGAGCCGTTTGATCCTCATATTAGGATGCAGCAATCCCATCAGTCATGTCCGATAACAGATATTCTGTTAACTACTGCGGCCGAAAGGATCCAGCCCACCCTCCGGTTTCAGCTCCGCCGGTTCTCCCCTTTCGAACGCCGCTCGCCCCTAAAAACAAAATGCCCTCGCCGGAGCGATTCTTTTTCTCCACGAAGGCCACATCTCCTCTGAGCTGGTGAGGAATGCATATCCTAGACAACTCTCGCTTTAGGATTCGACGCGCGGACGCACCTACGTGCTGCTGCGGGCTATCAAGATTTTTTTCCGCCGGACCTACATCTTGTAACGGCCAAGATCCTCGTCGTTGAGACCTTCCAGCCAGCGCCGAAGCTCCTCGGGCGTGGTTTCGGCCAGAGCGGGGCCAAGTTTGGCTATCCGGATGACCTCTTCGCTCACGTAGATGGGACAATCGGAGCGCAAAGCCAAGGCCAGAGCGTCGGACGGCCGGGCGTCCAGACTCACCACTTCCCCATCCTGTTCCATCCAGATGACGGCGTAAAATGTATCGTTCCTAAGTTCAGTCACTACAATCTTTTGCACTGCGGCATTCAAGCCGTTAATGAGGTTTTTCAGCAGGTCGTGCGTCATCGGGCGCGGGGTGGACGACTTCTCGATTTCCAGCGCGATGGCATTGGCTTCGTACATGCCCACCCAAATGGGCAAGACGGTGTCGCTCTTGACGTCTTTCAGGATCACGATCGGCATGTTGCTGGCTGGATCCATGACCAGACCGCGGATTTTCATTTCCACATCCATGGTCGACTCCGTGATGCAATACCTTGCCTGCGGCTAGGAAACGGCCTCGCCAACAAGGCTGTTGGGGAAACTCTGGGTAATCCGCACCGGAAGATAGCTGCCGGGAGCGGGGCGGATAGGATGTGGTGTCGTGAAGTTGACAGTCTTATTCTGCGTGCTGCGACCGATCACCTGGCCCCTTTGGCTATTGAATCCTTCAACTGCTGCTTCCATAATCTGCCCTACATGCCTGGCGTAACGGGACCTTTGGATCTCGCGCTGCCGATCCATAAGCATCTGCAGGCGACGGCTCTTCTCCTCTTCTGGGATGCTGTCTTGCAAAGAAATAGCCGGGGTATTGGGCCGGGGCGAAAATTTAAACGCGAAGACCGCATCGAATCCAACTTCGTCCAGCAGACTCAAAGTCTGCTCGAAGTCCTCCTCCGTCTCTCCTGGAAAGCCGACAATGGTGTCTGTCGTCATGCTGATCGGGCGCTTGGCGGATCGGACCCACGCCACGCGCTCCAGGTACTCTTCCCGGCTGTACTCCCGCGCCATGGCTCCCAGGACGCGCGTCGAACCGCTCTGCACCGGTAGATGAACATGGTCGCAGAGCGCAGGCACGGCATCGATTGCCGCGACGATATCTGGCGTAAAGTCGCGTGGGTGTGAGGTGGTGAAGCGCACCCGGCGAATGCCGTTCACCTCGCCGACGGCGGTGAGCAATTCAGCGAAACTCATCTTGCCGGAGGGGTCTCTGTAGGAATTGACGTTCTGCCCCAGCAGTTGCACGTCCGTGAAGCCGGAGTCGGCCATCTGCCGGGCCTCGCGCAACACGCTCTCGGCGGTGCGGCTGCGCTCCTTGCCGCGGGTGTACGGCACTACGCAGTAGGCGCAGAACTTGTCGCAGCCTTCAATGATGGTGATGTATCCGCGATGCGGGTTGGTGCGGGCGGTGCACTCGGTTTCGAAGCATGCATCCGTTTGGCGGTCGTCGAGTCCGGTGACGCGGCGATTCCCTGCTTCGAGTTGCACCAGCATCGCGGGCAAGTTGCGATAGGAAGCCGAGCCGCAGACCATGGATACATACGGGGCGCGTTCAAAAATCTTGTCGCCTTCCTGTTGGGCGACGCAGCCCAACACGCCGAACTTCTTTCCCTGCTTTTCCAGCTTCTTGTAGTCGGCCAGGCGGTTGAAGACCTTTTGCTCGGCCTTGTCGCGAATGGAGCAGGTGTTATAGAGGACGAGCCCCGCTTCCTCGACCGTGGAAACCTGTCGGTAGCCTTCGGAAACCAGCGTCCCAACAACTTTTTCGGAGTCGTGGGCGTTCATCTGGCAGCCGAACGTCTCGATGTAAAAAGTCTTGGTCACCCCCACAGTATCGCCCGGAACGCGGTTTCGCGGCTAGTCGGCGCAACGGCGAATCCGCAGGGGCGTTGCCGGTCTATCGGTTACGCAGCGGCTCAATCACCGACGCCATGTCTTCTTCGCCAAAGCCACGCGCAACGGCGACCTCAAAGAGCTTGCGTGCCGTCTCCGCCGTCGTCAGCTCGAGGTCGCAGCGCGCCGCCTCAGTCTCCGCATAGCGCAGGTCCTTTGCCATCAGCCGGAGCAGAAAATTCACCCCGTAGATCTGGCTGACCATGCGCGCCGAAATCGCCCCGATCACCGGACTTCCCCCCGCGCCCGTCTTCAGGAAAGCCAGCGCCTTCTCCCGGTCGAGTCCGCTGCGCTCGATCCACGCCAGACCCTCCGCCAGCGAGGCGATCTGAACGCCGCAGAGAAAATTGTTGATCAACTTCAGCTTCGCTCCGCTGCCCACCGGCCCCAGGTGCAGAATTTCCTTGCTCATCGCCTGCAGCACCGGAGTCGCGGTTGCGAGCGCGCGTTCGCTGCCACCCACCAGAAACGAGAGTTGCCCGGTCGCAGCCTGGATCCTGCTGCCGGTCACCGGCGCATCCAGAAACTCCACGCCGCGCTGCGCTGCCTGCCCGGCAAGCTCTGCAATCCAGGCCGGGCTCACGGTGCTCGATTCAATCAAAATTGTGCCCTGGGCCGCCGCGGCAAGAGCGCCATTTCTGCCCANNGGGCCAGCCGCGCACCACCATTCACCAGCGCCTGCGCTTTCGCGGCGGTGCGGTTGTATACGGCCAGCGGAAACCCCGCCTTCAGCAGGTTCGCGGCCATGCCGCCGCCCATCGTACCCAAGCCTAAGATCGCAACTTCTTTGCCTGCCGCGTATTCACTCACAGAAACAGCCCTCCCTGATGCTCTCTCTCAACTCATGCCAGCGNNAACTGCACTTCCATCCAATCTCCATCTTCGAGTGCGATGCCCGCGCCAAAGCTGAGCGAATGAGCGCCAAAGTAATGCACATGCACATCTCCCGGCTGGCGGTGGCCCACGAATTTAAAGTGATGATGTTCCATGTTGGCGAGGCTGTGGCACATATTCTGCTCGCCGGTTTCCACCGCCTTCGACCAGATGGTCTCCGCGCCCCGCACGATCCTTACCTCACCGGATACTGCCCGGAACTGCGCGCCTATCACCAACTCCGGCCCAACGCTGCACGTGCGCAGCTTGGAGCCGGCGAGATTCAGGTAGTTACGCTTCTCAAACTTGTGGTCGGAGAACTCATTCCCCACCGTCATCCCAATGCGACAAGGCGTTCCGTCCTCGCCGATGAGGTATACGCCGGCAATCTCCGCCTCTTCGCCGCCATCTTCCCCGTACGCAGGAACGATCAGCGGCTCAAACGGCCCGCGCAATACCGAACCATTGCCCTTGTAGAACCACTCCGGCGCAATCCCAATCTCGCCAGGGGCAGGCCGGCCGCCCTGCACGCCCCACTGAAACATCCGCATGCTGTCGGTCAGCGCCTCCGCGTTTGCAGCCTCCGTATTTGCCGCCCCCGCCAGGTGCATGACCTGCCGATCCTTTGCGCTTCCCAGGTGGGTGAGACCCGTGCCCGAAACCATGAGCCGCGACGGCCCGCCCGGCACATCGATGGGCGGAAGCAGATGCCACGCGGAGGTTCCGGCAAACACCGGGTCGTAGTCCAGCGACTCGCCGCGCGCCAGTTCGAGCGCGCGTTCGTCCAGCTTTGCACCTGATGCGGCGCACTCTTGCGCCAGCGCATAGACACTCTGCACCTTCTCCAGGCAGCGCAGGCCGGGCTCCTCCACCAACGCGACCCGGCGCGACGTGCCGTTGCCGATCTGAACCAGATGAACCATGGCCTTCCTTTACTCGATGATCCTGAAGCGCTGCAACGACTCTTCATTGACGGTCAAGCCGAGCCCCGGCTTGTTCTCGTCGAGGTCGATATAGCCGTCGACCGGAACCGGCTCGCCGTCGAAGATGTACCAGAACAACTCGTTGCCGACTTCCACGTCAACCTTGGGGAAGAATTCGGCGATCGGCGAGTTCAGGCTCGCCATTACCACATGATAGTTATGCATCTGTCCGGCGTGCGGCACCACCGGAACCTGGTAGGACTCGGCCAGCGCGGTGATCTTGCGCGCCTGGCTGATGCCGCCCACCCGGTTGGTNNCGCGTGTCGTCGGGAATCACCGGCTCTTCCAGCCAGCGGAGGTGGAACGGCTCCAGCAGCGGCAGCATGCGCTTGGCGTAGTCCAGTGTCCAGCCCATGTAAGCATCGGCCATCACATCCACACCGTCGCCCACCACTTCGCGCACCGTGCGCACCAGTTCGACGTTGCGCTGCATTCCCTCGGCGCCGTCCACCGGCCCCCAACCAAAGCGGAGCTTCATCGCCTTGTAGCCTTCATCCTTATACTTCTGCGCCTCCACGCGCAGCTCCGGAATCGGCATCGCGTATA
>PLZN01000486.1:6320-7242 GCA_003152195.1 Acidobacteriaceae bacterium
AATATCTCCACCAGCACCCAGCCATGAAACGCGAAGTTGCCCATGGACGCTTCGCGGAACATCACCAGGTCCATCGGGTTGGTGCAGAAATGGGGAGGCAACGGGACGGTCTCGCCCTGCCATTGAACGACGCGCGTGCGCACTTCGGTGATCTTCATCTATTCGCTCTCGATTTCCAGAATTTCCGGGGCTATCAACGGATGCAGCCTGCCCCCCAGCAGCAGGATGGCTAAAAACCCGATCCAATGGAACGTTCCAAACATCAGAAACAGTGTTCCATATCCGAATCCGTGCTTAAGTAAAAATCCCGCGACCAATTGAAAGATCGCTCCTCCGATGGCCCCGCCAAATCCTATCATTCCCGACACGGACCCCACCGCCGGCAGGGGAAACACATCGGCCGGCAACGTCATGATGAGCCCTGACCACGACTGCTGGCAGAAGAATGCGATGCTGAACAAGACGATCGCCCAGGCCACTGGCACATGCGGCACCAGCATCACCACCGGCATAAATAGCGCGCTCAGCCCCAGCGCAAGCTTCCGCGAGAAATCCAGCGACCGCCCCCGGCGCAGCAGCGCGCTCGAAAACCATCCGCCCAGGAAGCTCCCCACCCCCGACGCCGCATACGGAATCCACGCATAAGTGCTCACATGCTTCACGTCGAAGCCGCGCACATCGTAGAGGTACTTCGGCAGCCAGAACAGGTAGAAATACCAGGCCGAATCGCTCATGAACTTGGCAAACACCAGCACCTGCACCTGGCGTATGCCCAACAAATCCCGCAGTGACAGCCGTTCGGCGACCAGCCGCGCGTCGAGCGATGCAAGCGACACCGGGCTGCTTGCCCGGTAGCTTGCCCACCACCACACCACCCACGCCATTCCCGCGGCCCCAGACGCGAAAAAGACCATCCTCCAGT
>PLZN01000346.1 GCA_003152195.1 Acidobacteriaceae bacterium
TTTACGGAAAGCCGCACACGCGGTCCTGTCTACGGCCGCGCAGCAGGAAATCCGGGTACGCTTCGGTCGGGATGACAAAGGTTAGGATAGTTGCTCGCCAGACTAACCGGCTCATAAGTAAATCGGCTGCAGTTTTTTCACTACGTAGGCGCCGCACCGCTCGTAGTCGGCACGCGGACCGTTCCGTGCCGTGTCGAGATCGACGCAGACCCACCCGCGATAGTCCACACTCTTCAGAACCCGATGGCATCCGGGAAAATCGACCTCTCCGTCGCCCAGGTCGTAGATGCTGGGGAAAAAGCGCCCCGCGGATGAATCCTTCGCGAGCACCTTTCCGTTCGGCTGAACCCAGTCGGTAGTGGGCGTGGTCCACTTGGCGTCCTTATAGTCGAGAAACCGTATTCGCTGCTTATACCGGTTAATGGTCCCAACCACATCGCAACCCGCCAGATGGAGATGGGCAGTGTCCGGAGAAAGGCCAAAGAGCTTCGCATCGGTCATCGACATGAACCGGTCGACCTCCTCTTGTGTTTGCACCATTTGGCCCATGTGATTGTGCAGGCCTGCCGTGAACCCCATTCCGCCGGCCAGCTCACCGATCTGGTTGCAGCACGCACACAGCTCTCGAAAGGCGGCGGGCGTGTTCGCTCCCGGCCGGTCGCGCCCCGGCGAGAAGACCACCAGGTGGTTGGCGCCAAAATCGGCAAGGAACTTCATGGCGCTCCGCGCGCTATCGAGAACCTGCTGGCGCTGGGCCGGCTCTTCCAGCGCGCCGTTCCAGGAAATGGTCACCACGTGGAGATTGCGCTTGGAAACCTCGCGCTGCATTTGCGCTAATGTCAATCCATATTGATCGAGGACATGCGGGAAGCCGGCGAGACGAATACCGATGAAGCCCGTCTCCTTCATCACATCGAGAATTTCCGTGAAAGGACAAGGAGGACGGTAGTTCCAAAGCGCGGAAGTGAGCGCCCACTTGATATTTCGATTCGCAGGCAAGGGGCTTTGGGCAGCCGCCAAAGCGGCTGGCAGCAGTGACAGAGAGGCTATGAAATTACGGCGGCTGATCATCAAAATGGCAACCAGGATCTTCTGCTCTCCCGGTTACGAACCAATATACCCCTCCGGCGTGCCGTGCTTTTTGGTGCGCTACTTATGGCAACTGGATGCGGTAGAGGTTGCGGCGAGTATCCTCACGAGTGTAGGCGTAAACGGAAGGGTTTATGGCTGATCCCACAAAATATGGGATCGGAGCATTGGTTTTCGGATTTGTAAAATCCTCAATGCGCGCAATTCCGCCCGGTGGGATCTTCGGAAGCCCCACGTTAGGCATCACCGGGATTGCGTAACTGCCGTCATACAGCTCTGGGAAAGTAAGATAAGCAGATCTTCCAGTCGTGTCCCAAGTGAGCGAGCAATAACCGACGCACAACTTCACCGCCAAGCTCCCATCTACCGCAAACGTCTTGGTGACCATCGGGTGTTCTTCGTCAGAGCCTGGCGCCCCGGCAACAACCCAGCGACCGTCCGGTGACACGGCAAGGCTATCCAGGATGCGTTCCGAGGTAATTTTGCGGCGGCCGGTGCCATTCGGCTGCTGTCTCGCGTCAACCGTTGCAGGTCCGTTCGCAGATCGGCTGCGTGTTGATAGCGCAGATTCCGATCTTTCTCCATAGCCTTGCTGATGACTCTCTCAAACTCTACGGACACGTCCGGATTCAAACGCACGGCAGGAACCGGCTCGCGGTTCAGGATCGCTTCACAGATCACTGCCATGCTCTCCCCGCGGAAGGGCAGTGTGCCAGTCGCCATCTCATAGCACGGCACCGAATGAAAACAGATCCGTGCGCACATCCAGTTCTTTGCCTCGCACCTGCTCGGGTGACATGTAGGCCACGGTTCCCAGCATCGAGCCCGGACTTGTCAGATACTCCTCACTGATCGTTTTCTTCCCATCCATTGCTCCCGCCGCTTCAATGACCTTGCTGGCGGCTGGTATCACTTTGGCTAGGCCAAAGTCCAGGATCTTGGCGTCGCCGCGCTTGGTGACAAAGATGTTTCCCGGTTTGATGCCGCGGTGAACAACGCCGGCGGCGTGGGCCGCGTCAAGCGCATCGGCGATATCGATCGCGATGGGGAGAAGAATTTCCGCTTCGAGTGCAGTTCCCGAAATACGATGCTTCAACGTCACGCCATCCAGAAACTCCATCACGATGAAGGGGCGGCCATTTTCCTGTCCGATCTCATAGATGGTGCAAATATTCGGATGGTTGAGAGCCGACGCCGCCTGCGCCCCTCCCTCTGAAAACGGGCCAGGGTCTGGGGGTCCAGGGCGACGTCATCGGGTAGGAATTTAAGAGCGACAAAGCGGTGGAGGGTTATATCCTCCGCCTTGTAGACAACGTCCATCCCGCCGTCGCCCAGCTTCTCAATGATGCGGTAGCGCGAGATTGTCTGCCCAATCATTGGAAGGTGCCTGGCTTTCGGATTTGGTTCAATCTTAGGGACGAGACATCACCGAGTCAACGAACGTCTAGACGGGTTTCGGTAACAGGAACTTCCGGCTGGATTCGTCGTAGGCCGTAACCGTGCCAGGACCGATGTGATAAACCCACCCATGCAGCACAAGATTGCCTTCATCGAGTCGAGCCGCAACCGTGGGATGTGAACGTAGGTTTTTTAGTTGTGCAACAACATTGCGTTCAGTGAGCGCTAGAAGGAACTCGGTGCTCGGTTCAAGCTCGCGCTCTTCCACCTGCGCATAACGTAGCCAAGCCGTTACGTTAGGATAACCCTCGAGCGCCCCGGGATTGAGCGCACCTTTCATGACACCGCAATCGGTATGGCCGCAGACGATGATCGCCGGCACCTGCAACACGCCCGCTGCATATTCAATCGTGGCCGAGACACCGCCGATCGCATCAGGGTACGGAGGGACGATGTTACCGATCACGCGGCAGATAAAAAGATCGCCAGGCTTGGTTTGCGTCAGTAGGGAAGGGTCGACGCGTGCATCGGCGCAGGTGATGAAGAGCGCTTCGGGCCGCTGGCCTGTAGCGAGCTTTTCGAAAAGATCCTGGTGTTTCGGGTACACGTACTTTCGGAAACGGGAGATGCCCGTTAAGAGTTTGTCGACAGGCATGATTTTTTGCTTCGAAGGCATGGTAATTCCCGATCCGTGCCGGCTGCAAACGGAAGTGAGTAGATTATGACCGGCACCTGGCGCTGAGAATCATTATCCAGCCACCCCAGCGCCTGGGTATCCGACGGGCGGTGAGCACGGAGTGTGACTCGTGTTGTTTGATCGTTTTTCAATGGCTAGCAGGAAAGCTATTTTCTGCGCGCGGGCGGAAGCAAGTCTCGCCGGCTCGAAAGTCATCGATACTCAACACGTCCTTGTGGGCCTTATCCGCGTAGATCCAGGCACGCTTCAACTCATTGCTCAGCGGATCACCCTGAACTCGGTGAGAGAAACCGCGATTCTGATGCCTGACCGCGCATCGGAACTCAAACTGAAGCCCACTACTACCGCTCAGGTGGCTGGGCTTGGCAGAGGCCAGGATGAAACCGCGCATCTGCTTTCCGGCGTACGGTTGGCATGGGGATATGACAAGAGGTTGAGACTAGACGATCAGCGAATTGCCGCGCTGCGAATTGACTACATCAGCCGACAGACAGGGCATCGAGTGGACGGGATCTTGGGAGCATCCGGTTTCAGCACTTCCAAATTCGCGTCGATTACGAACATGGTGAGGTGACATTTGCTGTCGGCGGCGCACCCGCCACAACCGGAACGCCGATCCCCATCAAGCTCTACGGAGGGATCCCCTTTGTCGAGGCAACATTTGAAACCGCGACCGGAGAGAAGATTCCGGCTCTCTTTCTTGTCGACAGCGGGACAGCAGGAGAGCTAATTCTCAGCAGGAAATTTCTCGATGCGCATCCACTTGTCGCGGAGGGACACGTTCTTGTGAATATCCCGCCAGTTGCAGCCGTGGGCGGCGTCATAGACATGGAGGCGTTGCGCATTACGGGTCTCGATCTCGGACCGTTCCACCTGACCGCTCCGGTTGCCGCCGTACCACGCAACGCCGTGGGCGCTCTGGCAAACCCCGACGTGGCTGGATTTATCGGAGCAGGTATTCTGAGCCGTTTCACTGTTGATTGGGATTACGAACGCAAGACGATGACTCTCACTCCAAATCATCGATACGGGGAACCTTTCGAGGCCGATGCGAGTGGCCTACGGTTGGTTGCGGAAAAGCCGGATTGGAAGACGATCCGGGTCGCGGCAGTCAGTCCCGGCGGCCCCGCTGCTGAAGCAGGCCTGGAAGCTGGAGATGTCCTGCAGTCAATAGATGACATAATCGAAAAAGGCTACCAAGGTTAGGCCTTATGTTGCTCATGCGGCAACCCAACGGACTCCCCCGCGCTTAGCGCACGATTGATGCTGGCCGGGAGCGTGAGAGACACGCCAATCATCCAAATGATGCTGATGAAGCGGCCCACGGGGATAAAGTAGCCTGCCGTGAAATTCAGCAGCAGCGTCAGCGAGGCGAGCTCGCATGCAATGGCGACGGCAATGCCCAGCCAAATGAGCCAGCGCGGCATGAGTTTGTACAGTCCGGCCGGAATCGAGATGCCCGCGAGGAAGAGACCCAGCAGCACAACGAAGCCGGGCCTCCACCAGCGAAGCTGAGCGCGAGGAGCGCGCGCACGGCGCCGGTCACCTCGGCGATGCCGGGCCTGGTAAGTGACCAGCTGGCCCTGCTGTAATCAATCATCCCCGGTGAATGATCTTTGCCTTTTATTCGCCTTGGCTTTTCCATATTAGGGCCAATCAAGTGGCGAAATGTTGGGTGCTCCTGCAAAATCAAAGCATCCTACTTTGCGATAGTCTTCAGCGCTTGATGCGTTCTGAGTGAAATGGAGCTGTGATGGCACGCCCTTTGTGGTCAGGAACCATTCAGATTTCGCTGGTCGGGTTCGCGGTCGAAATTTACCCCGCGACCAGCACAACACGCCCTATCTCTTTCCACGAGGTCGACCGGAACACTTTGGGCCGGGTACACCGCCAGAACGTCTCCGCAGGTCCGGCACCAGCGGAAGAACCAGCAGAGCAAGGCGGATCGGAGGACGCTGAAGAAATTGCGGCGAAGCACAGCACATCACTCCACCTCGCGCCGCAAGCCAATGACAGCAGAGCTACCCCCGAGATCCCGGGAGAACCGAGTCAGCACACCGTTGAGAAAGCCGACATTGTCAAAGGGTACGAATACGAGAAGGGCAAGTACGCCGTTGTAGAGCCCGCGGAACTCAAGAATTTACGTCTTGCCGGCAAGAAGACAATCGAAATCTCACAATTCGCGAAAGCTGCCGAGATCAATCCCGCCCTCTACGAAAAGCCCTACTTCGTACTGCCCAAGGCCGGTCCACAGGCAACTGCTTTTGCTGTGGTACGGCAAAGCATGATGGAAAGCGGCATGGTCGGCGTGGGGGAGATTGTGTTCAGCGGGCGGCAGCACCTGATGACACTCGCTCCTCCTCACGGCCGGGATCAACCTGGAATGATGCTTTACACCCTGCGCTTTGCCACGGAGCTACGCGACCCGCGCGATTACTCTAAGAATCTGGACAGCATCCATGCCGACGCTATGCAGCTCAGTCTGGCAAAGCAACTGATCGACGCTTACACGCAGCCATTTGAGGTCAGCAAGTTCAAAGACCACTACGAGGAGGCGCTTCGCGAACTAGTGGAAGCCAAGATCAACAATCTGCCCGTGCCGGAGCCTGAGGCCGAAAAGAAGCCGGGCAAGGTCATCGATCTCATGGAGGCATTGCGCAGGAGCCTCGCTCAGACGAACCCCACGCAAGGCGCCGCTGCAAACGGCCAGGCTCAATCCGCGGCCCAGGATTCCAAGACTGCCAAACCACCTAAGAAACCATCTGCGACGGGCACCGCTAAAGCAAAGAGTGCTGGAGCGATGGCCCGAGCCGCATCAGCCAGGAAATCAAAATCTGCTTAGAGCTTGTTCGAGAGGAAGGGCCTTACAGGCTGCGGAAAAAGTGCCGGTTCGAGGCAAAACGATCCCTCAGTGGCTATGAGTTCATTTCAAAGCATTTGCGTACGGCCTGAAGGCCGTACCCTTCAAAAAGATGAGTTTTTCCGCAGCCTGCTTAGCCGGAAGTTCTTTCCCTGTTTTCTGAATTGAGATTGCGAAAGAGCCTGAAATTGCTGGGGTTCGTGCAGAAATCTGCCTCTTAACCGGGTACATACTGTAGCCATGTAAATACTATT
>PLZN01000601.1:0-3410 GCA_003152195.1 Acidobacteriaceae bacterium
CGGCCCGGATTGACGTCTTCCTGACGAAACGTGATGACGCCGGCGTCCGCGTAGTACGCCGCGCCGGGCACCACGGCCAGGACCGCGGCGTAAGCGGCCTCGCTCGCACGCGTGACCAGCAGCGTCGAGCCGCGGTTGACGATTTCGGCCGCGATTCCCGCTATCTGAGCAGGGCTCTTGCCCAGGCCGAGAATAACTTCCGGAAACCCCTGCCGGATCGAGCGATGATGGTCCACGCGCGCGAACCCGAGGTCTTCATACGGTCTCGCGCGCAGCGCCTCGAGCAGGCGGTCGCGCGCGGCATCCACGTCCAGCGCGCCGGAGGCGACCTGCGCGAGAAGATCCTGAAGTTGTTTGTTTGACGTCATTCGAACCCAACAGTAATATAAATGATTGAGTTGATGGGGGTTCTCTCGCCCGCTTAAATCATGACGCCAACGGAAACCCTCACCCTCGCCGCGTACTTCTTCGTCCTGATCGTGCTGGCGATTTACGGATGGCACCGGTACTACCTCGTGTACCTGTACATGAGCAACCGGGACAAGGAACCGACGCAGGGTCTGCCGCTCGATCCGCTGCCGGTCGTCACGATCCAGTTGCCGCTGTACAACGAGATGTACGTCGCGGATCGGCTGATCGCGGCGGTCTGCGCGATCGCGTATCCGCGCGAGCTGCTCGAGGTACAGGTGCTCGACGACTCCACCGACGAGACGCGCGGCATCGCGGAGCTCGCCGTGCGCCGCTACGCGGCGACGGGCATCGACATCAAGTACATCCACCGGACCGATCGCACCGGCTACAAGGCGGGGGCGCTCGAGGCGGGGCTCAAGGTCGCGCGCGGCGAGTTCATCGCCATCTTCGACGCCGATTTCGTTCCGCCGCCGGACTGGATCATGCGCGTAATCCATCACTTTGCCGAGCCAGGAATCGGCATGGTGCAGACCCGCTGGACGCACCTGAATCGCGACTACAGCCTGCTCACACAGATTGAGGCCATCCTGCTCGATGGCCACTTCGTTCTCGAGCACGGCGGACGCTCTCGTACCAACGCCTTTTTCAATTTCAACGGAACCGCGGGGATGTGGCGCCGCACGGCGATTGATGAATCGGGAGGCTGGCAGCACGACACCCTGACGGAAGATACCGATCTAAGCTATCGGGCGCAGTTGAAGGGCTGGAAATTTCGTTATCTGCAGGACGTGGAGTGCCCCGCCGAACTGCCGGTTGAAATGACCGCCTTCAAGACGCAGCAGGCGCGCTGGGCAAAAGGCCTGATCCAGACCTCGAAGAAGATACTACCCTTGATGTACCGCAGCGATGCGCCCTTCCATGTCAAGCTGGAGGCGTTTTACCACCTGACGGCAAATCTCAGCTATCCCTTGATGGTCGTGCTCTCCACACTGTTGATGCCGGCCATGATCATCCGCTTTTATCAGGGGTGGTTTCAGATGCTGCTGATTGACGTTCCGCTTTTCATGGCGTCGACGCTTTCCATTTCTTCGTTCTATCTGGTTTCGCAAAGAGAGCTGTTCCCAGGCAAATGGTACAGGACATTTCTCTACCTTCCCTTCCTCATGGCTCTCGGGATCGGATTGACAGTGACCAATACCAGGGCGGTCATGGAAGCGCTTTTCGGCATCAAGAGCGCATTCAAACGCACACCCAAGTACCGCATTGAAAAGCGCGGCCAGAGACCGCAGGCCAGCAAGTATCGCAAGCGTCTCGGCATCGTGCCCTGGATTGAACTTCTGATTGGCTGCTACTTTGCGCTGACGATCTGGTATGCGTTCGCCAATGAAAACTACTTCACCGTGCCCTTCCTGCTGCTCTTTGTGTTGGGTTACTGGTACACCAGCCTGATGTCATTGCTGGAGGGCCGGTTCGAGCGCTTTCGCATGCCAGGGAATACTGAAGAATCCTCACCCAAGCCCTTCCCGGTGGGCGTCTAGCCTGCTGAGTTGGAAACAATGTATCTAAGAATCGTCTCGCGGAGTCTGCAGCTGCCTGCGCTTGAAGGGGATGCGCTCTACGGGCTGCGGAAAAACTCATCTTTCTGAAGGGTACGGCTTCAGGCCGTACACAAATGCCTTGAAATGAACCCGGCTTTAGCCGGGATGAGACGGCTGGTCTCACGGCGGGGCTGAACAGCCTGCGGAAAAACACTATCAATGAAGGGTACGGGCTTCAGCCCGTACATAAAGGAAGCAAGAACAATGGGCTTTAGCCCCTGAGGGCAGCTTTTGGGCCGCTATGTGCTAGAAACCATTCCCTCAGGGCCTAAAGGCCCAATGATTCTGTTCGACCTACGTACGGGCTGAANNCTGAACAGGCTGCGGAAAAACTCTGCTTTGTATCAGGGCACGACTTTAGTCGGGCCGTAAATGATTGAGAATACGTCGGGCTTTTAGCCCCTGAGGTACGTCTTTCCTACCCGGTCCCGAGTTTTTCCGCAGCCTGTGAAGCCCCGCCCCTTCAAGAACCGGCATAAAAGAACAGCCGGCGATTCCTGGCCAGCGTTGCCAGGTTTTGTGGAACAAACTTCTAGCGCAGGATCCTAGCCGACAAGGCCTCTCACCACGCCGCCTCGTTCAGCCTTCATGCCAGGCGGCCAGTTCATTTCCGCTTGGATCGGTAAAGTGGAAGCGAGATCCGCCTGGAAAAGAGAAGATGGCTTTTATAATCTGGCCGCCGGCATCTCTGATCTGCTTCTCGCTTGGTCGGAGATCGTCGACATAGATAACGATGAGAGGACCTGTTCCAGGCGAAACAGGTCCTCTGGCAAATCCGCCAGCCATTTTCCCATCTTTGAAGCTGGTGTAGTCAGGGCCATAATCTTCAAATTCCCAGCCGAAGGCCTGGATGTAAAACTGTTTGGTTGCAGCCAAGTCGGTCGCGTGGAACTCGATATAGTCAATGGTTTTATTGCGGCACATACGATTACGTCCTCCATGATCGTGGCGGGCAGAGTATAAGCACACCACGACGGTGTGCTCGCAACTCCTCCGTCCATGCTCTCTGCGAGTTGGAGAACGTGGGTAGGGTCTCTTCATCGGAACGGCAGAGACCACCGAGGTATCGAAATAGCCTATCCAATCGGTGGCGAAATTCAAGGACCCATCCCTATCTCCCCACGGCGTCAGGCTCATCTTCACAGAGGCGACACCTCCTGGAGAAGCAAAATGCTGGTCGAGCTCCGCCATGCAAGTACCAGCTACGGCATCCTCGCGTCTCCGGGTCGGAGAGTTCGAACCCGCGCAACCAGAGTGCCGGCGCGGCGGCGCGGGGTGGAAGTGTGCGCGTTATGCGCGTTAAGTCCCCGCATCGGCCGCTTTGGTGTCTTCGACTGCGGCCCACAGAGTGGAGGGCCGTCCGCCCGGGGCATCGTCGAGCGCCTTGCCGATGCGCTGGGC
>PLZN01000601.1:3499-7517 GCA_003152195.1 Acidobacteriaceae bacterium
CGACGATAGCCGGGGCTGCTGTCGAGGGAACGGCGCGCCGCGGGACGATCTAACTCCGGATGGGAGGAACGCCAACATCGTTACGAAAAATGCGTGGGCGCGATTGACTTCCAGTCCTATACTGATTCCGAAATATCACTTCGAAATCGAAGTATCCTTTTGCTTTAAGGCATGATGCGCTTATGGCGAGCAAAAAACGAAAACCCCCTCCACGTACGTACCCTGCTCATCGCGAGAGGCAAAGAAAACGTATTCTCGACGCTGCCGAGAAGCTTTTCGTAGAGCGTGGCATCGACCGCGTAACTATGGCAGAACTTACTGCGGCGAGCGGGCTTCAACCGTCGACGATGTATCAATACTTCTCGAAGAAAGATGACATTGTCTGGGCAATTGTCGGCAACATCATGGCGAGAGTTAGCGCTCGCTCCAGTGAAGCTGATGCGAGCGCAAAGTCTGGGCTGGATAAGATCATTGCTTTTCTTGAATACATGGCAGAGGAACTCTCCAACCAGCGAGCCCAGGTCCGCTTCATGGCACAGTTCGACGCGATGTATTCGCATGACTGGCCCGTGGAACGCCGCCTGAGTTTGGAAGCAGAGAGCAACAATATGGGGAGCGAAGTCTTCCGCGAGATGATCCGGGAAGGTATGGCCGATGGTTCGCTTCGTTCGGATCTGGATCCCGATTTGACGATGCAGGCCATAGTCAACGCCGCGATCGGCACGCAGCGACGCCTCGCGTCGCTCGGTAACAAAGTCGAATTGGAATATGGACAGTCGATAGATCGACTCTTTCGCGAAACAATCCGCGTAATCGTACTAGGGTTGCGAGCCACTGGTTCCCCCCAGAACGAACCTTCCAAGCGAGTGAAGGGTCGAAAAGTCACTCCTGCAAGGAGAACCAAGTGAGCCGATCTTGCAGCGTATTGACCTCTCCTTCAACCTTCCCAACTCTGCTTGTGGAAGCAAAGGCGGCCGAAGTTTGCGTTCCGGACGCAACATGAGTTCGGTGCAGATTGAGCAATGCTTTAGCGATGAAATGCCTGGCGGTCTCTTAGTGTTCGCTCCAGAACCTCTAAGAAGAAAAGCTATCAACGATGCATAAGAGGAGAGAAGTTATGTCGATGAATCTCACTCGCAGGGACGCCCTCAAAGGGATTGCAGCAGTTTCCGTCGTTCCGCTCTTCCCGGCATGCGCGTTTGCCGCCCCCGGAGACCGTGGAGAGGTCGCGACTACCAATTTTGACGATGGCTGGCTCTTTCTTCGGGGAGACGCCGCAGGTGCCCACGAGTCGGGATTTGACGCCTCAGCTTGGCGCAAGGTTGACCTACCCCACGATTGGTCGATCGAAGATCTTCCCACTCAATCCGCAACCAACGGAGCTGAGGCCATCTGGCAGGACTGCAATTGCCCCGAAACAGTCGGGCCCTTCAGCAGGATGAAGAGTGAAGGAGAGGCGGCGACCGGCTGGGTAGTCGGTGGTATCGGATGGTATCGAAAGAGCTTTCCAACACCGCGCTTGGCGCAGGGAGGCCGCGCAATCCTGCTTTTCGACGGCGTCTATCGCAATTCGGAACTATGGGTCAACGGAACGGAGGTGGGCAAGCACCCCTACGGCTATACCGCCTTCTATTTCGATATAACCGATCTGCTCCATGAGAAGGGCGACAACCTGCTGGCCGTCAAAGTCAGCAACACGGGAAGGAACAGTCGCTGGTACTCCGGCTCCGGCATTGACCGCCATGTACTACTAATGACAACCGGGCGTGTGAGCATTCCTGTCTGGGGAGTACATGTGCAATCGTCCGATATCTCCGCCGCGGGCGCTACCATCAGCATCGCCGTGCAGTTGGCCAACCATGACTCAAGTGCGGTAACGGCAACGGTCTCCTGCAAACTCCTCGACGAACATGGTAATGTCGCAGCCACGCTCCGTGCAGAGAAGCACTTGGCCGCCAAAACAGGCGGCGAAGCTCTCCTGGTCACCAAAGTCCCGCAGCCGCAACTTTGGTCTCCAAATTCTCCTGGCCTCTACAAAGCCGAAGTCGAAGTTTCCTGCTCCGGCGCAGTCGTCGATCGCAGCATCACAGGGTTCGGCGTTCGTCAAGTCAAAGTCGACGCGGAGCATGGACTGCGCGTCAACGGTGAGTCCTACAAGCTCAAAGGGGCATGCGTCCACCATGACAACGGCCCTCTTGGGTCGGCGGCAATCGACCGCGCTGAAGAGCGCCGCGTCGAGTTGCTCAAAGCAAATGGCTACAACGCGATTCGATGCAGCCACAACCCACCCTCTTCGGTATTCCTGGACGCCTGCGACCGCTTGGGGATGATGGTCATCGATGAAGCGTTCGACATGTGGCAGCAGCAAAAGAATCCTGACGACTACCATCTTGACTTCAAAGACTGGTGGAAGAGCGATATCGATTCGATGGTGCTTCGTGACCGCAACCATCCCAGCGTCATTATGTGGAGCATCGGAAACGAGATTTCTGAGCGCTCAGATCCAGACGGCGTTCGGATCGCCAAAGACTTGTCCAGCCGGGTTCGCGAGCTCGATGCAACCCGCCCCGTCACCATGGCGGTTCCCTTCTTCTTCGATGCCGCCAAGCCACGGCCCTGGAGCGACACCGATGCGGCTTACCAGTTCCTCGACGTCTGTGGCTATAACTACACCAAGGATCACTACGAATCTGACCACCAATTGCATCCGTCAAGGGTCATGATGGGAACGGAATCTTTCCCGGTTCAGGTCGCGGAGAACTGGGAGCTGGTCAACAAGCACAGCTATATCATCGGCGATTTCGTTTGGACCGGCATCGACTACATCGGCGAGTCGGGACTTGGGGCCGCAGTGCTTGCGCCCGAGAAAAATCCCTTTGGACCGCCAGCCCCCGCGGCCGCTGGAGCAGATGCGGCGGCAGCAATCCAGATAACTCTTCCCAAGAACAGCACCTTTGCCAGGCCGGGCTTTCCCTGGTTCATCAGCTATTGTGGCGACATTGATCTGATCGGCAACAAGAAGGCGCCTAGCTATTTGCGTGATGTAGTTTGGGACCGCAGCCCGCTCGAGATGGCCGTCGTGCGGCCTTTGCCGCCGGGCCGCAAAGAGCAGATTATGCTCTGGGGCTTCTACGACGAACTGCGCAGTTGGACCTGGCCGGGCAATGAAGGCGTCACCGTTACAGTGCGGGTCTACAGCAAGGCAGAGAAGGTGAACCTGACACTCAACGGCAAACCGATTGAAGTTGCCAAGGCTGAATTTCCGGCCCCGTTTGTCATCGAGTTTGCTCTGCCGTATGCGCCTGGCGAACTGAAAGCCTCCGCGATCGTGAATGGCAAGCTTGTGGAGCAAGTCCTTCGCACCACAGGAAATCCCAGCAGGATCGCGTTGCGTGCGGACCGAGCGCATATCCGGACAAGCCGCAACGACCTCTCGTACATCATGGCCGAGCTGCAGGACGATGCCGGCAATCCGATTGAAGACGGAGTCGCAGAGATTCAGTTCTCAGTGAAAGGTCAAGGCGAACTGGCTGCGGTCGGCAGTGCCAACCCTCACGACATGGCCAGTTACCACCAGCCCCATCACATGACATTTCAGGGCCGCTGCCTTGCCATCCTGCGGCCTAGCGGCGAGAAAGGCGCCATCACGCTCGAAGCACGAGGAGATAACCTTCGTTCAGGCAACATCACTATCGATGTCAGCTAGTAAACTGCGGCACACCGACCAAGCCATCCTCGCCTCACAAGTCGCTCACCGGTCTTTGGGGTCCATCCTACTGGCCACAATTCGGCATGGCAAAGTGCCACTTCCGTCTGTCACCGAAACTTAGTCCAGCGCACGCACACAGGCCGGCCGCTGGGGAGCGCTGAATTCATCCATAGCATGGAGAAAATAGCGCAGCGGCGGTTAGCTCCACAAAAGCGAAGGCCCCGAGAGAAGGCGAAAAGGGGAACAGACGGAAATGATCCTAAAGGAAATGTCTCCATCTGCGAAGACCGTCACTCTACCAACCGCAAC
>PLZN01000509.1:0-3233 GCA_003152195.1 Acidobacteriaceae bacterium
CACGCTGAAGCCCGTACCCTTCATTGATAGTGTTTTTTCGCAGCCTGTTTAGCGGTTGGCCTACAGCCTTACTTATGGGCTAGTGCAGGGGGGTCGGTCGCGAGTCGGAGCCACGTTTGGGATCCCCGGCTCAATCGCAGTGCCCTCTTCATAATCATTCCAGGTCTCGACAAATAAGAAGGGCAAAGGATTATCCGCCGGGGAATACTGCCGCCAAAGCTTACAGGTGTCGGCAAAGGTTTCGCCGCCGCGCTGGGAGATATGCCGGTTAAGGCTCCAAGAGGCTTTGCTGTCATTGAAGCCGGCCCAGGCGCCGCCTACGGTAATCTTGTCAGGATACTTTGACTCCATTGTGCGATAGAAGTCGCTGAGATAATCCTCTCCCCAGTTGCTGCCATCTGCCGCCCATCCCTTCTTCCCCGGCTGTACCCATGCGTAATAGCCGTCGAACGCTGCCGCAAATGGGCCGGGCGGGTATTCATCGATCAGCAGCGGCGGTTGGGGCCATTTGTTAGCTTCGGCGCGTACCCGGTTCCAATCGGTGTGCTGTCCATTGGGGAAAACAAAGATCACGGGCCGGCCGTTATAAGTAAGGTAGGCTTGGCGACCCGGGGCGGTCAGCGAAAGATACGTTTTGTCGAACAGCTTGAAATCTTCGATTGCCTCGTCGGTCGCCCCTTCATCATCCTTGGTTTCGTCATACATCATCGCAACATGGAACTTCTCTTCGCCGGCGATGGTCTGCAGCAAGGCATAGCTGCGATCGATAAAGGGCTCTCGATACCCATACCAATCCACCACAAACCCGGAAATCCCCAAGGATTGGGCGTGGCTAATTTGCTTCCGAATGACAATGGGATCGTGCGAGGAATAGTCGATGGCGATGTGCCTGGGATGGCCGAACCATGCTTCATAGACGGCCAGGATTTGCGGTGACCCGGCTGCGGCGCGATGTCTAGGTGGGGGGGCCTGTTGCGATCCCGGATGAGAGCATCCCTGGGACTGAAAAAGAAACAAAAGTAATGCAGCGAATGAGCGAGCCACCATATCAGAATACCTCTTTGAGGCGGTTAGGAGTCTCTGGGTTGTCATGACTTCTGATAACACGCTGGTAACCGTCGACTCTCGAGCATCCGGCATGTGGATTTTGGCATCTGGCAAAGGGTCGTTATGTTACAATTGTGTTTCTTGATGCTCCTGGCTCACCGCAGCTAGCGATGACTTTTGCACTGCCGATCTAATTGTTTTCTTGAGTCTCGCGGCTCTCGACAGCCCGCGTTGACCTTTGCACGGTTCGAACTCAGATTCCCCCTGACTTAACTCAGACTCCCCCCTAATTCTAAGCTGGAGCCCAAAGACTGTGGTGAATGGCCCGACGCAAAAATCAAGGACGCTGCAAGCCCGCATACTTTCGGGAAGTTTCGTATTGCTCTTGGGGTCCGGGCTAGCCACCGCAATCAACTTCGGCTACAACATTTCAGTTGCACGATTCCTTGGTCCAACGGCCTTCGGCCATGCTACGGCTGTTTACACTCTCCTCACCCTGATATCCGCGGTGACGCTCTCCTTCCAAATTGTTCCCGCGAAGGTTGTAGCACAACAGAGCACTCCGGAAGCAAAATCCGCGGTTTATCGAGACTTCCATCGAAGCGCATGGATGTGCGGCATTTTCGTTTCGCTGCTCATGCTGCTATTTCAAAGAGGAATCGCCGATTATTTAAAGCTGCCCAGTCCAGTTCTAGTTGAGCTGATCGCCATCGGAGCAGCGTTTTACGTTCCGCTGGGAAGCCGGCGAGGCTACATCCAGGGGGCTTATGGCTTCCGTTCTCTGGCCACCAATCTCATCCTGGAAGGAGTGGTTCGGCTCAGCGGCTCTGTGCTGCTGATGATGCTAGGCTTTGGCGTACGCGGAGTCATCGCGGCCAACGCCGCAGCGATCGCGGTGGCCTATCTTGCTGCTGCGCCCAAACTGGCGCCGGCGGTTCCGAGCCAGCTCCGGATGTCCTACGCGCTTCGCGAATCATTGCAGGCAATGGTCTTCTTTGCCGGCCAAGTGATTATCAACAACTGTGACATCGTGCTGGTAAAACACTTTTTCTCTCCTACACTGGCGGGTCTATATGCTGCCGTGGCGATGGTGGGCCGAGTGATTTTTGCCCTTTCCTCAGCGGTCGTGAATTCCATGTTTCCCCTTGTGGCGGGTACTCGTGATGAGGAGAGAAAAGATCTCAGAGTTATCGCAACTTCGCTATTGCTGGTGTTGACGATGGGTTGCGCCCTGGCTCTCGGCCTACGCCTCGCGCCTGCCGGGATTTGGACAACGTTCCTTGGATCCGGGTTTGGAGTAGCTGGAAAGTACGGCCTTCCATACCTTTTGTCGTTGTATGCCATCACCACTGTCGTTTATTCGCTCAGCGTGGTGATGATTACGTACGAGATGTCCTACAAGATCGCTAACACGAGCTGGGTACAGTTGGCGTTCAGTGGGGTTGTCATCGCGGGCATTTGCCAATTCCATTCGTCCTTACGGCAAGTCATCCTGGTACAACTGGTTTTGATGATCGGCCTGCTTATCTTTGTGGCACTACCATTCCTGATAAGCTCGCTGACCGACTCAAGAGACATGCAGACAAGCGGCGCCGGTCGACCAATCAGGGCAGTTTGGCGGGTCTCAGAAGATGAAGTGATCGCTGAATTTCTGAAGAGTGAATTCAACAATCCCGCATTTCGGGCGTACCAGGAAATGCGGGGGATGGTAATCAAGCCAAACTTCGACGATGCCAGCGAAAATGCTAAACGGCGAGCGATGTTATTCCTTCGCCACCTGGCCCTGTGGAAGGAGCTTCCCACGGGGACCGAATGGTTTGAGGTGGAAGTGAGGGAACCAGACCTCAGCCTCATTCGTGTCTTTCCACGGGCCCAATGGCTGAACCTCGCGCGGGGGAATTTTTCGGTTACCGAAGTTGCCGAACGCATGCGTATCCGGCAAAGCGTCGAAGAAAGTCCGTTCCTGTCAAAAATCACTGGGATACGCGAACGCCTACTCCGGGACGATGAGGATCTAGGTACGGTGCTCCTCATTGGCGTTAGCGAGAATGAGCCTTTAACGATCCTGGATGGAAATCATCGGATGGTAGCGGCAATGCTGGCATCCCCAAGACGAGTACAGAAACTTCGATTTCTTTGCGGACTGTCGCCAAAGATGAAGGAGTGCTGTTGGTACAACACGAACC
>PLZN01000509.1:3265-4069 GCA_003152195.1 Acidobacteriaceae bacterium
ATGACAATTCGACTACGTGCTGTGACAGTGAAGCAGTTGCCGGAACAATTGAGCGTGAAGCAACGGCGGATCTTTTTTCGCGAAGTAGAGAGTAGCATGAATGTTGACCGGCCTTGTATTGTGCTCGACTGTTCTCACGTGCGCCAACTGGATGGGTCCGTAGTCCATTTGCTGCTTTGTTGCCTGGAGGAGGCCATAAAACGCAATGGCGACGTCAAACTGGCAGCAATCCCTCCTGGAGCAGGGGCGGCTCTAGAACTCACTCCTCTCTTTGAAATCTTTGATACGACTGCTGACGCGGTAAAAAGCTTCCGGCTCCCGATGGAAGCGGCTTCGGAGGCGCTTGTGCCTGGGGTGCTGGCATCACGGGCCGGCGGGTCGAGCAGGGCCGGTTTGCGATGGTCATTTTGGCACCCGCAAAGTGTCGGCGGGTTCGAGGAAAACTAATGAGAATCACGGGCTATTGGCTGCGGCGCCAGATCGTTCACTGCCTTGTGATGCTCCTAGCCGTGCCATTTGGGAAAGCGGCTATGGCGCTGCCGCAACAAGCACTTACCGGCCAGCAGGCGGAAGGCGTGTCCCCCGCGCAGGCT
Organism: Acidobacteriaceae bacterium; assembly: GCA_003152195.1. GTDB lineage: Bacteria > Acidobacteriota > Terriglobia > Terriglobales > Acidobacteriaceae > PALSA-350. Next base: position 3,859 of record PLZN01000509.1, read on the forward strand.
CAGTCGCAGAACTCCGATAGTGGAACCAAGCCGGCGGATGCGGACACGGCGCAAACGACGGATGACAATCGGCAGAACAGTGGTCCGCAGACCACCCCGGAACAACAGCAAAGCGGCACTCAGGCACCCGTAGGCACAGCTGCAGCGCCCTATGAGAAGGGCATAGGTGTTGCGGCTTCCAGGCCAGCCGGAGCGGTGATTGCGCCGGCAA
>PLZN01000192.1 GCA_003152195.1 Acidobacteriaceae bacterium
CTTAATCATGAATTATCCGGGTTAGTAGGTTAAGGCGGGATAGGCAAGCCTGTCAACTAATCTCTTAGGAGTAGCGTGGGTCAGTCCTGGCAGACCAACTTCTCGCCCTCGCCGGCCAGGGCCAGAGGCCATTCGGCAGGCGAATCGACGAGACAATCCGGTGGAACAGAGACAAGGGTATGCGGGGCAAAGCCATAGGAGCAGCCCATGCTCCAGACCCCCGCATTACGAGCGGTGAGGATATCCACGCTGGAATCCCCGATCATGAGTGTCTGCTGTGCGGTAACACCCGCCTCCTCGAGCAGCGCCAACAGGCCTTCGGGGTCGGGTTTCTTGGTGGCAAAGCTGTTGCCGCCGTAGACGCGAAAGAGATAAGGGCTGAGCCCGAGAGCGTCACAGATGGCCTGTGAGGGACCGATGGGCTTATTGGTGAGAACCGCCATCGATCGCGGCGTGCCCCCCGGCTCTCGCCGCAGGCTGTCGAGCGCTGCAAAGACGCCCGGGTAAACGTAGGTCTCGTCCAGTTTGTGTTCGCGGTAGTAACCGAGGAAGTAGGCAAGGGCGGAATCGAGAAAGGCGAGGTCCGTGGGTTCGCCCAGGGAGCGGCTGACAAGCTGCACCGCGCCATCGCCGATGTAGCTGGAGATCACGGACTGGGACAGCGGCGGGCGGTCAAAGTGGCGCAGCATCGCGTTGACGGAGCCGCAGAGGTCGGCTCCGGAATCAATCAATGTGCCGTCGAGGTCAAACACCAGCAGGCGGAGGGAACCGGCTGGGATGCGGCGAAAAATCCTGAACATCTTTTTACTTTAGCTGATCGTAGTTCTACTCCGGGACGTACCAGCCGTTCATGCTCAGCACTAACGTGGTACGGTCATGGGCGTCTGCGGAGGTCGACTTCGCGAAAGCAGGAAAGGCCTTCCGCATCGGATCGGAATCAGCCCAGCCCGGAACATCCATCATCTTGTAGTGGTAATCCACCTGGGAGACCTGCTGCCCGTTGACGGCGGCAGGCGGCGTAAAACTATCAATGCTGGTCACGACCCGGTGCCCGTAGCAGAAGCGGGGCGGTACGCGACTGCCATAGGCGGTGAGCGCGTAGCGTATGACGTGGATGTCTCTATCCTCCAGCCTCTTCAGCAACCCCGCCGCGACTAGCGCATCGAGACCTTTGGGATGGTCCGCGGAACCGGCAGCGGTGCTCTCCTCGTAGGGAAAATGAAGCCCTTGCGGGTACAGGCAATCGTCGTGGTTACCGTAGTATGCATTGAGCGACCGGGTAAAGTTCTTCGGGGTGGCTTTCTTAAACCCGCCGCAACCCGCCAGCAGCAGCACCAGCGTAAGCGCGGCTCCCGTCCGGTAAATCCAAGTTTGATGTGCCATGTCTTGCCCTCACAGTGCAGGATATCGCCGGCATTCGTCTATCACCCGATTTGCCAGGTTTGCTTGCCTCGCGATCAAAAGGTTAATGCTTTTCCGGCCCGAGTGGGAATTTTTTCCACGGCCCGCGAAGGGCAGGAGCATTATCCCAGGAGAAATGCTTTATCACCACATCACAGTAACTCTGAGATGCTCTAGTGATACGGTGAGGCGAGATGGAAAGAGAAAATCAGCGGGTAGTCCTGGTCACGGGCGCGTCTTCCGGCATCGGACTGGCTTGTGCCACACATCTGGCGGGGCGGGGCTTTCGCGTTTACGGCACCTCGCGGCGCGGAACCGGCGGCGCGCCGCCGGGAACGATGACCGGCCTGGGAAGCGTAACCATGTTAACAGCGGACGTAACCGAGGACCATTCTGTGGAGCAGGTGGTCGGGTCGGTTCTCAGCCGCGAGGGGCGGCTCGATATTGTGGTGAATAACGCCGGGATGGCGATTGCAGGACCGATCGAGAATACCTCGATCGAAGAGGCGAAGAGGCAACTGGAGGTTAATTTCTTCGGCGCATTCCGGGTCTGCCGCGCTGTGCTGCCGGCCATGCGGAGGCAGGGCAGTGGCTACATCGTCAACATCGGTTCTATCGGCGGGGTCATAGCGATCCCTTATCAGGCGATGTACAGCGCTTCCAAATTTGCCCTGGAAGGACTGAGCGAAACCCTCCGGTTGGAGGTGAGGCCATTTGGTATTCGGGTGGTGATCATCGAGCCTGGCGACCACAAAACGGGTTTAACCCAAAATCGCCAGTTAACGGAAATGTCCGGCACGGACGTCTACCAAGAGTCTTTCCAGGCTGCGTTGGCGCAGACGGCGCGGGACGAACAAGGCGGTCCCGGACCGGAGCAGATTGCACGCCTGCTCTACCGGATCGTGAACAAGCGCAATCCCCGGCTGCGCTACACCATTGGACCCGGGGCGCAACGCGCCGCCGTGTGGCTGAAGAGACTGTTGCCTAACAGCGTCCTGGAGCATGGCATGCGCACGTACTACGGCCTAGGCGGCTGAAAACAAATACGCTACTGAATGCGGATATCCCCAGAGCCCGTTTCCGCCTTGATGGTGGGGCCGCCTCCGTTGATGGTTCCGGTGACGTGGTGCTTGTTCATGGCGCCCCGCATCTCGATGGGAAGATCCGAATTGACCGAGCCGGAGCCGGTGTCCGCATCGAGTGTGAAATGCGCGTTGCCGACCTTAAGAGTGATGTCGCCCGAACCGGTCTCGAGCTTCCAGGGCGAGATAGGTTGTCCGCTGATCTCGAGGCTGCCCGAGCCGGTCTCCGCCTTGACTGCCCCTTGCACGTTGCCCAGGTTTATCGAGCCGGAGCCGGTGCCCGCGACAACATCGCCCGGCGACGAGAGTTGGGCGCGAAGATCGCCGGAGCCGGTCTGCAGCGTAGTGGAACCCTGCAAATTGCTGGCGTCGATCGTCCCCGAGCCGGTTTCGAGCCTGGAGCCGGCGCCAAGGCGGTCGGCGTGTATCGAGCCGGAGCCGGTGTGCGCCCGGACCGTTCCGTTGATATTCGTGAGCTGAAGGTCGCCGGACCCGCTCTCGGCAACAAGCATGGTGTTGCTGGGCGTCTTGATCTCGTAATCGATGGAGACATGGCGCGCCCAGTCGTTGCCGTGGTCTCCCCCCACGCTAATGATATTGCCCGCCTGATCGATGGGTGGATTGTCGGCGACTTTGCCCACCGCCTCGTCGGATGAGCCACCGCCCCACCAGTTATTGCTGCCCTTGACGTGGCCAACAATGTGGACCTGATTGTCAGAGCCGGGGGAAACGTGGATGTAACCGGAGCCGGTGGAGACGTGCAGCGTCACCGGACCGTTGACCGTGAGGGTGCGGTCGAAGGACTTTTCCGCGGCAAATGCAGCCGCCGGGAGACACAGGGACATGGCAACCAGGATGCCGGTTGCCGCTTTGCGCGATGGGGTCCATTGAGTTTGCATCTTCATCGCCCTCCTTGGGCTTAATCTTTTGCTGGTGCACTGCGCTCTACGGTTGCAGGTAAACAGTCTGTCCTTCTGTGAGGCCGGAGAGAATCTCGGTGCGGCTGCCATTGGCGATTCCTGCCTTGACCGGGACTCTGCGCAATCCATTCTTAGCTTTTCCGCCGGGTACCTCGACGAAGGCATTTTTCTGGCCGTCGTAGATCAGGGCCTGCTCCGGGACCGAGAGCGCATTCCTGTGCTCCTGATTGAGAATCTCGGCATTCGCGGTCATGTTGGCTTTGATCTCATGATTCGGGTTGTCGATGGAGACTCGTACTTCGAAGGTGGTGACGTTGTCCTTCTCGACTCCCAGGGGTGCGATGCGCGTTACCTTCCCGGTAAAGGTCTTGTTCTTGAACGACTCAATGCGGATGCGTGCCAACTGGCCCAGATAGACCGATGCGATGTCCGCCTCGTCCACCTTGCCGTTAACGTAAACCTGGCGCGTGTCGCCGATGGTCATGACCAGGGTGGCGGTGGAGCCGAGGACCAGAATGGAGCTGACCGCGTCGCCCACTTCCACATCGCGGGAGAGCACCTCGCCATCGATCGGTGAGGTGAGCGTGGTATAGCTCAGCTGCTCTTCGAGCGATTTCAGGCTGGCCTGGTTTTGCGCCACCTGGGCCTCCGCCTGGTGCAGCTTGGCGCGATCGACATCAATTTGCGCGACTGCGACATTCTTCTTGTTCAGCGCGGAGAGGTAGTCGCGGTTGGCATTGTCCATGCCCTGCTGGGAGACGATGCCCTCTTTGATCATCTCCTGGTTGCGTTGCAGGGTCGTGTAGTACATGGGCAGGTCGGGCGCGGAGGCATCGACTTTGTCGTGCTCGATACTGGCCAAAGCGCTTTTGACGTTGGCCTCCGCGGCCTGCAGGGTCGCGCGCTGGGCGTCGACCTCGGCCGTGATCTCCTGCCGGTCAAGCTGGGCCAGCAGCTGGCCTTTATGGACGTGCTGATTGATATCCACGTAGAGATTTTGCACGATTCCGCTGGCCTTGGATTTCAATTCAATCTTGGTAATGGGCTGCACTTTGCCGGTGGCGACGACGCTCTGATCAATCTCCCCGCGGGTGACTTTGTCCAGGCGGCTGGGATCGAAGTGCGTGCCGCTGGCCCCGCGCACGACCGCTACGGCCACAACCGTAAGCACGACGAGGGCGAGCAGACTGCCCCAGATCCAGATTCGTTTGCCTTTACGCTGCGCCGCCACAAACCCCCCGTTTGACGATTGCCGCCGCGAACGCCGGCGGCGGGAAGAGAGCCGCCCGATCCGCCGGGGACGAAAGCGGATTTCCTATAGATGTACCCCGAAGCCGCTGAGGGTGGCGCGGCTTTTCCGTCAAGAAAAGCCGCTTTCAGATGCACTCGGTCGGGTAAGGCAATAGGAAATCCGCTCCTATGCCATCTGATACGTAGGCGGACCGGGGAAGGTTCCATTGCCGGTTGTTCCACCGGTATCATGGCCATGTGTGCCACGCTTTTGTCCATTTGCGGCCAGATCGATCGCTTTCCCGCCGGAGTACGCTAGTCCCCGTGCGCAATGATTGAACTGATGCTCTTTCGGATGGTATCCGTCGCCTTGCTCATCCTGGCGAACGGCTTCTTCGTGGCGGCGGAGTTTGCCCTGGTGAGCGTGCGCGAGACGCGCATTGAGCAGCTGATCGCCCTGCGGCGGCCGGGAGCGCGGGCGGTACGCCGACTGCAGGAAAACATGGAAGATTTCCTCCCCGCGGTGCAGCTGGGCGTGACCCTGTGCAGTCTGGCCCTGGGCTGGATCGGCGAGCCGGCGGTGGCCACCCTCTTCGAGCATTGGTTCAACGGAATACCGCACGCCAAGGTCTACGCGCACATGATGGCGGTGCCGATTGCCTTTGCTTTGATTACCTACCTGCATGTGCTGCTGGGCGAACTGGTGCCAAAGTCCCTGGCGCTGCGCAAGGCGGAAGTGATTGCGGTTGCGGTGGCCGGGCCGATGGATGTATTTATCCGGCTCACGCGGCCGGCGGTGCGGCTGATGAAGCGCTCGGCTCGGGTAGTGCTGCGCCTTTTTGGCACGGAGATGATGCAGGGCGGCGAGGTACATTCGCCGGAAGAGCTGAAGCTGATCGCCACCGCGGCACGCAGAATGGGCCTGCTTCCCGCCTTTCAGGAGTCGTTGATTCACCGCGCGGTAGAACTGAACAGCGTGCCCACGCGAGAAATTATGACGCCGCGGCAGAAGATCTTCTCTCTACCCAAGGACATGCTCATTGAGGACGCAAACGCACGCGTGGTGGAGGAACAGCATTCCCGCGTGCCGGTGTACGACCCGGCGCAGGGGCCGGAGCACATTGTGGGCGTGGCCTACTCGAAAGACCTCTCGCGGCTGATGCACTTCCGCATGACGGCGCAGACGCGCTTTGCCCGCGCGCCCTTCACCGACGTGCGGCTGGGGCAGGTGATGCATGACGTGCTGGTGGTGCCGGAGACCAAGCCGGTGCTGGACCTGCTGAGCGAATTTCAGCAGCTAAGACGGCATATCGCCATCGTGGTCGATGAGTACGGGTCGACGGTGGGCCTGGTCACGGTAGAAGATGCTATTGAGCAGATTATCGGAGAGGTGGAGGACGAGTTTGACATTGGGCCAAGAGCCGCTCTGCATACAACATCCGGCGCCGTGGTGCTGGATGGCAGCGTGAACCTGCGCGATCTGGAAACGCAGATGAACTGGCACCTGCCACGTAACGGTGGGGTGGAAACGCTGGCCGGGTTTCTGTTGACGCGGCTGGGAAAGATCCCGACCGGGGAAGAGACCGTGGATTTTGAAGGAAGAAGATTTACGGTATTGAAAATGAGCGATCATCGCATCAGCCAGGTGCGCGTGGAACGGCTGGAGAATCAAACGGAAGATCCGGAGCGGGGCAGCACCAGGAAAGCCGGCATGGCCGCGCGAGGTCATCAGCGCGACGCCGGCAAAAGCGAAGGTTAGGCGGGTGGATTGGGAGCGCTGCTCAAGCGATTGCTATATATCCTGCCGGTCATCTGGCTGGTAGTGTCGATGGTCTTCCTGCTCATCCACCTGGTGCCAGGCGATCCGGTGCAGCAGATGCTGGGGGAGGGGGCGACCGCGTCCGACCTTTCGGCGCTGCGTCATCAATATGGACTCGACGCACCGCTGGGCCTGCAGTATGTGCATTACTGGCGCGGGGTGCTGCATGGAGACCTGGGAAGGTCGCTTCGCCTCAACGATTCGGTAACCCACCTGGTGCTGACGCGCTATCCCTACACGCTGGAGCTGACCGTGGCCGCGCTGGTGTTGGCCTTGGTGTTGGCCATCCCCGCGGGTGTGCTGGCAGCCGTGCGCCGGGCCCGGTGGCAGGACAGCGCGGTCGGAGTGGTGAGCCTACTGGGCCTTTCGTTTCCCAGCTTCGCGCTGGGCCCAATCCTGATTCTGCTGTTCTCGATCAAGCTGGGATGGCTGCCGGTCTCCGGCGCCGGATCCCTGGCCCACCTGGTGCTGCCTGCGATTACCATGGGCGGCAGCCTGGCCGCCATTCTTACCCGCATGGTGCGCACCGCGATGCTGGAGGAGTTGAGCCAGGACTACATTCGCACTGCGCGCGCCAAAGGCCTGCCCGAGCATGTGGTCATCTACCGGCACGCGCTGCGCAACGCCATCATTCCCGTGATGACGTTGGTGGGCCTGCAATTTGGCGCACTGCTGGCAGGCGCGATCGTCACCGAGACCATCTTTTCCTGGCCGGGGATTGGCCGGCTGACCGTCTCGGCCATCTCCAATCGCGATTATGCGCTGGTGCAGGGTTGCATCCTGGCCGTCGGCCTGACCTATGTGCTGGTCAACCTGCTGACCGATGTGCTGTATACAGTGGCCAATCCGAGAATTCGGAGCTGACCGTCCGTTCGGCTGACCCTACACCTTTTGCACGAAGATTCCAGCGAAAGCCTGGCGAACTCCGTAGAAGACGATGAACCACAGGATTGTTACGACGAGCGCGGGCGGAAATCCGGCTGGAAAAAGAAACGTGTGAAAAAGCAGGATGTTGAAGATCACAGGGCCGAGCAGAACCAGTGCCAGCGGGATGAAATGGCCGGAGAGCAGTAGCGCTCCTCCTACGACCTCAAGCAGGAATACGACCGACAGGTAGTGCGACACGAAGAGAACGCCCATGTACTGGCCGGCAGGACCAGGGGGCATCGGCATGTGCAGAAAGTTGAGAAACCCGTTAAGTCCGAAGATTAGAAACATCAGACCCAGTAGAATGCGCGCGACGATAACAGCAATTTTCATGGCTTTCTCCTTAGCTGAAATTGACATGGCCCGGGTGCAGCTTTCCCTGCAAGAAAAGCTGCACCGAAACTAAACAGCGATGCTTCTGACCTGCTCCAGATGGGGTTGGAGGAACTGTCCGCGATCGACCTTCCCTGACATAAGCTGCGCCGTGCCGCCCGCAGTCACGAATGTCACGTCCGTAATTCCGATGAATCCGAGGATCGTACTAAGGTAGGGATCGATGAAGTTGAGCGCTGCGGTTGGAGTTCCGGCTTCGTAAACTCCGCCGGTCGCCACAAGAATGGTGGCCTTCTTGCCCAAAAGCAAGCCCTTGGGCACGTTCGGCCCATAAGCAAAGGTACGTCCGCCGCGGACGACCTGGTCGATCCACAGCTTGAGCACCGACGGAATGCTGAAGTTATGCATCGCCACGCCAAACACGTACTCGTCTGCCTGCTGGAGTTCGGCGATGGACTCCTCCGAGTATGCGAGCAAGGCCTTCTGCTCGGGCTGTCTTGTTTCTACCGGAGTAAACGCTGCATAAATCCAGGCTTGGTCTACGGGTTTGGGGGGATTAGCGGCCAGATCTCGATAGATAACCTGAGCTGCGGGGTGTGCATCTTTCCAGTTTTCGACGAACTCGCGCGTCAGTTCACGGCTGACAGAGGTTGCGAGCGGACTTGAATCCAGGTGTAAAAGCGTCGCCATGGCTATTTCTCCATAACAACATGCGTTGGTTATGCGTCGCCTGTTGTTGATGATATAGACGACGGTCGTCGTTTTTCCGATTCTTTTTTGATACCGATAAGCTCTAATAGCCGTGATGATGCCAATTTCCGACTGTCAAGTTCGCGATCCGCGCATTCGCCGCACCCGGAAGCTGCTGCAAGGGGCGCTGGGAACTCTTATGCAGGCCAAGAGCTTCGACGAGATCTCGGTGCAGGACATTACGGAAGCGGCCACGGTGAATCGCGCGACCTTCTACGACCACTACACCGATAAGTTCGCCCTTCTGGAGGCGCTGGTTGCCGGTGGTTTTCACGAGTTGCTGTATGCTCGTCAGGTGCGCTATGACGCGGGCTGCCCGGCTGCATTGGGCGCCATTGTCCTGGCCGCTTGCGATTACCTCGTGCAAGTCCACGCCCGGGGGACCTGTGATCGCCAGACGGCCTTTGAGCCCCTGATGGACGCCGCCATCGTGGCTGCCATTCGGCGCTTGCTGATAGAAGGCATGAAGCGAGCCGAGCACGCAAATACCCTTCAGCCGGAGATGGTGGCAACGTCGGTGAGTTGGGCCATCTGTGGGGGGGTGAAGCAGTGGTTTTCGACCCCGAAACGTCCGCCGGCTGAGGTTTTCGTGGCCCAGTTGTCGGGCCTGATTCTTCCCATGCTGGAAGCGGCCGGTATAGCGAAGCACCCCGTTTGATTGTTCCTCTACAACATGGTTACCAGTTGCGGTTCCAACGAATCTGCCCGGATGGTCAATAGAGCCAGCGAAACGGGCAGGGAAAAGCGGCGGGGTCCCGCGCTGCCGGGGTTGAGGTAGAGAACGCCGTTGCGCCATTCGATGAGCGGCCGGTGGGAGTGGCCGCTGATGACCGCCGCGAACCCTGCGGCGACGGGATCGAGATCGAGCGCCTGACCATCGTGCAGCATATAGAAGGTGTAGCCATGGAGGTCGATGACTTCCGTGGCAGGCAGATGGGAGCACGGTCCGTGAGCATCGATGTTGCCGCGTATGGCGCTCAGCGGGGCAATGGCGGAGAGCGAGTCGAGGATCGATGGGTCGCCGACGTCGCCGGCGTGGAGGATGTAGTCGACGCCGCGCAGGGCTTTGATCGCTTCGGGGCGGAGGAGCCCGTGGGTATCGGAGAGGATGCCGACCAGCGACGAGCTGAGCGGCGGCTTCATAAGCCGATCAGGAGCCGGGTGCGAGGGTCGAGGTAATCGCGCAACGCGTCGCCGATGAAGTTGAACGAGAGCACGCAGAGCATGACGGCGATGGCAGGGAAGACGATCATGTGGGGAGAGTCGAAGAGGTGTGAGCGCGCATCGTTGAGCATGCCGCCCCAACTCGCCGCCGGCGGCGGCACTCCCAAGCCCAGAAAGCTGAGCGTGGCCTCGGCCAGAACGGCGCCTGCCATGCCGATAGCCGCCTGCACGATGATGGGTTGGAGGATGTTGGGCAGAATGTGGCGGGCAAAGATGCGCAGATCGGAAGCGCCGAGCGCGCGGGCGGCCTCGACGAATTCCCGTTCTTTGACCGCGAGGACCTGGGCTCGAACCAGGCGGGCGTAGCCCACCCATCCACCAATAGACAAGGCGAGGACCAGGTTGATGAGGCCGGGGCCGAGAAAGGCCACGAAGGCGATAGCCAGCAGAATGCCGGGGAACGAGAGAAAGGCATTCATCACGAAGACATTGAGCAGCGTATCCACCCGGCCGCCGTAGAAGCCGGAGAGGCCGCCGAGGATCAGCCCCAGGGAGAGCGAGAGGCCGACGACGCCCACGGCAACCATCAGAGAGATGCGGGCGCCGGAGAGAATGCGGGAGAAGATGTCGCGGCCGAGCTCGTCGGTGCCAAACCAGTGGGCATGCGAAGGTGGGGCCAGGCGGTGGTAAAGATCGATGGCGGCCGGGTCATAGGGCGCAATCGCAGGCGCGAGCAAAGCGATGGCGACGAACAGCACCAGAAGGAAGACGCCAATAACGCCGAGCGGCTGGTGGCGGAGAGTGCGAGCAAAGGCCATCGATGGTCATGATCGCATATTGCTGCCGCGGCGCGGGTTGATACGATGGGAGAACGTCATGCGTAAACCATGCTGGCTATCGACAGCGGCGGTAACAGGTACGTTGGCGGCAGTGGTCGTGATGCCGGCGCGCCCGGTTCGGGCCCAGCAATCGGGGGAGCAGCAGGTGATGCAGGTGACCAATGCGGACCGGGCCGAACACGGTTTGGCTCCTCTCAATTGGGACCCCACGCTGGCCCAGGCTGCCGCCCAGCATGCGCAGGTAATGGCGGGGCAGCCCACGCTTTCCCACCAATATCCCGGCGAGCCCGATCTGGTAGCCCGGGGTGGCGCTGCGGGGGCGCACTTCCGTTCGATTGCGGAGAACGTCGCGGTGGGGCCGAGTCCCGAGGCCCTGGAACAGGAGTGGATGAACTCGCCTCCCCATCGCGCCAATATATTAGATCCGCGCATGAATTCGATTGGCGTAGGCATGGTGAAGCGGGGAGCAAATTACTACGCGGTGGAGGACTTTGCCGACGGCGTGGCCCAGCTTGGACCGCAGCAGATCGAGCAGAAGGTCGGGCAACTGCTGCAACAACGGGGGCTGCAGCCGGCGAGGTTGACCGAGGATGCTCGTCAGACCTGTGCCATGGACCACGGCTCGGCCGGAGGGTCCAGGCCCGGGTTCATCATGCGCTGGCAGGGGACGGATTTGGGCCGTCTGCCGGAGGTGCTGGAACAGAAAATTTCCACCGGCCAATATCACAAAGCTGCGGTGGGCGCCTGCGATTCCGGGAACCCGGGGCAGGGATTTACGACCTACAAAATAGCGGTGATGCTCTACTAGCAAAGTCCAGCTCGGCCGGGCAGGGACAAAGAAACCGCAGATCACTCCACTAGGCTACGCTCCACTAGGCTACGCTTCGGTCGGGATGACAAATTTGAAATTGGCGCGGGAGGTTAAGTTTGTAGCCGGTTTGGGGACTTTTCCAGGCGACGGATTCCCATTTGAGTCACAGCTCTTTCCTTTGTCATCCCGACCGTAGTGGAGGGATCTGCGGTTCCTCTTTCCATGTGACGGGCTTCCTACATTAACGCGCCGTGCTGTGCTCGAGGGTTCGCAGCTCCCTCGGCCGAAAAGATGACGCTTCACTCGAACCGCTATTTTCGACGGGAGGGAAAACCCCGTTTCTCAAAATCGGCCAGGTTATTTCGTCCCCCGCGTCAACAGCATTCCCTGCAGTGCATGCATCTTAAGAAAGCGGCGAAGAGATGACAGAGGTTGCCATCATCGGGGGTGGCCTGGCTGGGCTTAGTTGCGCCTTGTCACTCGAAGGTGCGGGCATGCAAGTGACCTTGCTCGAGGCGAGCGACGCGCCGGGTGGGCGTGTGTGCACGGACATGGTGGAGGGCTTTCGACTCGATCGCGGATTTCAGGTGATGCTGACGGGATATCCGGAAGCGAGACGATTGCTGAACTTTGACGGGCTGCAATTAAGGAAATTCGAGCCAGGTGCGCTGGTCTGGCACGGGGGCAAGTTCCATCGCTTCGTTGATCCCTTCCGCGATCCCTTGGGAGCGGCCAGGTTTCTGTTGGACTCTATCGTCCCGATAGCGGACAAAGTGCAGGTGGCGAAGCTCCGCGCGCGTGTGCAGCGCGGCTCATGGGAAGACATCTTTGCGCGGCCGGAGAGGACCACGCGCGACTATCTGCAGGCGGTTCCGTTCACCCCTAAGATCATTGACCGTTTCTTTGCGCCGTTCTTTGGCGGGGTCTTCCTGGAGCGCGAGCTGGTGACCTCGAGCCGCTTCTTCGAATTTCTCTTCCGCATGTTTGCCGCAGGGGACACGGTCGTCCCGGCGATGGGGATGCAACAGATACCGTTGCAATTGGCGGCGGCGCTGCGCGCGGGCACGCTGGTGACTGGCGCGCGGGTGGGCAGAGTGACGAGAAATGCAGAATCCTTTCAGGTGGCGATCGCAGGCGAGGGGAGGCTTGAGGCGCGCGCCGTGGTGCTCGCGGTGGCTGGCAGCGAAAGCAACGCGCTGTTAGGGGGAGTTGGCGGTTGGAGTGTGCCCGAGGTGCGTGCCTGGAACAAGACCACGGCATTTTATTATGCCGCGCAGCAGGCGCCGGTGAACGAGCCCATCATTCTCCTGAATGGGGAGGGGCGCGCTGCGGGTCCGGTAAACAACGTAGCCGTGATGAGCGCAGTTTCGCCTGACTACGCGCCTCCCGGTGGGCATTTGGTGGTGGCCAGCGTGGTGGGTGAAGCACCGGCGGAAGGCGCGGCGCTCATGCAACTGGACGAAGCAGTCCGGGCACATATGAGGAAGTGGTTTGGCCCCGAGGTGAGCTCATGGAGGACGCTCGGGGGCTACGCTTTACCCCGGGCGCTCCCCCAGCAGCGTCACGCGGAGTGGGAACAAAGCCCGGTTCGGTTGGCCGGATCCGGAGGTGTCTACATGTGTGGGGACTACCGCGAAACAGCGTCGATCCATGGTGCGCTGGCCTCCGGCAGACGAGCCGCGGAGGCAGTGATCAAAGACCGGAGCGGGGACATGAGAGGAGCTTTGAGCGGGGTGAAATGAGGGTAGTGGGTCTCTTTCTCTGAACGCGCCCGCCCCCGCTGAACAGAATCCCATTCAATACAAATCAATTACCCCCGGCGCAGGAGCTTTGACCGCTACCCACTGAGCCGAAGCCTATTTTGCATGAGCTCAAACGTATAGCCTAAAGCGAATGATGGCGGCAGGGGCTTGATGTTCTAGTGCCGCACGAACCAGATTATCCCGATGACTGCCAGCACAACGACCAACGCTACCACCCGGATTGTCCCCAAACGGTTCTGCCAT
>PLZN01000245.1 GCA_003152195.1 Acidobacteriaceae bacterium
AAGATGTCCCATCCGCTCAGGTTCCAGGTACGCGCCTGACTGACGGGGAGATCCAGCTCAAACTGGCCCATGCGCAGGTTCATCGAGTCGGCGGGCAGCTTCAGGAAACGGCTGATATTATTGAACTTCAGGTAGGCATCGCCCAGAGCACCGTTGGCGTTCGCGCCCGCGACACTGATGTCGTCATCCACCCAGAAGGCTATGTCGCTACCGAGGTTTCCGGCCGTGAAGATGCTGAAATATCCAGCCTGAAAGTCGGACTGGGGAATGAAGTTGCCAACCGTGCCCAAGGGGAGAACCAGATTAAAGTTGTTCCTGTTGGCACTTACCTGCTGGTAGTAGGTGTTGTAGCGCAATCCGATGGGTGGGAGGCCGGGGATGGTGCCCGGATACACCGTGTGCGGCCATAACTCCGCCTGCGCCGGAGCACCCAGCATGATTGGCGGGGTCTTCAAGAACGTTTCGTCATCCTTGGGAAACTTGAATCCAGCATCCTTAAAGGCTTTACCGAAGTCATTGAGCTTGGGAAAATCCAGATGGCAGGTGGTGCAGGACGTTCCATACTGCCGCGAAAATGCGGGAATCGCGGCGCTAGGGGTTGGGAGCAGCAGAAGCACAAATGCTGCTACGGCCAGAAATGCTACGACCAGAAAGCTGCTATGCCATTTGCTCTTCATGAATTTGCCTCGGTGTTCCCAATCACGATCCGAAATTATGGCCGGAAGCGGTCTAATAAACCGATCCACCTCAATAAAATCAATGACTTAAGAAAATAGAGTCCTATTTGTCCTTTGATCGCCCGAGCTATCTTCAACCCTTGATTACTATGCTTCAATTTTCGCGGCAGGAATGTGACCGCTGTCACCTTTGTCTATCGCGGGACTATGGCTCTCTGCCCGGACCCCCAGCATCCACTCTCTTGACCCGAAGAAGCTGTAGCCTTAGGTTCGTAAGGACAGAACGGGTCGCTCGCCAGCGGGTCGCCAGCCTTCCGGCAAGAGGCTTGGTCGCTACATCCGCTTTTTCCCGTCAAACATCCTCTCAACCTCCCAGCACTGCGCTCTCCCACATTGAAAACAAAAAGACCGCTGATCCATCTCAGCGGTCTTCCCATCTCTTACGCGCACCAAGCAAGTTATCTGCACGCTCAAACTGCGGAAGTTGGGTTAGCTGGGAAAGAAATCCAGGCTAGTGATCGGCGGCGCGGGAGAAGACCACGTAATTTCTGCTGAAATAAAGCTGGTAGCGGCTAGGCGTTGTATCGGCAAGAACCTGCATGGGCACGGGCCGCTTCAATTCTGCATCGCGCTTGCTGCCTACGGTGAAGAGGTCGTGCGCGCCGAGATCCATCACGATGAACTGGTTGCCCTCGATAAAGCTGCATCCCGGGCCTATTCAACCGTGGGGACTGTGGGTGAATTTGGGGGAGTCTGTATGGAAAACGAGCGTAAATAGTGGCAAGACGAGTTTTCTAAAACATCGCTGAACTTCTAGTAGGCACCGGCAAAAACGCACATTACGGCAAAGGATGGTAAATGACCGAATATCGCGCAGCTACGGTTTGGGAGAAGAGAAAACGGCCGGGGTCAGAATCGGCGGTTCCAGCCGTCGGTAATGACCAAACACGCCGCCGAACACGGGGTCAGCGGAAAGAGTGGACTGCGGTAATAAAACCGAAGCCGTTCCCGAGTATCAGTTGTCTCGTTAGTCATCGCGCTCCGTTCCCCTGCGGCATCCTTGTCTTAAGTTGTGGGTTCAATTGGTGACCCCGAAAGACTTGAAACCACATTGATGTCGCGTAAGGTCGCAAACGCCTTATGCAAAATACGTGGGTCGTATTGCTCCTTGTAGATGGCTGGTGGCTCGCGTTTGAGTCTGAGCAATGAGTACACCGCTGTCTGGGCAGAACGGACTGAGTACTCGATGGTGAACACTACATCGTCCGGCAATTCACAGAACTGCCCGGTGAAAGCTAGGTTCTTCGAGCCTGTAGGCACCACTTGCGGACGATCGCCCTTTTCCCGTGGCAAGAACTGGCTAGTAATGAATGGCATCATGCAAGGAATGCAAATAGATCTCTTAAGGACTTGCTCCGTCTCTGATTCCCTTTGGAGATGACCCAACATCTCGGTCATAAGCTCCCGGCCGGTGCATGCCGACATTGGTTTCTTCACGAAGTTCCCCGGCCTATCGACAAGTAGGCCATAGCCCCAAAAGACATCGACATCCTTGGGTTGT
This sequence comes from Acidobacteriaceae bacterium, assembly GCA_003152195.1. Lineage (GTDB taxonomy): Bacteria > Acidobacteriota > Terriglobia > Terriglobales > Acidobacteriaceae > PALSA-350. The sequence goes on from PLZN01000245.1 coordinate 2,239, forward strand.
CCAATGAAGTGCGGCTGATGCGGCAACACAATGGAGGCCAGCCAGTTGGATTCCGCAAAGGTGATAAGTCCACCCTCTCCAGGTACATTGCCTGTAACGTCACGAACGATGCGAAAGAAAGGTGAATCGCGCAGAGAAGTTGTGAACGATACCCATTTCGATTGGTCGATGTGATCGACAAAGACAGAGGGACGGCCGAAGTTGGGTCTGCCCGAGGCGATCTTCTCCCAGAGAGCCCAAGCACCCCCACTGCTCTTGCCGTTGAGCACCGGAGCCGAGTCCATAGAGCCGATACTGGAAGCCTCCGTTATGGAACCAAGCGTGACGATTACGTAATCGTCCCGGCCAACCTCAAGCTCGCCGGAGATACCGCCGCGCACATACAGGATGCGCTCGACAGTTTGGCAACCGGTCTCTTCGTGGAAAGCAAGGTCGGTAACCCGTGTGTTCAATTCAAATCGCACCCCGTGCTCTTCGAGCCATTTATGCAGCGGACGAACCATCGAATCGTATTTCTCGTAGACGGTGCGCATGATCCCATGAAGGCGATTGAATCCGACAATTATGTGCGCAAAACGTAGTAGATAGCGCTTGAATTCAGCAGCGCTGTGCCAGGGCTGGAAAGAGAAGGTCGTGCACCACATGAGCCAGAAGTTTGTCTCGAAGAAGGAACGGTCGAACCGATCAGAAATGCTGGCCGCGCCCAGCATCTCTTCAGGTTCCGCTGCTAAACGTTCCAAAGTAAGGATCTGTTGCTCACTCAATCCGTATTCGGGAGCGTCGATCCTGTGTCCGTTGCGGACGAGGCGCGACTTCGAGAAATGTTTTATAACCTGGTTCCAGCCAAAGATCTCCTGAGTGACGGTCTTGCCTCCTGACAAACTCGGGATCGATGAAAAGAGGTCGTAAGTGCAAAGATACTTATTTTCAAGGATCCGCTCCCCGCGAATGACATAGCCGTCTTGGGGCGACCCGCCTCCGTCGAGACTGCCACCCAGCCGCTCAAACTGCTCCAGGATGGTGATGTTGCGACCTGGAATATCTGCATCTCGGATAAGGAAAGCAGCGGCGGCAAGCGACGCGATGCCACCGCCCACAAGATAGATTTTCGCCCCTTCATCCCGGGTCATTCTCTGGTTCTCCATGAAAGACCCTCCTCTTTAGTAAGAAGATTTGCTATACGAGATGTGGCTGGACGGCCAGGACCGGACAGGACGCACGGGAATAACCGCCGAGTGTGGGATTTCCAACACGCTGAGCAAAGCCCCCAGGCTGGGCGCGAGCGCAACTCTGACACATTTGACTTTGGCATTCTTGCACTGCCTCGAAGGTCGCTCTTCATAAGGCCCGCCAGCCGTGCGATCCGCCATATCCCTACAACGCCAGCGATTTTACTCCCAATTTCTGACTGCATCGGGGCCAGACTCTGTACACACTGTCCCCATTACTGCCCGTAGCCGTCCCGCGGACTCGCCGCTGGCGATTCCGCGATAAATTCATCGTCCTATCGTCCTGCCTCCACGGGGGCTACAGGGCAACGTGGAGCGATCTTCGTCCCATCCGGCCCATTACAGATGCGACTGATGATTCAGTCATTACTTGCGGAGCGATTCAAACTGGCGATTCATCACGAGACCCAGCAAGTTCCAGTGTTCGCGCTCGTTCTGGCGAAGCCAGGAAAGACTGGGCCAAAGCTCCTGCCGCATCCGGCGGGCGACACCTCGTGTTCGAACGCGCCTCCGGCCGTGCCAAGCCCAGGCTCGGCACCGGCGCGTACAGTTGCCGGCGGGTTCCCGGTTACTTGCGGTGGTCTGGCAGGGGTGCCACCAAGCACGCCGGGGCGTTTCGCCCTGGGCTACCGCAATGTCGCCATGGCACTGATTGCAAACCAGATGACTAAATTCGGGCAACTGGACCGTCCCCTGATCGATCAAACGGGGCTTACCGGAAACTTCGATTTCCTCATGGAATTCACGCCCGAGCTGCCACCCTGTGCGACTCCTCCTGATCTCGACACGTCGGGACCGACGTTCCTAGAGGCTCTGAGGGAGCAGGTCGGGCTCAAACTGATTCCGCAAAAGGGCCCGGTAGACGTCATTATTGTCGACCACATGGAGCACTCCTCGGAAAATTGATGCGGACGAGGATTCGATGTCAGGAGGCGCATGATCATTACGTTCGAGAGTAAGCGATGAATCGTGCTTCCCGCAAAACAGGGATTTTCAGTAACTTCAAGCAACCCCGACCCTCTGCTCCCAAATCGTAGCTGCGCGGTATTTAGTCGTTTGCCATCCTTTGCCCTGATGTGCGTGTTAGTCAGTGTTTACCGGAGGTCAGGGACGTTTTTAGCGAAAGGTCCTGTTGTCATGGACACGCGTTGTATGGACTCCGGGCCTGCCGGAGCTCGCTGAGGATCGAATGGATGCAAAAGTAGCCCCATGGAGGCGACGGTAATATACTGGTGCGGAGCCGGGAAAGCAAAACGGAATGCCTGTTTAGTTTCTGACCCGCCATTGCTGAAGACGAGAGAGGCTACGGTGGAGACGGCGGACAAGAGATTCAAGAGGGCCTTGCTTGTGCTGGCGGTTGCGCTCGCCGGCGTCGTCCTTCCCGGAGCCGGCAGGCAAACTCAGATCGCGCCGAACGCGGAGGAGCAATTTCCGCCACTGATTCGCTCTATCAAAGGACCGGACTTGTTCCGGGCCTATTGCGCCACGTGCCATGGCTTGGATGCCAGAGGAGCGGGTCCAGTAGCGCCCTCGTTGAAGGCTAAGGTGCCCGATCTGACTCTCCTGGAGAGAAATAATCGAGGGCAGTTTCCTGCGGCACGCGTACGCCAAATAATTACGGGCGAAGATGTTGTGGCGGCACATGGGTCCCGAGAAATGCCAATTTGGGGACCCATCTTTCATCAGGTTGAGGGGGATGTGGACTGGGGAAATGTGAGGTTGGAGAATCTCGTGAAGTACTTGGAATCAATACAGTCAATGAGAGGCTCAAATGCTCCATCCGGGGCGGAATCATCTTCTTCCAGGGGCAACTCCGGTACCTTGCTGCCGAAGTGATTCGGCTAAGCTCCGCTGCAGCCCTTGCCGCGTCTCGCCTATCCATGCAGTACGAAATGGTATAGCTGAGAAGGTCCAAATGGATTAGTCTTCAAGTTCGAGCCGNNGCCGGTTATTGAAATTGTTGCCGAAGGAAGGACCGGCCTGCGACTTGAATTCCATTGCGGTGACGAGCTGGCCTTCGGAGCCAACAATCAGGTCCCATTTCTTCTCGGAGCGATAGTAACCGGGCAGCTCCAGGGACGTGCGAGTCTTGACATCGATTTTGTCGAGGCCCGCGTCACAGAGGATGTCGGCAACGAGCACTTCCATTGCCCCCATCTGCGTCCCGCCGGTTACTTCGCCGCGTGTCCCGGCGCCGATCCTGCCGCCTTCCACCTGCTTCTCTTTATTCTTTGCTCGCGCGTCCCAATAGCTCTGAACGGCTTTCTGCAGGGCGTCTTTCAATATTCAAGCGCTCTCTCCAACTCGTGGGGGCTGATTTTATATACGTCTAGTGCCACCTGGGTTGCACGTGGTTTGTCACGGGCGTTGAATGCTTCTCGCAATGCCTGCGTTTGTGCTTTGGAGAGCGCGTCAGGGGACGGGACCCGAATCCGGCGCAGGTATTGGGCCTGAAAGCGCAGGTAGCCGCCGCGCATACGGACACCGTAGGATTCCACGAAGAATTGCCCGGCCGCTGACATCAGGAGTCCACCCAAGACCTCGAGGTCCCATATATCCGACTGTATGTAATACAGATTGTGGTGGGGGTAGGTCTCGCCTTTATCCAACACCGGCTCAAGGGTATCTTTGATATCCGCGATATAGAGCTTGGGTTTTTCTGTGAGGGAATGCGTCACGCGATCTATGGTCTTGTACCAAGCGTGAACGTACTGGTTGCGCATCCAGCGGTCGGCGCAAATGAACGCGCAGACCCCGCCATCCTTGAGCTGACGCAGCGCCGCTTCAAAAAAAGCCACGTACAAATCCGCCCGCCCGCGCATGGTTGGGTAGGCATCGCGGTAGAGCGAAGCGGTTTCTTCGGGTATGTCTTCGAGCCGGACATAAGGAGGATTCCCGATCACAAAATCCGCCTCAACACACATAGAATCGAACAAATAATCCCCGGTACGCACCCATGCCTGAGCGAGGGTTTCCGCAGTTGGGAGCTTCACCCCGCGGTCCGTAAGAATCTTGGCTGCCAGGGTTCGGGCGCGTTCGGCGCTCATGTCATCCAGCTCGTAAGCGATGAGGGAATTGCGACAGTCTGAGATCGGCCGGCCAAGCCGCTCGCAGGAGTCAGCTAGGCGCTCAATCATAAGGGCAAGGAAAGCCCCTTCGCCCGCCGCCGGCTCGACGGCAACGGCATCGACGACATTGGCGGTGGAGGCATATCCTGCCAGATCCAGCAGCAGCTCGACAACCCAGCGTTTCGTATATACCACGCCTTTGGGCTCAAGGGATGCCAATCGCCGGGGCTATACCGGCACCAAAAGCGGCTGTTGGATGCCGCGCATGGTGCGTGCCTGAGGCCCGCGGATGCGCCGCGTGAACGGCCGTGGGTATTCGGTTCAGTCAGCAAGTGGATCGGGTCGAATCTGGAAGTGGACCACTTTGGGGCTCGTCCCTTTTCCCGTCTCGCTGTGGAACGGCGTGCGCGTACCCCATGTGGTCCAGACTCCTTTCCCCTTCCAGCCGGCCTTCGGATCGTCGAAGCGTCCGTCCATCCCTTTGGCATAGAAGCCCATCGGATAGGGTACGCGCAGTATCGTGAACTGCCCGTTCACCAGGGCGAGCAGCGAATCGGACGAATTGCCCGTGATGATCGGCGTGTTCTTGCCCAGCCCCAGCGTATCGAACTGATCCACCCAAACGTAATAATGAGAGTCAGCGCTGCCGGAGCCCGTCACGTTCTTGAACTTCGGGCCCGGCGTTTGATACAGCACCCACCCTTCGGGGCATTGCCGCCCGGTCGCCTTGGGCCCGTTGAGCGGAGCTTTGCACTTGCGCCGGTCGAAGCTTGCCAGGTGTCCGCTCGCCAGCGCCACCCAGACGACGCCGTTGCGGTCGATGTCCATCCCCCGCGGCGAAAAGCCCCACACCGCGGCCCTCGGGTCGTTCCACGGCACTTCATAGTATTCCGCCAGAGTTGTCTCTGGAGGGTTCGGACCCGGATTCAGGCGCACGATCCCGCCCGGAAAGCCCAGCACTGAGCCCCAGACCATCCCGTCGGTGCCGACCGCGAGCCCATAGAACGCTGCGTTGAGGCGCGTATCCTTGGTGGGGTCAGTCGCCGCGTTGAGAGCGGACGAAGTGCCCAAACTTTCGCCGCTGGGCGCGGTGGCGACTTTCTGCTCCCCTTCCACATAGGCGTCCCGCTTGCCGTTGGCGTTGGTGTCCAGCACCAAAGCCGTCCAGCCTTGTGATTTCTGCGCATCGTGCGTCTGGTCCCACATCTTCGTGTTCAACCAACCCACCACTCCGCCGCCACCACCGCTGCTGGTCCAAAGCGTGTCATTGGCATCCGCGGCAAACACCAGGTGGTGGGTGCCGAAGCAGGTGTCGATCATCGAGATTTTTTTGGTCGCCGGATCGTACATCTCCAATTGGCGCCCGGAGCTTTGGACGGGAGTGAGCTCAGCCGAAGGAAGGCTGGACCCCGCCTTGCAGAACGCCGGGTTGTCGCTAGGACGGATGCGAGCCGTGAACCACATGCGTCCGCGCTCGTCGAACATTGGATTGTGAACCGTCGTGTGGCTGTCCCAGATCGCCTCATCGCCCCACACCGGCGACGAATTCAGCGGCGGCTGCTGCCCAGGCGTGTTCGGATCGCGATACTGAACCTTCAGTTGGCTAATCCTGTTGTGCACCGGATCGAGTACCGGCAAATAGTCGCGGCTCTCCTCGGGCGATCCGTAGATCAGGCCGTTGGCGTTTACCTTTGGATTGCGCTTGTCGGTGGAGATTTCGTCGTGCAGATAGGCTTTCGGATCGGCCCAGTCCCANNCCTTCATGATCCGGGTGGTCCAATCGCCAAACAGCTCAGTGGCTCGCTTGGGGCCGAGTTGAGACAGCCCGCCCATCATCGCCGGGCCAGCTTGTCCGGACTGCAGGCGGCGCATCCAAGCCTGTGCCGGATCGAGATCGCTGAACATTGCCGGAATCGTCCGCGTATATTGGTTGCCGAGTTGGTGGCACGATTCACAGCTATCGGTCTTGATCAGGTGGATCCACTGGGCCTGGCTTTTGATACTTGCGGAGATGCCGTTTCCACTGGCGGCCGTTCCCGGAAATTCGCTTTCCCCGGGTACCTCCAGCAGGGCATACCAATAATTGGCCGGATAGTAGTGTGCGGCGGTCTTCTTATCCGGCGCCACGCTCGGTTTTAGATCCACCTCTTTGCCTGGCTCGGTCTCCACCTTGGGCGAATCCACCAATCCGNNATCGTCGGTCACCACTTCCTTGATGTAGTGCGTGGGCAGGTCATTTGTTTCCGCGATCACCCACACTCCGGCTTCCGGTCCCGCCGAGCTGGTGACCGTCCCGCCGATGTCGTCGTTGTTGATCTGCATTGCGCTCGTTCTGCTGAGCGAGACGGCGAGCAACGCGAAAACGCCGAGCGCAATCATTCCTGGAGACAGGATTCTGGTCATCTTATCTGACCTCCCAAGGCTTGGAATATTGGCAACATCGATGGGTCGCCATCGGAAGTTCGTAAACGCAGGCGGGACTTACCATTGCTTTGCCGGTTGGCCGAAAATATACGCTTGCCTGCCCCCACAGGCAATGCTTCGGCCGGCTAAGTTCATAGCTGGCTGGGGACCATGCAGTGTGGAAGCGCCGCTGGGCGCGATCCGGAAGTTCTGGTAGCGGCGGGGGCGTCGAACTAGTGTTTCCTTTTCAAGGCAGCGGCATCGAAGGTGGTGACTTGGGCGGCCATCAGGCCATCCTTGGTCTCATAGGCATCCGCTCCACGGTAAGACTCTGCAAGAAAGGGGGCATCGGCCCGCCACTGAACATTGATGACATCGCCGACGACAAAAGTGTGCTCGGTCGTGACTTTCAATCCGCACGTTCCCCCCTGGGCCGGCTGTTTCACGATCTTGGCAAACATTTCGCCTACCGCGTGACGTCCGCGCACTGTCACTCCGTTGGGAGCAAAGAACTCTACATTGTCAGGAAATTGAGTCATGAGCCGCTTCCAGTCACAGGCATTGAACGCTGCCATGTGCTCGGCCACGACTTTGGCCGGCGTTGGTTGACGAACTTGTTTGGGTAAGGGGTTCGACTGGGCCATTCCTCCAGGCAAAACCACGATGGCGGCCGCGAACACGGCCGTTGCGGCAATCATCTCTACCTGCGCACGACGTTTAAGAAAATTCATTCCGAGATTATTACATCCCGCGGGGTGAATTTTGGCAGACCGGCGCCCGAGCCCGCTCGACACGCCCTCAAAGACAGAGCTCAACAGAATTGGCGCCGGGGATAGGAACGGCAAGCAGACCCGTTTTTGGATTGATGGCCAGGATTCATTCCTCGTTTTCCCCGGTTCGTTCAGCTGGTAAACTCCAATAAATTCAAGCTTGGCTCCATATACATTGCAGTCGGGTGGCTTTGATGAGGCCGGTTGCTTCGCTGTCGTTTGCCTGGTCAAGGAGATCTATTGAGAAACCATCTCCTTCCGGCCAACTCTATTTAAGTCGTCAATTAGCCAACAAGACCCACCAAACGCTTCTTTACGAGAGTGTACAAGCTGAGTCCAGCATTACCTGCAGGTTACCAAAGAGTACTTGACGCTCATTCAAAACGCGGACTAAAGTCCACTTGGCACCCGTGCATTTGAAATCGGCCTCGAAGCAAGAATCCAGCTGGATTGTATTTTCGGAATCTATCAAGTTAACGCTGAAATAGTTCTGACGTTCACCTGGAAATCACCGCCAACGATAGCTGAAAAACCGAGCACATGAGGCAGACCGCAGAGGCTGCCTTACCCTGACATGAGCTAGCGAATGCACTTGTAATTTGGCGCCATACCAAACTACTGAACGGGTCCGAACCGTCCTGATGAACGGCCCTCTGGACGGCGGCCTGTTCCGTCAACTCTTCACCGCCACCAAAGCTCAGGGCAGTCCGAGAGTTGTGTTTCTCTCAACAAGTGTCGCGGGCTTTCCCGATTCCGCGATCGGCCAACTGCACAAAGACAAAGAGGACGTGATCCGGGCATCTGGCCTGCCGGGAAAGTTCGTCCGCTCTGGCGCATTCATGACCAATTCCTACCAGTGGCTCGATGCCATCAAGGCAGAAGGAGCCGTCTACAACTCTACCGGGGAATCATAGGCGCGCTCCAGTTGAATCATGGCAAGCTCCGGTCACTTCGACGGCCTGCGATGGCAAGTACGCGGCCGCGATCGTCTGAGTCGAATGCCGGCTAACTCGCAGGACGTCCACGCACTTCGATCTGTCCATTGCGAATGCGAGTCTCCAGGTACGTTTGCAGATGCACAGCCCGACCATCGAGTACGCGGCCAGTCATGCATCGTGACATCTTCCCGTTGCCAAATGGTTAGGTTCCGTATCCCCTATGCTTCATCGCCTGGAGCTTCTCGTCACTCGGCCAAGCGATCGTGAGCAGAAAGGCCGACTCCTCAAGCGCTTCAACCTTGTGTTTGATCGAAGGGCCCAGCGTCAAGACGCCGTTTACCTGGAGACTGTGATCGTCTCCTTGAGCAATAAAGCGTATTGAACCCTTCAAGACCTGGACCGAAATAGTGCCATCCGCGTGATGTTCTTTCAAGATGGAGCCTTTATCCATCGAGATGAGTACCATCCTGAAGTCCGGCTTTTTGAACAGCGTCCTGGCAAAGTGGCCCATCGGCCATGGTCTCTTCTGCTCGGAGTCCATCATCTCCTGGGCAAGGTCAAACTGCGCCAGGTTTTTCAGCATCGTGCCGTCATCGGCAAAGCCTTTCGCCGCCATATATCTGACCTCTTTTCTCTATGTAATGTTCGATGCCGTTCTTCGAGTCAGTGACGAGATACTTCATGGGCGATTGTCCGGAGAAGGCCAGTCATCGCCGCGATGCGAGAACTCGTTTCATGTTCAACGCGATAAGATCCGCCTTGTGCGTAACGATCGCAGCGTGCGAGGCGGGCATGACCTCGTTCGCCGTCTCTGAGAACAGCGTCAGCCAACGAGCGAAATATCTCTCCTCGATGGGCAAGGGGAAATGTGCAAGAAGTGGATTGCCCTTATATCGCCCCGTGGTGAGCAACACAGTGGACCAGAAGTCTCTCAGGAGAGTCAAATGAGCGTCCCAATTCCGTACTGCATCGTTGAAGACCGGACCAATTTCCGGGTCCACGCGGACCTTTGCATAGAATCGCTCGACGAGACTCGCGATCTCCGTTTCCGTGATGGGCGTTTCTGCGTTCATTGAGGACCTCCGGTAGGTGGTGTTTGGCTGCGCCAGATTGGATATGGCAATCCCGCGAGTCTGTTAATTGCGAACGCCTGCGCTGTCAGCAGCACGACGGCGATTTCGATGATCGGGAGATATTCAGGTTTCGCGAGGATGCCAAGAGAAACGATCATGGTCGTTGCGCCGGCGGGCGGATGGTTGACGTGCAGCAGGACCATGATGGCTCCGGTAAGCGAAAGCGCTAGTGCAGACGCCAGAATGCGGGGCCAATAGACTTCATCGCCGAATCCTTCTGGAAAGACATGCATGCCCGTGACTTTATAGGCCCCGAAGCCGCAAAGCAGTCCGATCCCATGTCCCAGCACTGCGTTCCGAGGGGTGGAGGATTGGCCCATCGGCGAAAAGAAATACAGATATGCGGTCGGACCCAAGGAGGGGAAGACAAAAGGATTGTGCGTCAGCAAAGCCAGCAGCGTCAGCAGTGCGATTGTGACGAAGCTATTGAGGGCCACGTACGCTGCCCAGACGGACGTCGGGGGCAGGTGGGCGAGCAGCCAACTGAGACGAAACCGGTCAATGAGCCCGAAGACGTGTTCTCCCCGATGATTAGGTGGAGGTTTCAATGAATGGGAACTCGGTTTCGCCACGTCTGTCTAGATATTCGGGAGCAAATCAAAGTATTCGTCATCTTCATTGATCCCGCCTTCCCCTTCGCCTAGAAGCTTCTCCGAGGTGACGAACTCAATTCGTTCGATCCATTTCACCATTTTGTAGCCAAGTTGGTTCTCTACTCGCAGACGCACAGGCGCGCCGTATTCGGCAGGGAGAGGCGAGCCGTTCATGGTGAGAGCCAGAAGACTCTCCGGCTTAAGCACATTGAAGATGGTTTGGGTGTCGTAGTAAAGATCTCCATAAAGTGAGCCACCGAAAGAATAGAACGCGACGACGTTGGCGGACGGAAGCGGTTTTACGTGCTCGATGAGCTTGCGCATGGAAACACCGCCCCATTGCGCGATGCCGGACCAGCCCTGAATGCAGTGATGCATGGTGATGTTGTCTTCAAGTCCTAGGGTGCGGAGATCGTCTAACGACAGCTCTACCGGATTCTCTACAAGTCCCGTCACCTTGAGCCTGTAGTCCTTGAAGTTATCCGCCATCAGCCGCTTCCAGTCTTCGCGCACCGGCATCTTTCCGTTGGGCCAGAAGTGGGGAGAGATGTCTTTCGTCGTGTAGTGCTCACGGGGATGGAGACGGTCGAGGGTGAGGAGCATGACGGGATGGGTCACAGCCTTTTGCGCATGTTGAAGCCCACGTGGGAAGAACCAGGAGATGTAGTGTGCGACGATCCAGGACAGCAGCACCACGGCGATCCCGACGAACCCCAGAATCATGCCACCTGACCGGAGGTCGTCCGTCCCAAGAACGATGTGGTTCATATTGCGCTCAAAGCCTGTCAGCGCAATCAGCGTCACGTGGATCACGATGAAGCAAATAAATCCAATGAGAACGAGAAAGTGGGTCGAGCGGGCTCCCTGTCTGCCACCGAATATTTTCGTATACCTCGGAAAGCGGTTCACGAGGGCCGGCGACATCGCCATCCCGGTCAGGATCGCCAATGGGGCCATGACGAATACCGTCGCAAGGTAGGCAAGTTGCTGCAAGGCGTTGTAGCCGTAAAAGCCATTAGGTTCAAGTGGGAAGTGGAAGTTGGCATAGAGAACAAAGGTGTTCCATGCCTGCACGAAGACACCAGGCGAAGTAGGTACAAGCCGTTCCCACTGCGTGCTTGTGAGAAGGCCGATCACGAAGAACGCCCCAGTCAGCACAAAGCCGTAGACCGTGATGAAGTGCCACGAGCGTGCAATCCCTACCGTATGGCGATAGCCTGGGGTCGAGACAATCGGAGAGATATAGCGGGCGTCGTCCTTTGCCGTCCAGATGCGGTTCTTCGGCACTTTAAGCGGCGTGAAGCGGATCCACTCCGTTCCTGGGGTGCAATGGTCGTTCCAGTAAAGCCGAGGATGGTCCATAAGGATCGAGAGCCCGCTGCGGATGAGCATGAACAGGAAAAAAAGGTTAGAGAAATGACTCCACCGAACCCAGAAGGGAAAGCCATGAGGTCCGCTCGGAGTGCCGGCGGCAGAAGCGGATGAAGGTGAAAGGTGCGGCAGACCGAAGATCGCATGCTGCAACCATGCAAGCAACACCGGCCCGAGCACCAATACGAAGACGAACAAAAGGGCTCGTGGGCTGACCCAGATGCGAAAACGGCGGTCTTCTGGATAGTGAACGGCTTGATGTGCAGCGTCGAAAGCGATCAACGGTCTACCTCATGCGTGATCTGTCAGGCTGGCCTGAATTTGGGGAACCGGTGCACCGGCCGCAAACGAAGAATCAGGACCGAAGCCTTCGCTGTGATGTTGCGCGAGCCACACATGCAACAGGTCGAGAACTGCCTTCTACTGAACCCGACTGGCCCCAGAACTCAGCTCCCTGTTACGTCAGAGCTTGGCGATAAATCCCTGCACGGAATCGCCCTGCCGCGTCGTGGCGAGGTCCCGTTATGTCGTCCGCGTTCGTCCGCTCGTAGAGGACCAGGACGCGAATCCCCCGCGCCGGTCCGCCAATGCGTACATGTTCGGGGTTTGCAGCCGTCAGCAGTTCATCTCCATTCTTTCGGTCAAACCACTTCATGGGCAAACCATCGCGTGACTCTCGACCGCGCGGGAACAACGACTGCTCTTCATCGAGCGTGTGCTTTGGCGCCGCATCCCGAAAAGAGCGAGCAGCGCGGTCCGGAATACCGCGCTGCTCGTGTATAAGCGGCGGGTCTCCAGCGTGGCCGGCCGTGCTTACCAGCATGTTTAGGAAATGCTGGATGCACTTATGGCAATCGCTCAGCATCCCCAGCGGTTGGGTAAAATCGCTCTCCAGTGTTCCTCCAATTTGAAGAAACATCCCGCTGCTCATTTTATTGCTCGGCGAAAGCATGCTTTTGTGGAAGCGCTGCGACAAGCCATTCCGAGGAGAGCGGCAAAATGCGGGGACTGCTTCTCATAGGTGGGTCCGCACGATAACGCCAATGAAGTATCCTCCGAAGGTTGGTGAGAACTCGATTTCGTGCCGCGGGCGTCAGGCTGCGAGGACGGATTCAACCCATCACTTCAACTCGATCGCCGATCCTGTCATAGTCGTAGGCTTCTTCCGTTACGAGTGGAACTTCAAGAAAATTGTCGGTAAGGGGAGGTGATTGGACCTTCCACTCCAATCCGGTAGCCCGCCACGGATTCGCTCCTGCGATCTTCCCGTACTTCAACGACCAGAGGAAATAAGTTGCTGGGAGTAGATAGCCGATGGCAAGAATTGAGGCGCCGGCGGTTGAGAGGACATTTAAGACTTGGAATTCCGGCGGATACGCATGATAGCGTCGAGGCATCCCAAGATAGCCAAGGATAAACTGCGGGAAGAATGTGAGGTTGAAGCCGATAAAGAGAATCGTGGCGGCCAACCTCCCCAAAGATTCCGGGTACATCCTTCCGGTAATTTTCGGCCACCAAAAGTGCAACCCTGCCATATATGCGCTTACCATGCCCCCGACCATAACGTAATGGAAGTGTGCCACGATAAAGTACGTTTCGGTTAAGTGGATGTCCATGCCGAGCGAGGCCAGGAAGACTCCAGTCAGTCCACCCATCGTGAAAAGACCGATGAAGCCAAGCGCATAAAGCATGGGTGTATCGAAAGAGATCGACCCCTTGTACATGGTTGATGCCCAGTTGAAGACTTTGATGGCAGAAGGTACCGCGACCAACATGCTCATGATCGAGAAAACGAGCGCGGAATAGTTCGAGATACCCATGATGAACATGTGGTGCGCCCAGACAAAGAAACTAAAGACCGCAATACTGACGGATGAAAATGCGACTGCGGTATAGCCGAAGACCCGTTTTCTGCAGAAACATGCGATCACTTCTGAGATGATCCCCATGCCGGGCAGGATCATGACGTATACGGCTGGATGGGAATAGAACCAGAAGAGATGTTGAAAGAGAAGCGGATCGCCGCCGAGTCTAGGGTCAAAAACGCCTATCCCGAAGACGCGCTCCAGCACAAGAAGCACCATCGATATAGCAATCACTGGTGTTGCGAGGACAAAGATGATGGATGTCGCATAGTAGGACCAGATGAACAACGGCAGGCGAAACCATGTCAAGCCAGGGGCGCGCAACCGGTGAATGGTGACGATGAAATTGAGTCCAGTCAGTATGGACGAAAACCCGGCAATGAAAATTCCCATGGCTGCGGCAATTACATTTGTGTTGACGAAGTGCGTGCTGAGCGGCGTTGTGAAAGTCCATCCCGTATCCACGCCGCCGAAAATCATCATATACAGTTCAACGCAGCCCCCCAGCACGAACAGGTACCAGCTCGCGAGGTTGATCTTTGGGAAGGCCACGTCCTTCGCGCCAATCATGAGAGGTATAAGAAAGTTCCCCAGGACGGCTGGCGCTACCGGCACCAAAAAGAAAAACACCATGATGATGCCATGTATGGAGAACAGTTTGTTGTAGGTGTCCGAGGCCACGAGATCGCCAACGGGCGTCAGGAGTTCTAATCGAATCAATGAAGCCGCCGTGCCACCGATGACGAAGAAGAAGCTGGTAGTGAAGAGGTAGAGGATAGCGATGCGCTTGTGGTCCTGTGTCAGCAGCCACGATTTAAGGCCATATTCGCTATTCAGATAGCTTTTCCTCGGTAGAAGCAGCAACTCGGACGGCGTCCTGACTATTGCGGTGTCCATCACTTTGTCCCACTTGAACGTCGAGGTCGTGCTCTTCGACTCGATGGGCCCGGAGATACCATCATCACCTCAGTAGAATCATGGACTTGAGCCGTCCAGGATCACTTAGTCCTCAACGGCTATGCTTCGACTGTTAAATTCTGACCTGCGGATCAGCGGTATGCTATGACCTAGGTCACAGTCTGGATCGTTTGTGGAGAACGCGATGGAGATCAAAAGAATCAAGGCCCTCCAACGTACGGCGCTGTTCGGGTGCCTGAATGCGGAGGAGCTTGCGGACATCGCGCAGCGAGCCGCGGAACTTCACTTCAAGAAGGGAGAGATGCTATTCGTTTCGGGAGAACAGGCGAAAGGACTTTTTGTGGTTGTGAATGGCCAGATACGGGTCTTCCAGCAGAACGCAGAGGGCAGAGAACAAGTGATGCATGTAGATACTGCCGGGTCCGTCGTTGCTGAAGTCGCGGTGTTCGATGGTGGGCCGTATCCGGCGTCTGCAATATCGGAGGTGGAGGTGGACATGCTTTTTGTCGATAAGCATGATGTTCACTATTTCTGCAAAAAATATCCGGCGCTGGCGCTGAGAGCATTGATGTTGATGGCGCAGCGAGTGCGAAGGCATGCGCAATTGGTGGAAAGCCTGTGCTTTCAGGAGGTCGGACAAAGACTTGCGGCCTTCCTACTAACAAGTGCGCAATATGCTGGCACGCCGATGCGGGATCGAGTTGCATTTCACCTCCCTTTGTCCCACCATGAAATTGCTATTCGCATCGGTTCAGTAAGAGATGTAGTCGCGCGTGCTTTTGCCCGGCTGAAGCACGATGGATTGATCGCTGTGGAGGGCCACGAAGTGACAATCCCCGACGTACGGGCTCTCAAACTCTATGCAGACGCGGGAGCTTTTGGAACGCCATCATAAACTGACACCCGCATTCTTCTTTCTCGTGGCTCACACTGAAGCACAGGTCTCTTTTCGGAGGTTTCCCGCATGGGCGACAAGAAATACTCATCTCCTCGCGCGCGCGCGGAGGCGTTCACCGGAGCTCTGGGCATTCGTCTGCCGATCCTGCTTGCCCCCATGGCGGGAGCTTGTCCTCCCTCGCTGTCGATTGCTGTCGCTAACGCAGGCGGCTTGGGGGCATGTGGAACGCTGTTGATGGAGCCGGAAGCGATCAAAGCCTGGAGCGCGGAATTTCGTCAACAGAGTAATGGAGAATTCCAACTCAATCTTTGGATTCCGGACCCGGTGCCGGTGCGTGATTTCGAGTCGGAGAAACAGCAGCGAGAGTATCTGGCGGCCTGGGGACCTCCGGTTCCACCGGAAGCGGGCGACGCCGGACTGCCGGACTTTGAGGCTCAATGCCAAGCCATGATAGCCGTAGCACCGAAGGCCATCTCTTCGATTATGGGACTCTATGCCCCTGCCTTTGTCTCGGAACTAAAAGCACGCGGAATCCTATGGTTTGCCACGGCTACAACTTCCACGTAGAAACGCGAACAAATCTGGGAGAGCGAAAGGGTTGAACCGCAGGTCGCTCCACTCCGCTTCGCTCCGGTCGGGATGACAAGTTGTTTGCAGGAAATCAATGACTCAGGCTGCTAGTGCATCTTGTTCTCCGCCAGCTTCTGTGCGGTCTGCAGCGCATCCGCGGCCTTCACTTTTACATCCGGCACCACGCCCGGCCCATCCCAGTCGGTCTTTGATATGGGATTGATCGATCTCTGATCGGGAACTCGGATCTCGAAGTGATCGTCAATCCGACGCCCCCTCGGAATATGGCCACGACCCGACGTCGCCTCACCCACAAGCGTGGCGCGTTTCAGCATCTTCAGGTCGTAGCTGAACTCCTCTGCGCCGGAGAAGGTCGCGCCCGAGGTCAACACATAAGCAGCCTTGTTCGCCAGCCTGTTTCCCGGAACAGGCGGCGGCGTCCAGGACTGCTGCGTCGAATTTTCCCCGCGCTTATACATGTCGTTCAGGTGGGTCGGCTGGTCGAACAGATAGCCGGCAATCAACGCGGCCATACTCGGATAACCGCCAGTGTTGTCCCGCAAATCAAAGATGATCGCATCCGCATGGTTCAATGAAGCCATTGCCGCCGCCGCCGTTGGCTGGCATAGGGAAGGATCAGGAAACGAATTGAGCTTCAGATAGCCGATATTGTGCGCCAGAATCTCGGCCTTTTCGAAGAAGCAGTTGTTCTGCTCCAACGCGTTTCGATAACGCGCAAGGATTTCAGGTGTTGGTCCCGGCGGGCGATCAGGCGTTTTGACCCGATAGTAGACCACCATCAGCTGCCTGTCATGGCTCACATCCGTCATCTGCCTGGTCAGCAGATCGGCAAAGGCTCCGCCATCTGTCATCGCATCGTCATCGCCGCTCTTTTCGTGCGCCAGCAGCGCATCCGCCATCTTTTGCCCAACGTCCGGATAGACGTAGTACTCCCTTAGATTCGCGATCGCGCCATCAATCACCCGTTGCCGCTCCGCAGCATCCAGCTTCACGTCCGCGACCACCGCAGGAATCATTGCGCTGGCAGCATCCTGCGGCCTCGGTTGCTGAGCGGGCGTCTGGGGAAGTCCGGCCGCGCCCGGCACAAGGATCGGCTTTACCTGGAAATCGTTCGGCTTGGCGTCGCCGGGTCTTAAGCGGGTTGTGGCCATCGCTGGCTGTCCGGACGCTAATGTCTCTTCTTCTGCATTGCCGGCGGCCCGCGGTGCCGGAGGGCTCGAGGCAGACCGTCGCGCGTGCGCGGGAGGTTGAGGGTGGGCGACCGCGGCACGTAGTGGCCGGTAGTTTGCGACATGGCCGATTGAAATCGAAAGAGTACCGACAGCAACCACGGCCAGTACGCCTCCGAAAAGCAGCGCTCCGGGACGGGGCGCTTCGCCTTCCAGAACATGAAATGAGGGCGTCCCGTCCCAACCCTGCTGGGCTGAAGCGTCGATGGGCGCCGGTTGGACATAGCGGTACGCGCGTGGGACGGAGATAGCTAAATCGGCTAGCAGGTCCAGCCATAGCCGTAGGCTGGGGAAGAATCCTTTTTCGTCGCCAGAGCGGTCGCGAAACAGTTGCAGGGCTTCCTCACCGTATGCCTTGCGAAATGGAGAAGGATAGAGGCGCAGCAGCCAGGCATATATCTTCTCAGACATAGTCCCCCCTAAAGATCTTCTTGGCCCGCGCGACGCGCAATAAGGCGGCAAGTCTCTCCGCCTCGGAGCGTGCCAGTTTGCGTCCGGTAGAGGTCAACCGGTAGTATCGGCGCCGTTCCTGGCCGAGTTTGGCGTCTTCACGCAGGTCAACCTCCTCGATGAATTTCTCTTCGAGTAGGGTCTGGATTGAGCTGTATAGCGTCCCCGGGCCCAGCCGCATGCGACCGCCGGTCTGCTCCGCGACTTGCCGCATAATGCCGTAACNNTATATCGATAAACGACTGTACTCCCATTTTGCCTCGCTAGGCAACATCCCTTCTTAGCCGTTACTTTCAGCCGTTTTCTGACAGCACGCCGGAATTGCACTCCATGCTCCTCGAAGCCTACCCATGGAAAAGGCAACGGCGGTGATAGACTTCACCCCTGAACTCCCTTAGCAGCNNGCACTTTAACCACGGGCTGTTAGGGATACTCAACGTTTCTGATGGATACCCACAAAGTCTGTCAGTCGATTGTCTGGTGGAGGTGAGGCTATGCTGAAACGAGTTCTGTTCGTCATCCTGTTGAGCTTCTCTGAGGTTGCGTCACCATATGGAGCATGCGCCACACCAGAATATTCAATTCAGGCGATACTCTATGGGACCTCGCCAGATGTTCCGGTGGCGGAGCTCGTCGTTGGCGGCCCGAAGGACGTTAAGATCGTCGTTGCGGATGTGATCTGGCTGATCCAGGGCGGCGGGCACACGATTCTCTTCGACAGCGGATTTCATCGTGACACGTTTGCCAAGCAGTTTCCGACGAACGATTATCTGCGGCCCGATGAGGCGGTGAAGCTGACTGGTGTAGAGCCCGGGCAGGTTACAGATATCGTCATAAGCCACGCACACTGGGATCATATGGGCGGCATTGATTTATTTCCCAAGGCGCAGGTTTGGATCCAGGCTGAGGAGTATCGGTACTACACGATGACGGCATGGCAACCGGGTGGAGATCATGGCGGAATCGATCCTGAGGATGTCACGGAGTTGGTCCGGATTAACACTGAGGGACGGCTGCACATGGTCGGTGGCGACGATGTTGAGATCTTCCCCGGAATTCGCGCTTATACCGGTGGGCGACATACCTATGCTTCGCAGTATCTTCGCGTGGACGGCAAGCTGCCCTATGTGCTGGCTTCAGACAACTGCTACCTCTATCTCAACCTGACTTCGCATCTTGCCAGTGCCACGTTCAGCGGCGCCGATCACGCCGCTAATATAGCCAATCAGGCACGAATGATAGAGCTGGCCGGCTCGCCGGATCGAGTAGTGCCGGGACATGATGAGCTACAGTTCCAGCGTTACCATGCTGTCGGTCGAGTAGCCAAGATTCGCTAGCTGGGTTCGAGAAGCCTGGTTCGGAAACACCGGCGAAGCGCGGCGCCGTGTCACTTTGGCATTGAAGCGCTCGGCAAGCCCCGGCTTGCTGTATTTTGCTGCGCTCGCATTGGCATATTCGAGGGACGACGTGCGAGCGCAAGCGCTGGCCGACGATTTGGGCAAGAGGTTCCCGGAAAACACAATCGTGCAGTTCAATTACCTGCCGGCCCTCCGCGCAAAGCTTGCGCTCAACAAAGGAAATGCTTCTGAGGCCATCGAAAGTCTTAGAGCCGCCGCACCGTATGAGCTTGGGGCGTCGACAAACTGTCCTGCCAAGTGGACCACCATGTACCCGGTTTTTGTGCGTGGCGAAGCCCACTTGGCCGCGGGTCAGGGTAGCGAAGCCGCTGCCGAGTTCCAGAAAATCCTCGGCCATCCCGGCATCGTCCTGAACCAACCCATCGCTGCGCTCGCCCATCTTGGCCGCGCCCTTGCCTACGTGTTGCAGGGCAACGTCGCCAAGGCCAAAGCGGCATATCAGGATTTCCTCACGCTATGGAAGAACGCCGGCCCCGATATCCCGATCCTCAAGCAAGCCCAGGCGGAATACGCCAAGCTGCGGTGGGCGGCGCATGAAGAGCTTTGCGCCAGGGTTTAACCTATGGCTCGCTGTTTTTGGGAAGGGATGCGTCCAACCAGGTGGAGGTGCGCGACGCTGCAGTTTCGCGAAAGCATTGCTCGGTCAGCGAGGTTTCCAGCGGCGTTTTTGAAATCGCCGGCCTGGACAGTCACAATGGGACTGAGCGCATTTTTCAAGATTGCGAATGTCATTAATTCCACCCGCGACGTGCAAGCAATGCAGCGCGAATTGCTGGTGCTGATTTCCGAAGTCATCCCGGCCGCACAGGGCGCAATCGTGCTTCACCCGAACAGGAATGACGAACCCAGACCGCCCTGTACCTGGAATCGAACGGGCCTCGCCCAGCAGGAGATGCTCATTCGGGAGGAACTGGTGCAGCAGGCGACCTGGGAACGCTGCGCCGTCTTCACAGCGGCTCCGGCTGAAGCCGCATCACCCGAGCATGTGTTGTGCGTTCCCCTGGTGGGAGTTGAGAGAATCCTCGGGGTTATTTATCTGAGCTCACCCGCCTCTTCGCTGTCTTTCGGGGAGCAACACGCCTTCTTCCTCAGCGCGGTTTCCCGCGTTGCCGCGGTCACACTGGAGAACCTGTCGAAGTTGGATTCTCTGCGGGCGGAGAACCAGCGGCTGCGGGTAGACGTTACAGGCGACCATACCCTCATCGGGGAGAGCCGGCCGATGCTGCGGGTTAGCGAGTTCATCACGCGTGTGGCTAAAGGCGATTCAACGGTGCTCATTCGCGGCGAGAGCGGAACCGGCAAAGAGCTCGTGGCCCGCGCCATNNTCGTCGCCATCAACTGCGCGGCCATAACCGGAAGCCTTGCTGGAGAGCGAACTGTTCGGCCACGAAAAAGGAGCTTTCACTGGCGCCGTCGCGGTCAGGAAGGGCAAGCTCGAAGCCGCCGAGGACGGAACTCTGTTCCTCGATGAAATCGGAGAGATGGCTCCTCTATTGCAGTCCAAGCTCTTGCGGGTCTTGCAGCAACGTGAATTCGAACGGCTGGGGGGGAACCGCTTGCTGTCGTTTAACGCGCGCGTCGTGGCCGCGACCAACAAGAACCTGGAGCAGGCGATCAAGGCAGGCGAATTCCGGCAGGACTTGTATTACCGCCTCAATGTGGTTTCCGTAGCTTCGCCGCCACTGCGCGAGCATCGCGAAGACATTCCCTTGCTGGCCCTGCATTTCGCCAACAAGTATGCGGCTAAGTGCAAGCGCGGCTTCAAAGGCATCGATGCGGAAGCACGTTCTTTGCTGATGCAATACAGTTGGC
>PLZN01000537.1:0-5121 GCA_003152195.1 Acidobacteriaceae bacterium
GATGGCGTTCGAGAACAACGATGCACTTGTATCGCTGATCAACTTCGTCGAAGTCAAAGGAACCGTTCGGCTCCTTGACGCCCTTCTCGTGGAGTTCAAGCAGGAAATCGGCCGATTGGCGGATTCTCTAAGACGACTCTTGCATGTCTCGTTCCCAGAGGTGCGGGCACGAATCGTCCGATCTCTCACTCAGCGCTGGGTGCCGTTACTGGACGCGCTGAAGCTCGCACAGGAGGCGGTCAACGATCCTGATCCTAATGTGCGCTCTACAGCGGTCGGAACACTAAGAGACCTAAATCGCGCTTAGCAATAGCTACGCAGAGAGAGTTCACTTGAAAGTCCAAAGACTCAATCGATCTAAGCTAAAGTGGCTTGGGCTGGCGTTGTGCGTTCGGTAATCGTTGGAGAGTGAGAGGATCTACTCGTTCGAACAATTCGTTCCGCCACTCAAACGGATGTACATTCGCTCCCGCTCGGATCTCCGATCCTGCAATGTACCTCTTGCCTTCGAACACCGTGCCGAAGACTAGACCATTCCACTTTGGATACAACCCAACCAATTGTGGCGCTCCTCCACTGAAACAATCTTTGCCGCTTGCAATCGCTTCACAGAAAGAGCTGAATATCCCACGCGCGGTACGCCCTTGGGCATTCCTCCATGCATGGTTGCGCTCGATTAGTACGTTGGCACCGCTCCCGAGACTGGCTGCCAGAATAGATTCTGTCGGCAGGGCGAGTCCGACGCTTGCAAGGGGACGTGTTTGCGACCAGTCCAACCTCCAAAGCCGAAACGCCGCGCTTGCTCCGATGCCATCTCGTGAAAAGTGGAGGATGGTGGAGGTCGTAGCACCGTGAGCCGGATATCCGCGGCTCGCCCTAGACAAAGCGATGGCAATCGCGGTGTGACGGACCTCTGCTGAAGCTCCCACGGGAAACAGCAGCCCTCTGTCAGCTTGTTCTACGACCTGACGGAGAGCGAGAGTAGGAAACTGCACATCTCCGCAGTATCCGAAAATGTCCGGGGTATTCTCAGCCGCGAACAGCTTTTGGGCTGTGTCCCACTGGTCACCGGAAGGCCACGTGATCTTGCTGTCGCTGACCAGGTAGCAGGCAGATGGTCTGCGTGAGTCAATAGAAACCCATGCGGCAAGTGTGGTCATCGAATGCGAGCCTCACACATCGGTGAGTAATCTATCGTATGCTACCGGCAGGGCTTGCGCCCAACACGCAACTCCCGGAGCTTCCACCAACCTTTTGCGGGAGCTGACGGTCGAGGACCTACCCGGGTCCCCAAAGGGTCCGGGTGGCCGGGTTTGCTTCAGCCCCCATGACGATGGCACTGCCTGTTGGACGCGTCGTCCGCAAAACACAGGCTCGGGAGCGTGGTCTGTGTCACACGCGTCGATGACGGCGGCGTGGTGAAGGCGTTTCTCGACCTCCCCGTCGCGCGGACGAAAGCACGCTGTCCCGCGCCGTGGTGGATTCGGTGATCGTTCTCGCCGTCTCCCGGGCGTCCGCAGCCACGCTCGCGAATGATGCCAAGGTGGGATGCAAGAAACTCCGTCTGCCGAAACGCGTCAGAATCCCACTTGGAGCCGCTATTACTGTTACACCGGACTCAATAGACTCCTGGCGCCCTCCGGGTTCCACCGATCGCATTTAGGTGATGTGCTCCTGAGAGTCATTCGTGTTCGTAATCTCGATATCGCAGAGGGCGCACCGTGGAGTTGCCATGCATATTCCTCAAAAGGAAGCACTACTATTCTCGCGTCAAACCAAAATCCCGTGCTTTGTTCCTGTGGTTCGTCGTGCCACCTGTGAAGGAATCGCTTTGTGGCTCCGGCTTTCCTCAATCCAGATTGAGGACGTAAGAGATCGCGCATTCTCTGGCGGTAGCGCGTTTCGCGGCGACGGTATCGATGGCAGCCTTTGTTGCGTATGCTGCGGCCGGCCCCGCGAGCGCTAAAAGATGGGGCCAGGAGAGGGCACCGAATAGTGAAAGTCCGACCGATCCCATGCTGGTTGTCCCTAAAGCTCCCACGACTCCCTTGGCCAAATTACCGAACAGGGCGTCTCGAATGCCATCCATCTTGTTCTTGAATGTCCTTGCTGCAGGGACAATCTCCGTCTGGACGATCTTCGAAATCGTCGCCTGATAGTCCTCATCGGGCTTCAGCGAGCCCTGCTTGGCCTGAATCGTACCCAAATGTTCGAGGAAGGCTTCTCTCGCCCGGGCGGCTTTCTTACGGTAGCGCGCGACATCGCCAAAGGTCAGATCCTCCAGCACCTGTAAGGGCACAAACTCATCGAAGATCGCGAAGCTCAGGTCCGTGAGCTGGATGGTCGGCTGCTGCTTGTGCGCCTCGGTGATCGCGCGCTGATACTTGCTTGCCAGCAAGGCTCCATAGGGGGTCGCGTCCGCAAACGGGGCAAACCCATTGACACTGCTGACCTCGAGAGCGAAGTTCATCTTCGCCGAGCAAAAGGCGGCCTCTTGGATCAATACTCGAGCGCACTGTGCTGGCGTTCGGGTCTTGAAGGGCTCGACCTTCCCATCCATTAGGAGGGCCATCGCGTCCGGATGGTCCTTCAGTCCCGCGGGGAGTTCCACCTCGATCAGTTGCCGGGCCAGATCTTCATGGGTGCCCGACTCTCCATAGTTGCCCGGTGCGATCTGTAGGTTACGAAAAACTCTCGACGTCTTGAGACCTTCCTGGTAGCTGGAGAGAAATTTAGGATCATTGATGTCCGACGCGACCTGATCCATCGCATCCTTTCGCAGGGGACCGCTCCTCGCGTCATGGACGTAGAGAGGAATGCCGTGCTCACGAAAGGACTGCTCATAGGCGCGGAGCGGTGACGCGGCGCCGATCGTGCCGATCTGACCTTCGCCCCCGCCGAAGAAGAACGATCCCCGGTCCATGAAGTGAATCTCGTCGAAGAACAGGATGGCCTTCTTGAGTGTGATTTCGGACGAACTCATGTCCGGGTAGTAGAAGACGTTCACGGGCTCTCTCATGCTCCACCTTTATGCGAGTTGCCGGAGATCAGAAGGAATTATGACCTGACTCATGCCTCAGGACAATCTACGTCGAGCGGGAATCGGGCGTATCTGGCCTCCACGGTGATGGAAGATGACGAAACATAAACGAAGTAACCGCCCGGAACCGAGAAGTCTCTCAGTAGCGAGGACCAGATGAAAGGAGGGACCGTCACACAAGCTGACTAAATCCGAAGATTTCTCTGGCGACGAGCTAACCAGCTCAAAATCTCGCGAGCAGCCCTCTGCCCCAGCAGAATCAGCCAATTTATCCGTCATTCTTTGCTTTCAACCTCTGCTGAACAAAGGCAGCAGTCAAATCGTCCCAGACCTCTACCGAGCAACGGCACAGTTCCGTTTTTCCCCATGAAGGCAGAGGTCTGTAACCAAAAAGCAGAGGTCGATGAGGGTGCTGGCGAGGGTGCTGAAACCTTGCCTACCGATTTTTTCATTGACTTACAATGCTTTTGTTGCCATCAATGCCCATGTTTTCAATGGGTTACAGTCACAAGCACTTCTTTCACGACAGAGGTCGGAGTGGACCCACACAAGATAGGTAATGAAAAACGCTCTTGTGACCAGTAACAGGGCCAGTTCCAGGATGGTCGGCAAACTCTCAAGTTATCCAGAAACGGGCTTGTGAGAGATGTGCAGGGTTGCTCAATGTCCGCACGGGAAAGCTCGATCGGCGATTCTGCCTCTAACGCCATACTGTACTCACGGGCTCACCTGCCAGAACTCGTCAGTCTTGACGTTCAATGAGCAAAAGTTGCGGTTGTCATGCTCTTGGGGATCGATGGGATTGGTAAAAATGACATCCTCACTTTCTAGTGCCGCTGTGACGACACCCCAAATTTCATCGACACCGCTGCGAAGGCTTTTGATTCCAGCTTCGTCACGTACAAGAGCATATTGATCTTCAATCGTTCCGGCGACCGCATCCTTTTCGAGAAGCAGAATTCGCTTGTCTGCAATGGCAGCAGCCAGCTTCGGCAGCTTGCGCTCCAGTGCGTTTCGCATCAGTTCTGGTCCTGGTTCGCCAGGATCAAGACGGCCGGTCAAAAATTTACCCCGATCAGTGGGCGATGTCTTCGTTTTCCGAACGGATATATCCAACGAAAACTTGCCGAGGCTAACAGAAACCGTGCTGCGACCTTCAGGCAAGCTTGGGAGGGCGGCAGCCAGTCCGTCTCTCAGAGCCGTGTGTACATCGGCCCATCGCACGCCGTTTGAAATTGCACCCACTCGCTGAGTAGCGATGCATGTGTAACCCTGCAGGCACAGTGCAGGGTCATTCTCTAAGGCAGCCAGTGTCCGCAGGAAGCGCGCAGCGTCAGCCTTCTCATTTTGAAACGGCTCAATGAGTGTGTGCTCAAGGGCCAGCTCGTGACCGCTTGCGTCTCTGCAGAGAGCATCGATGTTCTCTTGGGACGAGTCGGTGTCCGGCCATGCAGCGACGCGGTAAGTAGAACCGGTAAGGCGGTTATACAGCCGTAGCCAGTGCTCGATAACGTGTTTATCTCGCGATGTTCTCATGAACTAGTTTGGGTGGGAGTGGGAGGAGTCGAACCTCCCTGTCGCTCTCCTGATGAGGTGGCCCCGCGGATGCACTCGCGCTAACTCTCAGTTGGAGGAGCCATCCACCGGTACTCCCAGAAGCGACACGGTCCACCAATTGCACTTGTTTCTGATTGAGTTCTTCATCGCCTTATCCTCCGAAGTGTTGGTCTTGTTTGAGTTCGTGCTACGGGAGTTTGCCTTGGAGCGCATCCGCTTCGTTTTCGACGTCTCAGCTTGCGCTGCGACCTTCAACTCCGCTTTTGCAGTCACTTCAGCATCCGCCTGAAGACTGACCGAACTTGCCACATTTCCAGCTTTGGAAGTCGGGACAACTCCCCCAACCGAGCTAGCCAGCGAGCCCAGCAAAGTCACCCTTGCCATCAAGCTCAACGCTACCAGTTTACTTTGTTGCGCTCACATTGTCAGAGGCATTGGGAAGGCGGTAGGCTGCGGGCTCCTTCCAAGCTACTCCTTTGGCCGACGGAATCAGGAACCAGAAACGCGCTTCTCGCCATTTGACT
>PLZN01000537.1:5191-12088 GCA_003152195.1 Acidobacteriaceae bacterium
ACACGCAATCCTGTCTGGTGCTGCGCAACAGGAAATCCGGATCGCCCCGTCTTTTTTATCCCAGGTACGCTGGTGCGAACCTTGACACCCACCTTGGGCACTGCATCCTCCTACCACCAGTCCAATTTGCTCAGCAGCGGGTAGTAGAGCGCCATCCGCAACGGCAACCCCTCCCCGTGCACCTTGCGCATCACCTCGGCATACGACTCCAGTTGGCGCGCGTACTTCTCCTTCTCCTCAGCGAGAAATGCATCAATTCCGGATGTGCCATGGCGTGCGGTCTTGTAGTCGACGATCCATAGATGGGATTCTTCTACTGAGCCGGGTGTTGCTCCAGCGTGAAAAATGCGATCGCCGCGCAGCGTTTGTACCACTTCACCGGCCCAGGTTGACCAGGAGATTTCGTTCTTCGCGCCGGCGCGCGCTCCCAGAATCCAGCGTCCTGTGGGATCGCGAAGCACAGCTTGCAGGGCCCGCACTACGCCCGCTGACAGTGGCTCAGCCTCCGCTCGAGGCAACCCGCGGGAGCGCAGGATGGCCAACGCCCGCCCGCGCCATTCGCCTACCTGGTCGAGTATTGCCGGCGAGACCTCGCCGGCTTCGATGCCGGGAAGCTGGGCCAGATCCTCCAGCAGCGCGTGCACGACGGTGCCGAAAGCGCGCGCGGCCAGCGAGCCGCGTGGCCGTTCGATGATCTCCTGATTTCTTTCCTGAGCTTCTGGAGCGGTCGCGTACAATCGCGGTTTCCAATTCGCGGGCAGGCGGCGCAATCGAATCGCCGGGTACGAAGGTGGAAATGCAAACTCCGCTTGTTGCGGCGCCGAGTCTGCTGCCGGGTCTTGTTGATCACGCGCCCGCTCAAAGTCATTCTTGAGGGCCGCCCACGCGATTCCCAGCAGGCTCCTCCGGTCTCCCGGACTTAGCTCGTTATTGACTTTCGTTACTGCGGTTCCCAGCAGATGCAGCTCGTTGCGGGCACGCGTGGCCGCCACATAAAGCAGGCGCTTGGCCTCGTCATCTTCCCGCCGGCCTTGCAGTTCGCCAATCCACGCATAGATGCCACCCTGTTTCCCGTTGCGGCCGATGGGAGCAACCACGAACTCGCGCTCCTCCTGCTCCGCCGGCCCTAGGAGCCTGGTCTGTTCCAACCAGCGAAGCAGCGGTTGTGCTTCGGTCCGGGTCGCGCGCCCCAGGCCGGGCACAATCACGACGTCAAAAGCCAGCCCCTTCGCCTTGTGGATGGTCATCAGATGTACACCGCAGCGTTCGTTCGCAGAGGGGTCGGGCTGGGCACAAAGCTCGGCAATTTGCTCCTCCAGGCCAGCGGCGTCCGGTCCCAGCCGTTCGAGCATGAGGAAGAAGGCATGCACATTCTCATGACGCGCGCGGTCCACGCATGCTCGTCCCCCGAGGGTGACCCAGGTACGTTCTACCCATCGGGCTAGAGAGACCTGGCGATGCTTCCCGCGCAGCGCATCTTCCAATACCGCAAGCACGCGGGCCGCTCTTTGCTGTCCGTCTTCACTGAGCGACGGCGTGCGCTGGCGCAGAAGGGTGAGCATTGCGGGTTGGGAATAGTCCTTTGTGTCGCTACCGCCGAGCGTATGCAGGTCCCTGAGGGTAAGGCCACACCAGGGCGCGCGAAGTACGGTGAGCCAGGCGATGCGATCCATGGGATGCAAGAGCGCACGCGTGAGCGCGGTAAGATCCTTCACCTCCTGGCGTTTGCTCAACTGCTCAATCTCTACCCCGCGGAAGGGAATATCCGCCTGGCGAAGTCTGCGCGCGATCAAGTCGAGGTGGGTGCGCGCGCGAACCAGGACGGCTATGCGGAACTCGCCCCGCTTATGCTTTGCTGCTTCCACCGCGGGCCAGTGTTCCTGGATGATGCTGACCACCTGCCTGGCTTCCGCATCATCCGCTGCCCGCTTCTCGTCCGGGCTTGGTTTGGAGGTGCGGAAGGAGGGCCAGACTTTTACGCCCAGGCTGCCGCGCGGCGCCGGGCAATGGGCCGTGGACCGAGCGAAGGTCACCTGGTATTCCTGGCCTGTCGGGGCTCCGAAGACCTGGGCAAAGATTTCGTTGAGGCGGTCTACCAGTCCGGCATGGGAGCGAAAATTGGTTTGCAACTGCAAAGGTTTCAATTGGACTGCGGCCGTCCCCTCGCCTAGGCCGTAGCGCCGGGTGCGTTCGAAGAGCTCTACCTCAGCCTGGCGAAACATATAGATCGATTGCATGGGATCGCCGACCAGGAAGCAGGTGCCTCGACCCGCGGATTCCCACCCGGCCGCAATCAGGGTGAACAGCTCGTACTGGCTGCGGGACGTATCCTGAAACTCGTCCACCAGCAGATGAGGCCATCGTTCGGCAAAGACGTCCGCCGATTCACTCAGCTTTCCCTCTTCGTCAAGCAAGACCTGCCGCGCGGCGAGACCTAATTCGACAAAGTCCACCACACCGCGCTCGGCGAAAACCAGACGCAGCTCCGCGACCGCATAGCGCAGGATGACCAGCATGTGCTGCAGCATCTGCGACTCTTGATCGGTGTACGCCTGGGGGGGAAGAGCGCGCAGCTCGCAGAGCATGGCGAGGAACTCAGGATGCGCGTCAAGGTGCTCAATGAGAGACGCATAGCGCTCCTTGGCCGCTTTGCCGCCTTTGCCAGAAACAAATCCGATATCGCGATTGACATTCTTACGCCACGTGCTCTCTTTGGTCAGCAAAAAGTGACACAAGCAACCCCAGTGCGCGTGATCGGTCAGGTGACGAATACCGGTGACATGCTTGAGCGCGATCAACCCGGAATCCGGATCTACATTGCCGCAGGCATGGCTTAGAACTTCCACCAATTCTTTTGCAAGTTCGGGATGGAGTGCGAAGAGTGACTGTGCTTTGTGGATCGCCTCGTTGTGAGTGCGGCGGAGGGGCGCTTCAAGGGCTGCGCGTACCGCGGGCCAATCAATCGTCGCCTGGCCGAGAGGGAGCACGCGGCCCCACTGGTCTCGCTTGTCGAGCATCTCGGCGATCAATTTCTGGCAATCGGGCAGGCTGGTTGCGCGCAACTGTAACAGGGCGCTCAGGGCGCTTGATAGCGGCTCCTCACTACCTAAATGGGATAGGGTCCGCCGAGCCGCAAGGGTATAGAGCGGCTGCGGTTTGTCGGTCGGGGAAAGCGATCCACCCAGCTGCGAAAGCAGGGGAGTTTCATGGGCGATAGCCAGGCAAACAGCATCGATGGTCTGAATATTAAGCCGCTCCGGCTGTTGGAGGAGATTCCATCCTCGCCGGGCGTCGTTCTCCAGGGCTCCGCGCGCCAGCTTGATCTCGCCGCTGGTCTCTGCTGTATCCCGGGCCTTCCGCAGCGCGTTGAGCACCCGCTCCCGCATTTCCGCAGTAGCGGCAAGAGTGAAAGTGATGGCCAGGATCTGTTCCGGCTCGTCCACTTCCGCAAGCAACTTCAGCAGGCGTCGAGTCAGCAGCTCGGTCTTGCCCGAACCGGCAGGAGCCTGGACGAGAAAGGATTGGTGGGTCTCGAGTGTCTGCGCCCGAGCGCTTTCATCGACCGGCTGCAACAGCAGTTCAGTCATCGCTGTCATCCGCTTCGTCGCCAGTTGTGGCGGGATCGTTTTCGGCAATCCGGCAGAGTCCGGATAGGTCGCAAAACTCGCAGGTCTTGGGATACTGCTTAGGGTCGACCTGCGCTTCGCCGTTAAGGAACTGCTGCCCCAGGTCGAGTAAGGCGTTCTGCCAGCCGCGCAGCATATTGGCGCTGTAGGGCGGCCTGGTCAACTTGGCATCGCCCGGCATCACGATCCCGGCGTCTTCCACCCGGCCGATGAATTTCGCCTTGTCCTCGCGGACCCGCCCCAGCAGCACACCTTTGAGATTGTCGATCTGCCCGAAGCCGGCATACAGGGGCAGTTGCGGCTCGTCCGGCCGCGGACCATCCCAGGAAACTGCATTCAGCAGGCCTGTCTTGTAATCGATGATGACGCGGCCGCCGGCGACTGCGTCGATACGATCCACGCGCACTTGCAGTTTTAGATCTCCCACCGTTGCCGCCAGCTTCTCTTCCCCGGCTTCGACAGTAAAATTCGCCCGCCGGGCTTCGTAGTCCAACCACTCCTCGATAAGAGAGACGATCCGCTCTTGTTCCGCATCGAGATATGCCTGGGTCCAGCTGTGCTTCGGTGCATGGCCCCGGTATCTTAGCAATGTTGCCGCAACGTGCTGCTCAACCATGGCGTGCAGCCGAGCTTCTGCGCGGGCTTCAAGGAGGGCATCGCGCGACTTCAACTCTATCCATAGGTTCTCCAGGATCTTGTGCACCACCGAGCCCCGTTCGCGAGCTTCCAACCCCCAGTCGGTTGCGTCCATCGGCCTGGCGTCCAGCCGCCTGGTGGCGAAGGATTGGAATGGGCAGGCTGCCTGGCGGCGAAGTATTTCAGCGCCCCCGGCATTCTGCTCAATCGGCCAGGGAAGAATCGCCGCTTGCTCCTCTTCCATCAGCAGGGCAGGGAATTCATCTTCCGCGGCCAGGTATTCATCGGCCGCGATCGAGATCCGCAGTGCTTTCGCTTGTATCCTTGGCGTGCCGGAACGCACCAGCGTCGATGGGCGGCAGGCGCCATCGGCATTCTGCGTCGGGAAGCTAAAGACGCACTTGGGTGCGCTTCTCTCCAGGCGGGTGGTCACCTGCTGGGCAAGCTTCCAGTCGGCAGTGCTATCCGCGTGGGGCATGTTGTGTGTGCGCTGCAGCGACCGGGTAAGAAAAGGATGGGGCCGTGCGACGGCCGGCCAGCCGGCGTCGTCGGCGCCTAGAAACCACAGCGCGTCGAAGGTGAGGCCCGCTGCTTCGAACGGTCCCAGGATCTGGACCGCCGCATCCCGCGACTCGGGCGCGAAGATTGTCTGTCCAGCGTGCCGCTCGAGCACCTCGAGAAACTCGGAGTAGCCAATTTTGCGTCCATCGAAGGCCAGTGCGGCCACGCTGTCGAGCAACTGCGACCACCGGGCCTGAACCTGAAAATCTTCACTCTGAAGCGGATGCGCTCCGGGCCAATGGACCGCCTGCAGAATCCGCTCGGCCACATCGACCCACTGGGCAAAATTCAACGAGCCGTTCTGGGGGAGCAGGCGCCGCCCAGCCTGCAGACTGCGGCGAAGCTTGTCGGGCGGGTTAGCAGAGTGCAGGAAAGTTTCCAGATCCTGTTCCGGCTGTCTCATCGATTGGCGCCGGAACTTGACATCGAATTCCGCGACAGGCAGCAGTTCGTCCTGCTGCTCGTGAACAAAGCCGGAAAGCAGCAGCCAGCTTACCTGGTCCTGCAAGAGCGCTCCGTTCATCCAACGCAACAGCAAGAGCGCACTACGCGCCATGGGTACGCCGGCCAGGGGAACGCCGAGAGAAAATTCGAAACCCAGCGGCACATCTTGCTTTCCGATAGCAACGGCCTGGGGCGCGAGTATCTGGCGAAAGATCCTCTCGATCTCGGGGCGCACGTTGGAGACACTGGGCACGACGACGGCGATGCGCGCTCTTTCCCCTGCGGCCGCGGCGGTTGCAAGCTCGTGTTGCACCCAGAGGGCACAGGTGGCGATCTCATCCCGTTTATCGACAGCTTCGACGAGCAAGGTCGTCTCCGCCGCGAGGACTTCGCCGGCTTCGACGATTTGGACGTCATTGCCCCGCTCGCGAAAAGCTTCGATCAGCTGTTGCTGCGCGGGAGTGACGCGATCGAAGCCGGTCAGCACCAGCCGGGTCGTTGCCTCAACCTGGCCCGAGATCACAGCTTTCTGCAACACGAGAGGGAGCTTGGCTCGGCTCAGCCACTCCTCTTTGCTGCATGTGCGCTCAAAGCCGCGCGCCCACTCGCGAAAGCTCTCGACATCCGGACCGCCTAGCCGGTCCCCGTGGAGGAAGTCGAGTGCGCCGTAGGCGCAGAGCAGGGCGTAGGCCTGCTGCGTGAGCTCCGCGACGCCGGGCACGGAGATCAGGCGCCGCCCTTCGATACTGGGCTTCACCAGCCGGATCCAGACCTGTTGTTCCTGCAGTGTTGTGAGTAAGAGGCGTGTCTCGCTGCCCGAGCGCAGCCTCTTCTGCCACAAGCGGTTCAACCAGCTATCCCAGTCCAGAATGTCCGCGGATTGCCAGGCTTCCAGTCCCTTTCGGCGTTGTGCCTCCCCATGAAGCCGCCGCAGGGCGCGCGCGGCGCGCGCGCTCGATGCAATCACCGTGTCGCCGGCCTGGATTGCTGCGGCGATTACCGGGGGGAGTTGCATCTAAGTTTTATACCGCAAAGTGCTCTTCATGTGCCGCACAGGCGGTTGCGTGTAAACTCATTTCATGCGGCGGATTGCAGCAATCATGTTGCTGTGCGTTTTTGGGGCGCTGTTGCCATCGGCAACTGTGCTCGCGCTCGCCGCCCCGCAACAATTGCTGCCCATCTGCTGCCGTGCTCACGGTGCGCATGCTTGCGGGAGCATGGCCGAAATGGACGGCCCGGCATCCGCTTCTAGTCCTCAAGTCCGACACGCAGGCTGCCCTTATGGTGAAGGCCTTCGTGCCATCACTACCGCCACCATCACCGCGGACTTTGCATGCCGGACGAGCCTTGGGTTCGCCGTAACCGGCATGATCCAGCAGTCGATTGCGGATGCTGTCGCAACACGCATGCTCCGCCGCTCCGCTCCCCGCGGACCGCCTTCTTCCTCCTCCTTCGAAGTCTAGACAGCACTCGTCTCCCAGAAACCTTTCCCTTCCGCAGATCCTACGCTTACCCTCCAAGGATAAATCGGAGGCGATGGCTGGGAATTGGTCAGTCCTGCAGTCGTGGAATACCACCCTTCGCAAAAAAAACGCGCCGGACCCCGGATTTCCTACTGCGCGCCCCAAGC
>PLZN01000288.1 GCA_003152195.1 Acidobacteriaceae bacterium
AACCGTCCCGGCAAATGCCGGGACTTCTTGCTTCGCTTAGCTTTTAGCGCAATGCCGCATCGCCAAATCACCAAAGCCAGCCCGCCAAGAATTTCTTTAACCAGCGGCACACCTTGCCTGCGCCGGCGTGAGCAAACACGGTACTTTGCGCGGGCCGCTCAAACCTTTTGGCTATTGCCAACCGTAGGTTCAGGAGAGGAAACTTCCCTGGATGCAGCCTTGGCCCGAGAAAATGATAGCGATCGGCATGATTGTGGCGGGTGCGATTGGCCTGCTGGTCCTGATCGCCCCCACCTTCGGCGTAAAGCCGAAACCAACCGCCGATGGTTGGCGGTTCGCGGTGAAACCAACCTGTCTGCTCCTCTACTATCTCGTCCTCGCGGGCGGAATCAGTGGGGCCGCTTTCGGCGCAGGGCAGCTGCTTGCCTCCGGCACGCCCAGTTGGATAGGCTGGGCCAGCTTCGGCATCGGCTTCTTCCTGGTTCCTGTGGTGCTGGCCGACTGGCCGGAGCCGCTGTTCCTGGATCGGGAAGGTCTGCTCGAAGGCGGCTGCGCCTCCAGCCGCATCCGCTGGCAAGAACTCAAGCATGTGCGGGAATACC
This sequence comes from Acidobacteriaceae bacterium, assembly GCA_003152195.1. Lineage (GTDB taxonomy): Bacteria > Acidobacteriota > Terriglobia > Terriglobales > Acidobacteriaceae > PALSA-350. Next base: position 603 of record PLZN01000288.1, read on the forward strand.
GCATTCGCTATGACCGCGGAGTCGTGATTCAAGGGGTTGGGGGAAAGCAACTGGTGGTCGCTGACATCGCTTATGACTCCGACGCCGTGCTCGACTGCCTTCTGCTGTGGCGCCCGGTTCCGTATTATTCGCTGAAGGACGAAATGAGTCAGCTCTCCATTCTCAGCGACAATCAGTCCCGGTAGTAGGTTGACCCTCCCGCCCAGCGACCTTTCTCCAGACAACAACTCCGTCGTTTGCCTGGTGGCGCCAAATAGAGTATTTCTCCTGATGCATAATTCGATCAACCGGCGCTCGGGAGAGTTCACGCGCTACTGCGCACGGTGAGAAGATAGTAGAGAACGAGTGCGCGACAGACCGGCACCGGAACTATAAAGAGAACGACACATACGGAGCCGATGAGTTCCGTGGAAACGGCGCGATGCTGAGAACCATTTCGACCCATGTATTTCTGCGCCAGCGGCTACATCCGGGGTTGCTGGAGACTTTAGCAAAGGGAGGCGCGCAGGGAATCGAGATTTATGCCGCGCGCCAACATTTCGACTACACCAGCAAGGGTCACGTGAAAGAGATCGCGCTCTGGTTCGCGGCCAACCCCGTGGAACCTTTTTCGATGCACATGCCGCTCTTTGGGGATACCGAGATGGGACGAGGCGGTGCTCCGGCGGTAAACGTGGTCCACCCGGAAAAGGCGCGCCGGATCGACGCCATGGACGAGGTGAAACGAGCACTCGAGGCCGCCGAAGAGATTCCCCTGCACTACGTGATTCTGCACCTGGGGGAGCGTGAAGACCGCTGGAGCCCGCGGACGCTGGAGCATGCTATGACGGCCATCGAGCATCTGCAGGCCTTTTCCCGGCCATTAGGCATGAGGATTCTGCTGGAAAACATCCAGAACGAAGTCACCGAGTCGCCCAACCTGGTGGAGATCATTAGGATCGGCCACTTCAAAGATGTGGGTGTATGTCTGGACTTGGGGCATGCGCATCTTGGAAGTGGCATTGCCGCCGCCATCGCCGAGTTGAAACCGCTCATCCGTTCCACGCATATCCATGACAACCATGGGCAGAAGGACGAGCATCTTTGGCCGGGGGACGGGACGATTGCCTGGACGGAGACAATGCAGGAGTTGCGCACAGCGCCGCAGTTGTCTGCCGCCGTGCTGGAGATCAACTACCTGCCCGAGGATGCACCAGAGCACATCGCCACCCGCGCCGCTGAAACCTTCAAGAAACTCGAGCTTTAGTTCGGATCCGGAAATGGCAGAAGAGAACAAAGACGAACGCTTGCCGGTGGCGGGCGCCCCTGGCGCCGCTCCGCTGGCCACAATCGCGACCCTGGACCGGCACGAAGGACAACAGGTCACGCTCAGGGGGTGGCTTTACAACCTGCGCGCAAGCGGGAAGCTGCTCTTCCCCATCTTCCGCGACGGGACCGGCACGGTGCAGGGGATTGTGCCCAAGGCCGCGGTGACGCCGGAAGTTTTTGAGCGGGTGCGTGGCCTGACGCAGGAATCGAGCGTCATCGTGACCGGCAGGGTGAGAGCGGATAAGCGCGCACCCGGCGGCTATGAACTGGATGTCGATAACGTCGAAGTGCTGCAGCGAGTGAGCGAAGAGGAACCCTTCCCCATCACCCTCAAGGAGCACGGCGTCGACTTCCTGATGGAGCACCGGCATCTGTGGATTCGTACTCCGAGACAGTCAGCAATTCTGCGGATCCGCGCCGAAATCATCAAGGCGGCGCGGGATTTTCTCGACGATAACGGCTTTGTCCTTACCGACCCGCCGATTCTCACTCCTGCCGCCTGCGAAGGAACCAGCACGCTGTTTCCCGTCGAGTACTTCGGGGACGAGGCGTACCTCACTCAGAGCGGCCAGTTGTATATCGAAAGCACAGCGATGGCGTTGGGCAAGGTGTATTCGTTCGGGCCCACCTTTCGCGCCGAGAAGTCGAAGACGCGGCGGCACCTGACGGAGTTCTGGATGGTGGAGCCGGAGATGGCCTATGCCACGCTGGATGATCTGATGGCGCTGGCGGAGCAGTTTCTGAGCTTTCTCGTGCAGCGCGTGCTGAGCCGAAGGGCCTTGGACTTGAAGGTGATCGGGCGCGATACTACCAAGCTCGAGGCGGTGCAACCGCCCTTTCCGCGAATCAGCTACGACCAAGCGGTAAGCATGCTCGACGATGCCTTTTCCCGCGGCTTGGTTGAGCAGAAGTTTACCTACGGGAACGACTTCGGTTCGCCCGACGAGACCTATCTCTCCTCCC